>JADLFV010000037.1 GCA_020849625.1 Phycisphaeraceae bacterium
GATGGCGTCGAAGCAGCACTCACTCACTTGGGCCCGGTCGCGTCCGTGCCGAACGTTTTTTTCCGTTCAGGCGACTGGGGGTATTCAAGCAATTGAGCCTCATCCGAAACCGGACGGCCTTCCTATAAAAGGGCGCAGCGCAACGTTTGTGCGCGCCGGAGGCGGTTTTGAGAGGGTAAAAATCAGCGTAAGTGCAGGCAGAATCAGCAATAGAAATTTTTTCGCGCGACCTTAAAAAAAATGAGAATCGCTGACCATTCTGTGCGCGCCGGTTCTTGCCCGCATCTGATTGGTCATTGACTTGCGACGATCGGTACAGGAAGATGGATCGCGGGTCCGGGGCGGTCCCGGACAGCTAATCTTCTGAAACATAGCCAGTGTGCCATTGTTCCCGCTCACTTGCGTGCTTAACTGTTCGATTCAATCAAATGTGAGGTCCATATGATGCGTGAAAGCTTGTTCGCAAAGCGATTTCTCACTGCTCGTGTTAATAAGGGACCAACCGTAGGCGCACTCGTGCGGAACAATATATGTCGATACTTCATACTTACGGCAGGTCTCGGCTTCCCGGCCTTGTTGCTTGCTTTCAGTGACCTATGGGCCTTCTCGCTTTTATTGGGTGGCTTCTTTTTGGGAGCGGTCTTTCGTGATGTTGGCTGGGTCATCCAATCACGCAAACTTTGGCCTTTGACAGAACGAGTGATTGATTGGAATTTCGTAAAGAATCTGGCTGAAAGCGAGTGATGGGCCTAGCCAAGCGTTGCAGTTTGCCGGCGATGCTCGCGATGGTTCCGTAAATGTGTAGAAGTATCTCAGCGCCGTATTGACATGCGGAATAAGGGGGGCACCGCATTGACATGCGGTGACGGGCCATGTCCGCGCCATTTAGCCCCGCGTGAATACACGCGGGGCCGTTCACGGAGCTGGGCCGCCCATGGAGTTGCAATGCCCCCGGTGTATTCACCGGGGGCCAAATGAAATTGTGCGCCCGTGTTGTGATCATCATGGCGTCGTCACGCCCATCAGGCGGGCGTCGTGGGTGGCTTCAAACGCAGCGCGGTAGTACTCGGCGGCGGCTTGCCAGTTGGCGGCGTGCTCTTCGATTTCGCCCAGCAGGTAGTGAGCTTCGGCCGGCTCGGGATTCAAACGCACCGAGTCGGCGAGGATGGTTTTGGCTTCGTCCCATTTTTCCTGCTGCATCAGGGCGCGGGCGCGAATGACGTGGACCTGGAAAGGCGCGATGGCGTTGGGAGCGATCTGGTCCAGCGTCTTGATCGCTGCGGCGGGATCGTCGAGCATCACCTGCGTGCGGGCCAACGTCAGCAGCAGAGCGGGATCGTCGGGCTGACTTTCCAGCGCGGCTTGCAGTTCGCTGTGCGCGGACTTGGGGTCGTTCTGCTGAATGTATCGCCGCGCGGCCTGGAGGTGGCCGAGGACAGCCTGCTGACCTGAGCCGGCCACCTGTGAATAGTTGTTGAGTTTTTCATCGAGCTGGCTGCGATCGATCTGGCCGAGTGCGAAGGCGAGGTAAGCTTCGGTGTCTTTCTGATAAGAGCGGGGCAGGCCCGCCAGGTGACCGGCGATCTGACCCTGCTTGTCGATGATGACGGTGGTGGGCCAGGCGCGGACGCTGAGCGTTTCGCAGGCGGCATATTCGGGGTCGATGACGACGGGTCGCGTCCAGTTATGTTTGGCCAGCAGCGGCGCCGCCTGGGCCTCGGCATCGCGGCCGCTGACCACGACCATGGCTTGCACGGCGTCGGGCTGCTGCGTGCTCAGCGCGGTGCTGAGTTGAGCCAGGGCGTCACTGCTGAGTTGTTGATTGGTCATCACGAACAGCACGACGGTGGCGCGGGCGGGATCGGGGACGCTGATGGAGTTGCCGGTCGCATCGGTGGCGGACCACTGGATGGCGGGCGGCGGTGCATCAGCGGGCGGGGCGGATTCGGAGGAAGAGACGGCCGGTGAACCGGCCTCCGCCGCGCTTGGGGCATCTGTGGTTTGTGCCGGCGCCAATGGGGAGACGATCAGGCTGAGGATGAGGCTGATAAGCAGGGAACGTGTCATGGCTGTGTGTCCTGTGGAGTCGAAGTTGCCGGTGGCTGGATGTTCAACTGGGGATTGATGTCCTGGGTGGTCATTGTTTCAACATCGTTGACGGCCTGCTCACGATCATAAGCAAAAGGCTGGTGGCAGCCAGGCGAGCATGAGCCGCCGGTGTCGGATTTCACAAAGTTGATGGGCAGGGACCAGTTGCCGTAGGGCACGCTTTCGCGCACGTGCAGGGGATTGGTGGAGGCGTGGGTTTCGTGACAGGCCCGGCAGCTTCGTCCGCGCGGGTCCTTGTTGACGTGGACGAAGTGCAGGTTGAGGTCGCCGTCGCGGAAGTTGGTCAGGCCCTTGGCGCTGCGATCGAGCACGCGCTCCTGTTCGTGGCAGGTGAAGCAAAGCTCGTAATTTTCCACGGAGAATGAAGCGTAAAACGTGTCGGGGTAGGGCTTGATCAGCAGGCGATCGACGTCGGAGCCGTGGACGTTGTGGCAACCGCCGCAGGAACCGTCCGCCACGGGGCCGTGCTTGATGAGTTTAGGCGCGATGACCTGGTTGACCGCGGCAATGGTCTGGCCGCTGGGCGTGGTGACGGGTTTTTCGTGGCACTTGAGGCAGATGTTGACGGGCTGGTCGAGCATGAGCGTGGCCAGGTCTGAGCCGTGGGCGTTGTGGCAGTTGGCGCAGGCGTCGTTCTCGGTGACAGCCGAGTGCTTGAACTTAGCTTGCGTCACCGCGTGCTTGACGTCGGCGTGACAGGAGTCGGTGCAGAGCTGCATCGGCTGCTTGAGGATCATCATCTTGTTGTTGGAAGCGTGCGCGTCGTGGCAGGCGGTGCAGTCGCCGTCGGTTAGCGGCTGGTGCACGAACTGAACCTGCGTGAGCTGCTGCTTCATCTCCATGTGGCAGCCAAGGCAGAGATCCTTGCCCGCGACTTTGAGCAGGCCGGTGTTGTCCGAGACGTGCGACGTGTGGCAGGCATCGCAGGCTCCAGCCGCAACCGGGCCGTGCACTGTGGACTTGCCCGCGGTCATGCCGGCGTGACAGGAGTTGCACAGATCAGACACCGAGCCGCTCTTGAGCGAGGTGCGATCAGCGCCGCCGTGCGGATCGTGGCAACCCATGCAGTCGCCGGTCTTCATCGGCTCGTGCACGACCTTGGCCCCGGACAGATCGACCTGGTGACAGAACAGGCAAAGCTCGTTGGCGGGTCGGGCGGGCTGGTAGCTGTGGGCCGCGGCATCGGTGAGCGTGTGGCAGGCATCGCAGCCGTTGACATTGACCGGGCCGTGCAGCACGGCATGGTCCTTGACATTGGCGTGACACTCCGCGGTGACGCAACTGTCCGGTGCGATTGCAGTGGTGGGTTTGTCCACGGCCAGGGCCGTCGTGGCCGCCAATCCGACCACCCCCATCGCCACAGCCACCAAAAAGGTTCCAGGAACCTTTTTTTGCAAAATTCGGAATATACAGCAGAAAATGACATATTTTTCAAAAAAGGTTCCTGACACCTTTTTAGGGGGGGGTGGGATTTCAGGGGGCATGGTTCACCTCGTTCGCATTGCGGGTGTAGGTTTTGTTTTCGTGGCAGCCCGGCGTGCAGCTTCCGCCGTCGGCGCGTTTGGCGTACTGGATGGGCATGGCCCAGGCGGAGCCTTCGAAGGGGACGGAGTCGGCAATGTGATTCGGCAAGTCGGAGCCGTGGATGTTGTGACACGTCTTGCAGGTTCGCCCGCGCTCGTCGCGATGGACGTGGACGTAGTGCAGGTTGCGGTCGTGATCGCGGAAGCCGGTGAGGCTGGCGGTCTTTTCGCTGGTGACCAGGGCTGAGTCGTGGCAGGTGAAGCAGAGGGCGTAGTTATCGAACTCGAACGAGGCGTAGAAGGTGTCAGGGAAGGCGGTGCGCAGGATGCTGGGGTTGTCGGAGCCGTGGGGATTATGGCAGGGCGCGCACTCGCCGAGACGGATCGGGCCGTGCAGGAATGGCCGGGCCAGCGCGGTGGCGATCTGGGGGATGGCGCGGCCGTCGGGCGTGGTCTGGTTACGGTCGTGGCAGGTGAGGCAGAGCTTGTCTTCGCGTTGAGCCAGCAGCGGCTGAACATTGGAGGCGTGGGGATCGTGACAGTTGGCGCAGGCGCGATCCTGCGTGGCGGCCATGTGCGTTTCGCGGCTGTGCTCCACGGTGTCCTGCAGCAGCGGATGGCATGAATAGCAGGTCTGCGTGACCGGCTGGTGCAGCAGGGCGCGGCTGGAACTGGTGTGCGGATCGTGGCAGCCGGCACAGTCATCACGCACCGGCGTGTGCACCTGATCCGATTGATCGAGGCGCTGCTTGAGGTTGTCGTGACAGGTGAAGCAGAACTCCGGGCCGTCACCGCCGCGCAGCAGCGCGCGTGAGTCTGACTCGTGCGGCTCGTGGCAGATGGTGCAGTTGCCCTGGACGAACGGCTCGTGGGCGAAGCTCTGCAACGGCAGGTCGTGGCAACGGGCGCAGAGGCGATCGAGGGACGTTTCGCGGATCAGATTTTTCGTCGGGGCGGCATGGGGATCGTGACAGGCGACGCAGCCGACGGTGAGTATGGCCTCGTGCGTGTGCCGGCGCGTGCCGGTGACGGCATGGCAGAAGGTGCAGGTGTCATTGCCGCTGCGCATGAGCGGATAGACGTGCGGGCCTGTTTCGGGTGTTTCCTGCTCGTGGCAGAGGAAGCAGGTTTGAGCCGCGACGGGTGCGTGGACGAAGCTGGACGAAGCGAAAGTGGCATGGCACTGGGCGCTGACGCAGGAAGCATCGGGCGGCAGGATGGCATCTGGTTTGGGCGCGGCAGCGACGGCAGGATGCACGGGAGCGCGGGTGAAGCGTTCGTCTTTGCGGTCGTAACGGGCGGGGGCATCGGCTGTGGGTTCCACCGTCTGACGTTGGTCGGCAGGAGTGTCTGATGTCGGGCTTGATTCGTCCTTGCAGGCGGACAGCGTCAGAGCGGCGAACGTGAACAGACCCGCCACGGCCAGTCGGCCAACGTATTGGCTCGTGGGGGTGCGCATGTCAGGGCTGGGGCTCCAGGGCGGCGATGACCTGTCGGCTGTTGTCGAGCGTGATGTTGATCAGGGCGGTGGCGTAGGTGACGTTGTGTATGCCCAGGCCGAGCTTGACGAAGTTGAGGTTGTAGTCGGCGTCGTCGAGCAGGCGGTGCAGTTTGAGTTTTTCATCGGAGGCGATCTGGGCGGCATCGAACAGTTCGTGAGCGCGGGCGCAGAGCGGCTCGGCCTCCAGCAGCAGCTTGTCGATGCTGTCGCGCCACTGCTGCAACTGGTCCTGGTACTTGTCGCCGTGGCAGTGATTGCAGGAAGTCTGGGCGGCGATGAAGGTCTGGCCGCTGACCTGGGCGACGCTGGAGCCGAACTCCGTGACGCGGTGGCAGGCGATGCAATCGACCTGGGTCTGGTACATGATGCTGGGCATGTCGGGGACGCCGCGTCCGCCGGTGCCGCGATAGAGGTTGACCGGCCCGCCGTGCGGCGCTTCGTGGCACTGGGCGCAGGAGCCGGTGGCGGAAAGTCCCTGGATATCGTGAGGCGAACCGGGCGCGAAGGTGGGCATGCCGGCCGTGATGGAGTTGGCCGAGAGGCTGTGGTCGATCATCTCGTGACAGTTGCGGCACTCGACCTTGTGCTCGGTGACGTGTTTTTCGTGGACGAATTTGCTCTCGCCGAAGCGGGCGGCATCCTGGGCGCGGTTGTGACAGTTCCAGCAGACCTGTCGTTCGACTTTGCCGTCGCCCCGCAGCGCGTCGGAGTGACAATCCATGCAATCGACGCCGCGGGAGAGGAACTCGTTGTGCTCGAAGGTTCCGGTGGTCAGTTGGATGGACTGCTTGGGCGCATCGTGGCAGGCCTCACATCCGCCGAGCGTTTCGTCATAGCGGCCGTGCTGGTAGCCCTTGAAGTGGCAGAGGAAGCAGGTATCGACGGTGACGACCAGGTGCTGGCCCTGGACGATCTGGGAGTGGCAGGAGACGCAGCGCAATTGCTTGCCGCGTCGGGTTTCGGTCAGGTGGGGCGTGTGGTCGAACTTGATGGTCACCGTTTGGCCGGTGGGCGTTTTGATGTCCCAGTTGACCTTGCCTTCGAGCAGGCGTTTTTCATGGCAGCCTTCGCGCATGCAGGATTCATCGCGCACCTCGGCGTGGGGCATCGAGCCGTAGGTGTTGGTGATGTATTTGACGGCCTGGGTGCTGGCTTCCCACTTGCCCTTGAGGGTGTTCTGCAGGCCGGGCTCGAAGTGGCACTGGACGCACTCGACGTTGTTGTGGGTCGATTCGTGCCAGGCTTTGTAGTAGGGCTCCATGAGGTGGCAGGAACGGCAGAAGTCATGCTGCATGGAATACTCAGCGAAGCCACCCATGCCTAAACCGGCGACGATCATCACGATCAGCAGCCAGCCCCAGAGCGTGGGCGCCACGGGCACGAATCGCAACCGGCGGCGCTCGGGGCCGCGGCGTTTGAGGCCCAGCAGTTTCATCCAGAAGCCGCGCTGCTCGGGCGTCTGCGTCTGGTCTTGTTCGTTTGACATGACGGCGGGCTCCTTCCGGTTACAGCGCGCTCAATCCCGCCGCAATGATCAGGACCACGATCAGCGTGCCGATCAGCATGGCCACAATGCCGGCGGCGACGGCGACCTTGCGCTGCCAGCGCGGCGGCGGAGGCACGATGAGTTTTTCCAGTTCGCCGGTCTGCTTGAGGTGCTCGTATTCGACCTCGCGTTCTTCGATGAACTCCGACTCGGGCAGGCTGCCGGTGAACATCACGTCATCGACGGGGAACTTCTCCCAGCGCAGGTGGGCGTTGAAGAAGTGGATGGTGAAGATGAACCCGACCGCCAGCAGGGCCTCGTAGCCGTGCACGATGGTGGCCACGTTGAACATCCACCCGGGCATGAACTTGGAAAACAGCACGGGGAACCAGAGCATCAGCCCGGTGCCGCCGATGACGAACGTGCCGAAGATCTCGGCCCAGTAGTCGAATTTTTCCCAGTAGGTGAAGTGGTCAAATCGCGGCTTGCGCTTGGCGCCGAAGAACCAGCGGAACATGCCCAGGCAGTCGGTGACGTCCTTCCAGCGCGGGATCATGGTGTTGGGCCCGAAGATCAGGCTGCGCACGCCGTGTTCGCGGGCGCGGCAGAGCACCTCGTAGCCGTGGACCAGGAAGTTGCCGATGAGCATGACGGCGAAGATGCGGTGCAGCAGGCCCGCGCCGTGCACGCCGCCGAACATCGTGATCATCGTTTTGGCCCAGGGCTGATCGGACAGCAGCAGCGGCATGCCGGTGAGCGTCAGACCGAAGAAGGTGATGATGACGAAGGCATGGTTGATGCGATCGACGGTGTTGAAGCGGCGGACGCTGCGTGCCGAGCCGTGATGATTGGGCTTGCCGTGCCGGCGGCGATGGATGCTGGAGCGGACGAACCACAGCAGCGAGTGGATGCCGAAGAACCCGAAAGTGCCGCTCATGATGATGATGAAGTAGAGCCAGACACCGTGCAGCAGGGGATAGTTCTTGCCGTCGTAGAAGTCGGCGTGCGGCTGGAACCGGGCGAAATTGGCGTTGGCTTTGGGGTGACAGGCGGCGCAGGTCCGCACGCGGTTGTCGTCATTGATGCGGCTGGCTGGATCATCTTGAGGCAGGATGTCGTGAGCCCCGTGGCAGTCGGCGCAACCGGCGGCGCGGCCGGAGCCCAGGGCGGTGACCTGGCCGTGATAGCTGCGGCGATAGGTTTCGTAGGGCAACGTGCCGTTGCGGTTGGGCTTGTTGTGGCAGGTGCCGCACTCATTGAGGATGTCACGCATGAAGTCGGGGGTGCCGGCCTGGGAGATCGAGTGGGCGGTGTGGCAGTCGGTGCAGACCGGCGCTTCGGGGTTGCCCTGGGTGGCGAGCTGGCCGTGGATGGATTTGGCGAACGTTTCGTTGACGCCCATGTGGCATCGGCCGCAGGTGTCAGCGACGTGTTCGCGATTGATGGGCGAATCGGGATTCGCCGCGGGCAGCACTTCGTGGCTGCCGTGGCAATCCGCGCAGGTGGCCGCGACCACCAGGCCGCCTTCGACCACCGCCTTGCCGTGGACGGATTCGAGATAGCTCTGCATGTAGTTGCGTCCGTCGTGTCCGTTGCCGGTGGGATCTTTGTGCTGAGCGTGGCAGTCGGCGCAGAGCTTGACGACGTTGAGCGGATAGACGCTCGAATCGCGCTGGGTGCGTGACTTGATGTCGTGCCCGCCGTGACAGGTGACGCAGGTGGGCGCCTGTGGATCTTGTTTGGCCAGGGCTTCGGCATGCACGCCGCGGCGGAAGGCGACCGCCTCGGCGTTGTGGCAGCCGGCCGTGTCACAGGTCGGCGCCGGCAGCGGTGAGACGTGCGGCAACTCGGCGGCAGCGGGGTGGCAGGAGATGCAGGCCACGTTCTCGTGCATGGACCCAGCCAGATGCTCGGGAGTAACCAGAAGCTGCGGGCGGACGGGTTCTTTGGAGGCGTTAACCGAGGGGGCGACCATGGTGTGCCGCTGATCGGGCGGAAGCTGGGCGATGTGGCTCTGGCTGTGGCAATTGAAGCAGCGCTGGTTCTCCAACTGAGCTTGGGAGACCTCAGCGGCCGGGGCGAGCGATGCGACCGCCAGGATCAGCCCGTTACAGAGGATGGCGCGAAGTTGGATGTTCAAGGCGCACTCCCAAAGCCGCCCGGCGCGCACGCGCAGGGACCGCCTAAGGAATGCAGAGCATGGGGCGTGCCGGGGCTCTCGTGCGTAAGTCGTTGATTATCAGGTTCTTAGATGGATGTTTTCTCACAAATGAGAAAAACCGCCGGGCAAGAGTTCCCGCAGGTAGTAGCACTGTATGAATTGCTTGATTTCTTGATTTCTTGAGTGCTCGAATATTCGGACAGTCAGACAATCACTTATTCACACTTCACTTCCGGGGGCGGGGGGAGTTTGATGTGGAAGGTGGCCCCGCGGCCGGTGGTGTCGGTCAGTTCGATGTAGCCGCCCTGTTGTCGCATGAGTCGCGAACAGATGGTCAGCCCCAGGCCGGTGCCCTGTCCGACGGGCTTGGTGGTGAAGAAGGGTTCGAACAGTTCGCCGCGGGCTGAGGCGCTGATGCCGGGGCCGTTGTCCGCGATGTAGATCGAAGGCCCGTGGCCGTCACATTCGGTGCGGATGCTGATGCAGGGATCGGGGGTCTGCTGCAGGGCGTCGAGGGCGTTGACGATGACGTTGACCATGACCTGCTGCACGGCATGAGCCTGCACGCGCACCGGACAGTTGCGCGAGCAGAGTTGCCTTTCCAATTTGATCTTGCCCAGCCGCCGATCGAAGCGAACCAGTTCCAGGCCCGACTCGATCAGCTCGTTGATGGGCAGCGTTTTCCACTGGTATTCGGTGGGATGGGCGAAGTCGGTCATCTGCCGCACGATGATCTTGATGCGATCGATTTGCTGGCGCAGGAGGTCGATCTTGTCGGGGGTCAGGTGCTTGGGGCTGCGCTGCATCAGTTGCAGCAGGCTGTCCATGCTGGCCAGGGGATTGGCGATCTCGTGGGCGACGCCGGCCGCCATGTGACCCATGGTGACGGACTTTTCGTGCTGGATCATCACGTCCTGCTGGCGGCGCAGGTGCTCGAGCAGATCGCGGACGCGGCGGCTGCGGCGCTGCAGTTGGGCATAGTTGCGGCGGAGCAGCCCGGTGATGCGGCTGGTCAGATACACGGTGAACACCAGCGTCAACGACCAGCCCGCCAGGGCCAGCAGCCCCGCGCGATCGCCCGGCCAGTCGTGCATGAGCAGCAGGCAGCCGGCAAACAGGGCGATGGCGATCGCGGCGCAGCCGTAGGCAGCCAGCGGTGAAAGCAGCAGACTGGCGAAGACCATGTGAAAGACGTAGAAGCCCACCAGCGGGCTGGCCGCCTTGCCGGTGCACAGGACCAGCAGCGTCAGCAGCACCAGGTCGGCCAGGATGTGAAACCACGCCAGGCTGACCAGGTTCATCGGCCGCAGCTTGAGCCGCTGCAGGCGCCAGAGCATGACGTTGTAGGCCAGGATGAACAGCCCGCACAGCAGCAGCGGCAGGTACTGAGGATACCAGTGCAGCAGGAAGGCGTTGAGCAGGCCGCCGGCGAGAACCGCGGCCGCCACCAGCCAGCGCAGCATGACCAGCCAGCGCAGGGGCAGATACAGGCGCAGGCGGAGGTCGGTGTCAGCGATGGGGTCGATCATGCCCGCGATCCGGCGTTCGATGAAACGGTTTGCTCGACCGGTTCATCATCCCGGATGGAACGCTCCAAGTCCAGCATCTTGATGCCCTCGGCATAATCGGTCAGGACGATGCGGCGGATGTGCTTGAGGGCGGCCACCACCCGCGACATGCGGCCGAGGGTCTCGTGAATCTCACGCAGACACTGCCCGGTGGCCTCGGGATTGCCCGTTCGCCGCCTCATCAGGCTCAGTTGCAGTTCGATAATGCTGGCGGCGTTGTTCAGTTCGTGGTTGAGCGTGGCGCCGACCTGGCCCAGCACCTCGATCCGTTTCTGCTCGTGCGAGCCCAACTGCTCGGCCACGTGGTTGTAGGCGGCCGCCAGCTCGTCAAATTCATCGTGCCGGCTGAGATTGATGCGGTAATCGAAGCGCTCTTTGGCAAGCTGCCGCGTGGCTTCGACCAGTTGCTCGACCGGGCGCAGCACAAGCTGGCTGGAGCGCATCAGAAGCAGAATCGAAGCGTTGACCAGCAGCAGGAATCCCACCGCCATGCCGATGACCAGCCAGCGGAAGGCACGGATCAACTGATTGTGGCTGATGTCGAGCTGGGCATAGACGTACTCGGTGATCTGCTGGGCTGCCTGGCGCAACTGGGCGGCGTGCTGGAGCAGGGCTCGATTCTGCACCTCCGCCTGCTGCGGCTCCTGCCAGGTGGCGAGCGTGGCCACCAGCGAAGCGAAGGCGTTCAACTCCTGGTCGAGTTGCTGGCAGGTGGGCTGAATGTCCCGGCCCAGCAGCTGGCTGTCGGCGCTGAGGTTGCCGGCCACAACGCGCAGTTGCTCCACCGCCAGGATGATGTCATCGAGCTGATGCGTGTGCTGAGCTTGCAGGGCGTAAAGCTGAAGTTGAATGGTGAAGACGCTGTGGTTCAGGGCCGCGGTCTGCTGGACGACCAGACGCGACTGGTTGTTCAAGTCATCCATGCGCACCAGCATGCCGTGCAGCGTCCACAAGGCCGCCAGGGCCAGGACCATCATCAGGGCCGTCTGACACAACAGGATGATCAGCAGTTTGCGGCGAAGCATGGCGGTTTGACTTCTTCGTGTCCTTCGTGTCTTCGTGGCTAATCCTGTTTCGGTGCTGAGCTCGGGCGTTTGGGCGGCGGGCCGTCGATGCCCATCAGGGGCCAGTTGTCGCCGATCGCTTCGATCAGCTCGTAGTCCGCGGCGTATTGGGACGGATCGCAATCGGCAAACTGTTTGACGCTCATGACCCGCAGCGCGGCGCGGCCGCTCTCGCTTTCGTGCATGTGCATCAGAGCGTTGTGCAGTTTCTCAATCAGTTGCGGTTCAAGGCCGGGGCGGACGAAGATGGCGTTGTTCGGCACCGATTCGCTCTCAGCCAGGATGCGCACGTCGGCCTTGCCGCGCTCCTGTTCGTAGGCGAGCAGGCGCAGGTTTTTCATGGCGGCGGCCTCCACCTGTCCATCCAACAGCAACTGCAATGAGTCATCGTGCGTGCCGGCCCAGACGACGGCCACGGCGCGGGGGCCTTGCAGCAGGTCGGCGGCCAGCAGTTGCTGGATCGGGAACAGGTGGCCGGCGGTGGTCAGGCGAACCATGGCCATGCGTCGGCCGGCCAGTTGTTTCAGCGTCGTGATGTCGCTGTCCGAGCGGACCAGGATCAGGCCGCTGTAGTGATCGAGGCCGTCGGATTGAACGGGCTTGGCCAGCACGCGCACGCCGATGCGATCGAACGCCACCACAGCCGCCATCGACCCGAGGCAGGCTGCGTCGGCCGTGCCGTCAGCCAGGGCGTCGATCACCGACTGATAGCTGTTGAGAGTCTGCAACTCGATGGGGCGGTTGACCTGTGAGCCGAGGTATTCAGTCAGGGCGACAAAACGGCTGCGCTGCTCGAAGATGTCGCGCTCGGGCACGACGGCGAAACGGATGGCTCTGGTGTGAGCCTCGGGCGACGAGCCCATGGCCGGTTGCGCGGCCGAAGCCCCGCCCCGGTTGCTCATCGTCAACAGCAGGATGACCAGCCCGCCCAGCAGCAGCGTCGAGGCGACGATGGCTACGGCAGGGACGGCCAGCTTCGAGTATTGTGATCGGCTGGTACTCACTTCAGCAGAATAATCGGCAAACTCTGGGCCAACGCACCGCAAGAGGCCACAGTTTCGGCACCGGATTTGCTAATCATTCCAAAAGTGGGACTAAAACCAAGCAAACCCGCAGTTTGCGAGGAGACAACCATGACCAGCCTGACAGTGATGAATCAGAGAACCCTGGATGATCGGCAGCGAAAGGACTTACGAACGCTTGCCCGGTTCATCGGGATTTACTGTCACGGCCTGCACGGCGCCGAGCCGAAGGAATTGGTGCAAATCCAGCATATACCTGGGTTTGCGAACATTTGCGACGTGGAGAAACTGGCGGGTAAAAACCTGGTTTTGTGCCCCCATTGCCGGAAGCTGCTGCTGCACGCCTTCGTCAAGCGGCTGGCGTGCCCCATGGTCCCCAAACCGATGTGCAAGCACTGCCCCAACCATTGTTACGCTCCCGCCTATCGACAGCAGATACGCGAAGTGATGAAATATGCCGGGCGGAAGCTGGTACTGGGGGGTCGAGTGGACTATTTATTTCACCTGCTTTTCTGAGGGTGGGTAGAGGGGGGACGTTTTGTTCCCAAGCATGAGAAACCGCCGGAATCCCCGGATAGCCCGCCTGCGCGAGATAGCCATGATTCAACCCAATCAACACCCCTCAGCACCGCATGGCAATGCGGTGCCCTCGCACCACACCGGGGTCACAGACCCCGGCTCTGTGCCCAACGCGGTGCCTCCCCTGCGTCTGCTGTTCTGGGAAACGACCGCCGCCTGCAACCTTCAGTGCGTCCACTGCCGCCGGCTGGATGTGTCGGTGCAGCTCAGCAAGGACGACCTGACCAGCGCGCAGGCGATGTCCATGGTGCGCTCGCTGCCCAAGACCGGCAAGCCCATCGTGGTCTTCTCCGGCGGCGAACCGCTGATGCGGGCGGACCTGTTCGACCTGGCGGCCGAAGCCCACGGCCTGGGATTGCCCATCGCCCTGGCGACCAACGGCACCATCATGAACGAGGACGTCGCCCAGCGCGTGGTGGACACCGGCTTCCGCCGCGTGTCCATGAGCTTCGACGGCCCCGATCCCGCCACCCACGACAACTTCCGCGGCATCGACGGCGCGTACGAGTCCTCCATCCGTGGCTTCAAGATGCTCCGCCGCGTCGGCATGTCCATGCAGATCAACACCACCGTCAGCCGCCACAACGTCGCCAAGCTCGACGACATGTACAAGCTGGCGCTGGACCTGGGCGCTGACGCCCTGCATATCTTCATGCTGGTGCCCGTCGGCTGCGGCATGGAGTTGAGCGAAGCGATCATGCTGGACGACGTGGAATATGAAAAAGCGCTCAACTGGATTTACGATCGCAGCCAGGAAGGTCGCCTGCACATGAAAGCGACCTGCGCCCCGCACTACTTCCGCGTGGTGCGCGAGCGCTCCAGGGCCGAAGGCAAACCGATCCCGCAGCGCGGCGGTGGTCATCCCGGTGGACATCCGGGCGGGCATCCCACTTCCGGGGGTGGGCACCCGCGTGGTGATGGTAACGGTGACATGAGCGCCATGACCAAGGGCTGTCTGGCCGGCCAGGCAATCTGTTTCGTTTCGCACACCGGCGAAGTGTTCCCCTGCGGCTATCTGCCGGTCAGTAGCGGCAACGTCAAGGACATTTCGCTGCCCGACATCTGGCGCGGCAGCCCGATCTTTGCCGACCTGCGCGATGACGACAACCTCGACGGCAAGTGCGGCGTCTGCGAATACAAGAAAGTCTGCATGGGCTGCCGCGCCCGCGCCTACGCTGAAACGCACGACTATCTGGCCGAAGAACCAAACTGCCAGTACGTCCCCGTCCGCATCCGCGGCGAGATGTAATCACACACCGCGATTTTACAGCGTGCCGACTTCAGTCGGCATGCATGCCGGCTTAAGCCGGCACGCCGCACGCGGTTCACGGGCTCACATCCATCGCGGATAAACCGTAGGTCGTGTCCTGGTGATCCTTGCCGTGGCAACTGAGTGTGCAGGATCCGCTGAAGGCGCCCTGGTCCATGTAAGTGGGGCCCTGGCCGCTGGCGGCGGGGGCGACCACATCCGTGTCGAAGTTGATCAGGTTGCTATTGCGCTCGACGCCGTGCGGGTCGTGGCAGGTGGCGCAGGATGCGTGCTGATCGACGACGTGGAGGGAGTGGCCGGCGTAGCTCTGGTTGCTGAGGATCGATGAGCGGTTGTGACACTGGTAGCAGAGGGCGTAGGTCTGGCTGCTTTCGATGGCGTTGTCGCGGGTGGTGTAGTTATTGACCAGCAGCGGGGCGTAGCGTGAGCCATGCGGGCCCTGGGCGTCGTTGGGATTGTCCGAGCCGTGGCAGTCGGTGCAGTAGATGTGCGTGACGTTCTGGTACTCGGGCAGGAGGCTGGGCACGTTGCTGTTAATGCCGGGGCTTTCCACGGGGTGGTAGCTGGCGTTGGTGGGGCTGAACTCCTGGGCGATGTTGTTGGCGCCCTCGTAGCGGTCGACCACGGGCCGGGCGAAGTTGCGGGTGGAGTGACACTTGTAGCAGACCTCGTACTCGAAGCGTGCTTCGGTGACAGCCGCACCGCTGGCGTTCATGCCGCTGGCCCCGGTCAGGGCTGGCTGAATGAAGGGCGCCTGGCGCACGCCGGTGGCGCTGGCGCGGTGGGGATTGTGGCAATCGGCGCACTCGACGTGCTGGGTCATGGTCATGGGGTTTTCGGTCGGGTCATGCACGCCGGTGGTCGTGGCGATGGGGTGGGTGGACAGCAGGTTCATGGCGTTGACCAGGTTGGTCTGGGCCACCGAGCCGTCGTGGCAGTTGAAACAGTTGGCGTCCTCCGCTTCGTGGCGCAGCAGGCGCTGGCGTCCACCGGCCGAGTGCGGGCGATGGCAGCTTTCGCAACCGGCCTCGGCGACGGTGGCAGCCTTGAGATTGTCCCAACTGTCAACCACTGCGGCGCTGAGACTGCTGCCGGAGGTTGCATGCGCCGACTGCGACCAGCCGTCGTACTGATGGCAACTGGCGCACAGGGCTGAGCCGCGATTATCCATGCGCAGGAACTGGCCGAAGCTGTCATCATGCGGATCGTGGCAGGTGGTGCACTGCAGACGACCTTCGTGATCCAGCGGCAACTGCGGCGGAATCGCGGCCGGCTGCGCCAGCGAACCCTTGGTGGTGGCCAGGCCCGAGTCATAGGTGAAGGAGATGGGGTGATCGTCGGAAAGATCGGTGCCCAGGTACCCACGATCCTGCGGGGAGAGATAGACGGTGTAACCGCCGGGGGCGTTGCGGCTGTTGTAGGTTTGGGCCAAAGCGATGGTGCCGTCGTGGCAGGAGAGGCACAGGCGCGATGAGCCGGAGGGTTGGGGCACGTGGGCGACGAGGGTGGATGATTCGTAGGTCTGGTAGTAGGTGCCGGGGTCTTCGCGATTCCACAGCGGCGCGATGGGGTTAGCTGCGTGCGGCGTGTGACAGAAGCGACATGACTCACCGCCGCCACCGACCTTGACCGTGCCGGGTCCGGAGGCGGTGAGATTGTGTTTGGTGTCCTGGACGCTGGAGGACTGGGCGAGCGTCAGCGCGGTGAAACAGGCAAGCAGCACGACAGGTAACAGCAACCACGCGCGAGACAAGTGCGGCGTGCGCGCTGCGAGTGAGGTTGACTTGTCACCCTCTCCCCCTGGGAGAGGGCAGGGTGAGGGCGGAACATCTGCGGCGTGTTTTGTCGTTGTGGCCATGGGATCTTCGGCCCTCACCCCAACCCTCTCCCAGCGGGAGAGGGGGTGAAGAGACAACCGCTCCCATGAACTGTGGGCGATACGATGCAGCAGTTTGTTCATCTCATTGAGGTTCATGTTCGGAACCCCTTATGTATTGGAAAACCTGGACGCGATGATTCTGGCTGTCGCAGACATAGAGGCGGCTCTGTTGATCGACGGCCAGGCCGGTGGGCGTGCGGAATTGGCCGCGTTCGGCGCCGCCTTGGCCGAAGTAGAGCAGCAGTTGGCCGTCGTGATCGAACACCTGCACGTTGGTCAGATAGGAATCGACGACATAGACGTGACCTTCGGGATCGATCGCCACGCCCTTGGGAATGGCCATGTACCCGGAGGCGTCGCCAAGCTCGCCGATGGATGCGTGGTATTGCCCGTGGCGATCGAGCACCTGGACGCGGAAGTTCATGGAGTCGCTGACATAGATGTGGCCGTCGCCGTCGAGGCCGATGTGGGTGGGATAGTGGAACTGGCCGGCTTCGATGCCCGGTGATCCGAAGCGGCGGATCAGTCGGCCGTCGAGGCTGAAGACGCACACTTCGTTGGCGAGGGTGTCCACGACGTAGAGCTCGCTGCGTGCGGCATCCCACGCCAGGCCGGTGGGACGCTGGAAGCCTTCGGACTTGTTGATGGCCGCCATCGGTTTGCCATCGCGCGCCAGCAGGTACACGCGGCGCAAGGCGCTGTCCGCCACCGCCAGTTGATCGCCGCAGATCGCCACGCCCACCGGTGAGACGAAGTGCACCTCCTCGGTTGCCTTGTTGATGAATTGGCCTTTGCCCTTGTCCATGTCGAACAGGTGTACGCCCTGCAGGTCCTGATCGCTGATGCACAGAAGCGTACCGTCGGTGGCGCAACTGTTGGGCGAGGCCAGGTATTGCTGATGTCCGCCGAAAATGAGCCTGCCCAAACCGCTCAGGGCGTTGTCGCGACGGATGTCGTCGGCGGAGCTGATGTCGCGCAGGTGGACGATGCGCGGCGGAGCAGGCGGCGGAGGCCAGGCGGGGTGCGGCCCGGTGTCGCGTGGAACGCCGGCGCAGCCGGTGAGCAGGAGGATCAGCAGAAAAGCGGCAGAAGGTCGGGTATCGGGTGTCGGGTATCGGGTATCGTAAGTCAGGCATCGGGTGTCGGGTTTGAGACGGGGACCGACAGCCGACACCCGAAACCCGATACCCGATACCCGATACCCGATCCAGCGTTTCATCTCAAAACCTCCGTATCACGTTGAGGTTGACGAACAGGGAGTTGCCGCTGTCGAGTTCCTGTTCCCAGATGTCGTAGTGTCCGCCGAGTTCCACTTCCAGCAGGCCGCGGGTCCAGAGGATCGAGGTGCCGAATCGGGTCAACTGGGCACGGTCGCGGCCCTTGGTATGGTAGCTGCTTGCCTCGGCCTGCCAGAGCAGACTCTTGTTGAGGCGCGTGGTCAGGTTCAGATAGGCGCCGTAAGTCTCCAGAAAATCGCGTCCCGGCCCCAGGTCCTGATCCAGCCCGCTGACGTACTGGAGCATCTCGTACTCCAGCCCGGCGCTGAAGGAGGTGGTGTTCTCGATGATCTGCATCACGCTGGCCCGGCCGCGATAGGCCCACCACGAGGGAAACAGCGTGTGGTCCCGCGTTTCATACTCCGCACTGATGCGGAACGGGCCCGGCGACAACTCCGCGCCGTAGAGTATCGTCCGCTCGACATCGAGGTTGCCCGGGTCTTCGCCCCCGGTCAGCACCTGGCTGCGCCAGCGGGTGTCCACGTACAGGGCCAGGGGAACCGCATCGAAGTCGAAACGGTTGCGCAGGTTGATCAGGCGTTCCTGGTACTGGGCGAAGGGGCTGGTCAGGGCGATGTAATCGACCAGCACCGTTTCGCCGTTGCCGATGTTGCCGCCGACGAGGCGCTGGATTTGCGTGACCGGGCCGAACTGGTTGACCAGGTAGTCGATGCCTTCGACGTAGGTGATGGCTTGCGAGATGTCGGTGACGCGGATGGTGCCGGGAAAGACGTTGGGCTGACTGAGGGCGATGTTGGCGACATTGTTGAGGGTGATGCTTTCGTTGAAGACGTTCTGGGCGCCCTGGTCGAAGGCCTGCTCGTGGAATTCGAGGATGCCCAGCAGGTTGGACTGGTAGATGCCGATGGGCGTGAGCTTCTGGTAATCGACATTCAACTCGGCGCCGAAGATTTTCTCATAGCCGGAGCTGAGCTGGCGATCGCTGGCATACCCGCTGGCGGTGACGATCATGCTCTCGTAGATGCGCTGGATCAGGCCGATCTCCCCGCGGAGCAGGTGATCGGTTTCCTCATCGGTGTCGTCGAAGTTGAGCGTGCCGCGGTAGAAGGTGGAGAAGCTGTCGGTGTGGGCGAGGGTCAGGCGCTGATCGATGAAGTAGAGGTCGTTTCTGAAGAAGCCGGTGCGGTGCAGCAGTCGGACCACGCCGTCCACCTGATGCTGACGGCCGTCGCCGGCGTCGAACAGCCAGCGGTTGGTCAGGGACAGTTCATCGGACTGATCGGGCGAATTCTGCGTGATGCGGCTGCCGTCGCTGTTGAGGAAATCGGTCTGCTGGTCGGTGTCTTCGTGATTGAAGATCAGGCGGGTGAGGTTGTCGCGTGTGCGGCGATCCTCGATGGTGAAGCGGGCCTGGTAGGTTTCCTCATCGTTGATGCGGCTTTCGCTGCTCTCGTGCACCTTCCGCCGCTCCAGCAGCAGGTCGGCCGGCGTCATGCTGTGCCAGAAGGCCTGGATGCCTTCGCTTTCGGTCTGGATGTCGAGATTGCGGGCGAAGCTGCGGTCTTCGAAGCGCTCGTCGCGTGTGGCATAGGCGCGAAAAGAGACCGGCTTCTGCTTGAGGATATGGGCCTGCAGGTCGTAGCCGGTCAGGAAGCCTTCGCTGCGGCGGTCCTCGCCCAGTAGCGTGGTCTGCTGGTGCATCAGCCCGAAACGCAGGTCCGCGTACCAGTCGATCAGGTTGGGGTGATAGCTGTAGCCATCGACCAGCAGGCGGATGCCTTCGCGCAGCAGCAGGTCGGTGTCGTCGCTCTTGGTCTGGAATCGGCCGCGCGTCTCGTGATCTTCACGGTAGGTGTCTTCGATGAACAGCTCGCCGCCGACGCTCTGGATGCCGACCGGGGCAATGGGCGTCTGATCCTGGGCGCCGGCCGGGACAACCGCCAGGGCCCCGGTCAGCATGGCTGCCCATATGAACGTGAATGAAAACTCAGAAGCCGCGCCCTGAGGAGGAGTCCGCGACGACGAAGGGCCGGATCGGATGCGCAGCGACCGTTCGATCCGGCCCTTCGTCGCCGACTCCTCAGGGCTCGGCGTCGGATTCCATACACGTTCTAAGCCGATCCGCCGCATCATGGCTGGACCTCCGGCGGAGGATAGACAGCCAGCAGAGGCGGCTTGAGCAGATCGGGATTATCCGCGCCGTGGCCGGCATGACAGAGCGTGCAGTCGCCGCGCACCACGGGCGGGTGCGTGCTGTTGCGTAACTGGGCCGGGTCGTGGCAGTTGTAGCAGAGCTGCTCGGCCTGGGGTTTGATCAGATGCGGGCGGGTGGACCGGTGGGGCGTGTGGCAGGTGGTGCACTGGCCCTGGGCGACCGGTTCGTGCAGCGTGGCGTAGCGCGTTTCCTGGGTCAGCGGGCCGTGGCACTCCAGGCAGACCTGATCCACCTGCTGGCGCACCTGATTGCCGCTGTCCACATCATGGCAGCGGGCGCAGTCAGCCTTGTCCCAGGCGGGATGCTCGGAGACATCAACGCGGCGAATGGCGTCGCGGCGCTGCCAGGTGCGGGCGTCGGCCAGCAGCAGTCGATTGCCCGCGGCATGCGGATCGTGACAGTCGCTGCACTGCGGATCGTCGCCCAGCGTCGCGTGCAGCGGATCGGTGCGGATGAAACCGGGATCGTGGCAGTTGAAACACAACTGCGGCTGGGCATCGGTGAGCAAACCCTCGTGCGGCGACTTGTGTGCCTGGTGACACAGCGAGCAGTTGCCGTTGTTGACCGGGCCGTGAACCCAGTCGTAGGGTTCGATCTTGAAATAGCCTTCGTGACAGCGGCGGCAGGTCAGCGCACCGGACTGCGGCGCCTGGTACGTGCCTTCGCGATCATGGCAGTCGAAGCACTGGCGATCGATGTAGGGCTTATGATACCAGGTGACGGGCTTGGCCTCTTCGGCGACGGCTCGGGCCAGGGATTGCTCGCGCTGCTCCAGCAGGCTGTCACCGGAGCCGGGCACCGAGCCGGGCCTGGGTACGCCGTCGAAGAAGAACGAGAGCACGCGATAGCGCTGCGGCTCGGAGCAGCCGTACAACAGCAGTCCGGTGCCGCCCAGTGCCAGCGTCAGCAGCAGGGCCGACGGCGCCAGGGCAGCGGCCGTCCGCAGGCAACGGACGAGTCGGCAGCGAAATAGGCGCAGGATCATGCTCATGGGACAAACCGCCAGATAGACCGCAACTTCCATGCCCGCCGGCAGGGCAAGAGCAAGAGGTAACTGGAACGCATTAAAATCGTAAAACCATGCAAACAATGACCTTGCAATTTATTCGCTGGGCGCCTCCTCATCGGAATTTTACGCCCCATTCCCGGATTTGAGAATGAGGGCGGCTTTATCGCGTAGTATCCGGGTTTGACAGTGGAATGTAGATTGCACCCATATAGCATGGCCTTTGGACAATGAATGGAGCATGATCATGATCAGGCATCGTACATTGCTCGTACTGGTTTTGACTGCCGCGGGCGCCTTGTGGACCAGTGGTTGCGCTTCGACCGCTGACAAGCAGCAGGCTGCCGCCACTTCGCAGGCGATCTTCTATCCCGCGCCGCCGGCCCCGCCGCGCCTGCAGTTCCTGACCAGCTTCGCCGACGGCCGACAGACCAACACCCAATCCACCGGCTTCTCCCAGTGGGTCGTCGGCACCGAGAAACCCAGGGCCGGCCAGGACAGCACCCGCATCGACAGCCCCTACGGCGTCGCCGCTCACAACGGCCGCATCTACATCTGCGACGTGGACCGCGACCGCGTGCAAATCGTGGACTTCGTCAACAAGACCAACGGCGTGCTCGGCGATGCCAACCTGCTGAACAACCCCACCAACATCATCATCGCTGACGACGGCACGCGCTATGTCTGCGACACCGGCCGCCGCCTGGTGGTGGTCTTCGATGCCAACGATCAGTACGTCCGCACCCTGGGCGATCCCAACACCTGCACCCCGCTGGACCTGGCTATCTACGGCGATCATTTTTACGTCACCGACATCCGCGACATGGAAATTGAGGTCTGGGACCGCGAGGGCAAAGCCGTGCGCACCATCAGCCGCAAAGGCCCCGGCCCCGATGAGTTGAGCCGCGTGGCCAACCTCGACGTGGACGCCAAGGGCAACATCTACGTCACCGATATGCTCCAGCAGATCGTCAAGGTGTTCAACAACGACGGCAACCTGATCGGCGCCATCGGCGGGCGCGGCGGGGACATCGGGCTGTTCGCCCGGCCCAAGGGCATTGTCGTGGACTCAGCCAACGATGCGGTGTACGTCACCGATTCGCAGTGGGACGTGGTGCAGGTGTTCAACGCCAAGGGCGAGCTGCTGCTGGTTTTCGGCGAGCCGGGCACCGAACCGCAGAGCATGGGCCTGCCCGCCACCCTGTGCATCGACCGCAGCAGCATTGACGCCTTCCGCCAGTATCTCGATCCCAATTTCGAGCCGCAGTATCTGCTGTTTCTGACCAACCAATTCGGCCGCAACAAGATCGCGGTCTATGCCTTCGGCAAAGCCAAAGGCGTCACCGACACCGCTTACCAGGTCGATCGCGCCGAGATCGAGCGCATCAAAGCCACCCGCCGCAAGCAGATCGAGCAGACGCAGTGAAATTGAATTCAATCTTATTGCCACGAAGGTACGAAGGACACGAAGTCAGGAGCTTTTGCATTCATGCTCTCTTCGTGTCCTTCGTGGCTCATTCAAAATAAACCAGGCGGGCCTTTTTGTATTCGTGGGTGCTGTAGAGCGTGCGGTGGCTGCTGACGCCCAGCGGGGCCAGGGCGGCGGCGATGCGGGCGACGGTGGCGTCGCAGTCCTCGGTGCTGCGGGCGTGAATCATGGTGTAGAGGTTGAAAGGCCAGTCGGGATACGAGGGACGCTGATAGCAGTGGCTGACTTCCTGAAAGGTCGCAGCCAGGCGGCCGGCCTCTTCGATGCGCGCGGCGGGCACGCACCAGGTCACCATGCCGTTGGCGGTGAAGCCGGCAGCCCGGTGGCGCAGAATCGCAGCAAAGCGACGCATCACGCCGGCTTGTTTCATCTTCGTGAACCAGGTTTTCAACTGCTCGAAGCTGACGCCCAGTTGGGCGCATACCGCGTCGAACGGACGTTCGATCAGCGGCAGGTCGTGCTGTGTGAGGCGCACGGCCCGCTTGTCGAAATCGCTCAACGGCACAGGCTCGACAGCGTGTTCGCTGTCATCCTCCTCGCGGCGCGGCTTGTGTTTGCCGGTCAGGTCCAGCTTGACGCCGATGTGAAACGTGCGCTCGTTGGGCAGGGCCCGGGCGGCATCGAGTTTCGCAGCATGGGCCAGTCTGGCCAACTGTTCATCGAGCGACTCACCCGGCGGCACGGCGAAGGTGAACCACAGGTTGTACTCCGCTTCGCGGCGGTAATTGTGACTGACGCCGGGATGAGCGCTGACGACGGCGGCGGCATGATCGAGGCGGCTTTCAGCGGTTCTGGCAGCCACCAGCACGCTGCTGTAACCGAGGGCTTTGGTGTCGAAGATGGGCGAAATTTGGCGGATGACGCCGGCTTCTTTCAAGGCCCGCACGCGCTGCAGCGCCGCGGGACCGTCAAGCGAATCATGCCGCGCTGCCAGTTCGCTCCAGGGATCAACTTCCAGCGGGAAGCTGAACTGCAGATCATCGAGCAGGCTGCGATCCAGTTCATCGAGTTGGCGGGTCGTGGCGGTCATTTCTGGGGCTTGTCCGGCCTGGTGGGCTTGCGGCGGGCGACTTCGCGCAGGGCGTTTGGCAGGCTCGAAGATTTATCGCATGGGCCGCATTGTTTGACCGTGCAGGCGCAAGGGTGCATGAACTTGCCGATCAATTGTTCGACGGCCCGCTGCACCGCTTTCTGCTGGCGATCCGTCAGGTCCGGGCAGTCGTGCATGAGCTTGGCCAGCAAATCATCACGCATGGCATAAGCGTCGGCAAACATCTGCTGGATCAGCGGCTGGGCGGCGTTCTGCTTCTGCCACTGGGCGAACTGGTCCAGTTCATGCTCGATGATTGCTTCGCACTGTTCGACTTGCGCGGCGCGGTGCTGGCGATTGGTTTCAATGATGCGGCCGATGGCATCGACGTCATAGACATAGACCTGGTTGATCTGCTCGCAGGCGGCCTCCACGTTGCGGGGCACGGCCAGGTCGATGAAGAACATGGGGCTGGCCTTGCGGTGGGCCTGCACGCTGCGCAGCTTGTCCGCGGTGATGATGGGCTTGGGGCAACTGGTGGCCGTGATGACGATGTCGGCTGCGAGCAGTTCGTCATCAATCTGCGACCAGGGCACGCATCGACCCTCGCAGGCGGTGGCCAGGGCGCGGGCGTTGGCGACGGTGCGACTGGCCACGGTGAAGTGGCGGGCGTCGGCCTTGCGCAGATGCTCGCAGACGATCTGGGCCATGTCCCCGGCCCCCAGAACCAGCACGTTTTTGCGGGAAAAATCGTCGAAAATCCCCCGCGCCACATCCACCGCCACCGAAGGCACGGACACCTTGCGGGCGCCGATCTCCGTTTCGCTGCGGATGCGCTTGCTGACGTGGAAGGCCTGGTGGAACAGGCGATTGAGGATGCGCGAGACCGCGCCCTGTTCGCTGGCCTGGGCGTAGGCGGCTTTGAGCTGGTTGACGATCTGGTATTCGCCGACCACCATCGAGTCGAGACTGGCCGCGACGTGGAACAGGTGATGCACAGCCCGCTGATCGTGATACTGATAAAGGTAGGGCTTGAAGGCGGGCACGGGCACATCACGGGCCTGGGCCAGGAAGCTGACCACGTCGTCGAAGCTCGGCTGTTCGTTTTCGCTGGCGACGATCATCTCGACGCGATTGCAGGTCGAGAGGATGGCGGCCTCGGACTGCGGGTACTGCTTGCAGAACAGGAACAACGCGGTGGCAGCGCCTTCATGGCTGAAGGCCAGTTGCTCGCGCACTTCCACGGGGGCGGTGCGATGGTTCAATCCGATGAGCATGATCTTCATGGTTTCACCTCATTGTGCTGTTGCCTGCGGGCGGCGCGGCTGGAATAACCAGCGAGCCAGATCCACAGGGCATAGCCCCACAAACAAACGGCGGCCGCGGCGTAACCGAGCATGGCGTGCTGCAACGGGCTCATGCCTCGCTCCTTTTCGCCAAGGCCTGCGGAACCCCTCGCGCCAGACGGAACCGTGCCACGATCAGCCCCACGCACAGCAGCGTCACCGGCAGGAACCAGAACGCCAGCGTGGTTTTCATTTGCGGCTCCAGCGTCACGGAAGTCGGATGGATTTCCGGGATGATTCGCGTGGAGAAATAAACCAGCGGTACGTCGAGGAAAGCGATCAGGGCATAGACCGAGCCGACGGTCGCCCGTTTCTGCCTCGATTCGATGCTCGAGCGCAGGACCAGATAGACCACGTAAAGCAGCCACAGGGCGAGGCTGAAGGTCAAGCGCGGGCTCCAGGTCCACCACACGCCCCAGGCGCTGTGTCCCCAGATCATGCCGGTCAGCAGGACCACCGCACCGAACGCCACTGCTACGCGGGCCGCGGCATCGGCCAGGTCGTCCCACACGCTGCGGCGCTGCCAGAGGTAGCCGACGGCGCCGATGAAGACCACCAGGCAGGCCAGGAAAGTGTTGATCGCCACCGGCAGGTGCAGATAGAAGATGCGCTGCACATCGCCCATCGTCTGCTCGCGCGGAGCGTAGGCAAACGCCAGCCACAGGCCGAAGGCGAACGCCGCAGCGGTAACGAGCCAGTAGAGGATGATGAAGGTGCGGTTCATGGGTCAATTTCTGATTGCTTCATTTCTTGATTGCCTGAATGCCTGATTTCCTGCGTTTTCTGTGATTCCTGCGTTTCCTGCGTTTTCCTCACGGCTCGATCATCAGTTCGAACACCACCCAACTGGTCACCAGATAGACCACGTCGAAGGCCACGATGATGCCCAGGCCCTGCAACTGCCCGGTTTGATCGGGGCTGGTCCAGCGCAGCATGGTCTGCGTGGAGGCTATCACCAGCGGCAGGCAGATGGGGAAGACCACCATGGCCAGCAATCCGCCCTGCAAGCGCGTGGAACTGACCGCGGCGGCGAACAACGTGCCCACGGCCGCGTAACCCACCATGCTCAGCGCCATCAGCAGGGCGAAGGGCGCGTACACCTGCGACAGATCGAAGTGGAACATCACCACCGCCACCGGCGTCACCACGGCTGCCAATGCCAGCATCAGCACCAGGTTGCTCAGCAGCTTGCTGAAATAGATCACGCCGCGATCGACCGGCGCCAGCAGCAGGGCGGCCAGTGCGCCGTCCTGGCGTTCGACCGCCATGGTCTTTTCGAAGCACAACACGCCGCCGAACAGGTAGGCGGTCCACAGTGCTGCCACCGCGGCTGGTCCCTGTTGAAGTTGCTGCGGGCCGAGACTCAAGCCCAGGATCACGATGATCAACAGGCCGAGCACCACCACCAGCACCACGGTCTGGCGATTGCGCGCCTCGATCCGCAGGTCCTTGTGGCAGAGCACGACCAGTTGTCGCAGAGCAGACATCA
>JADLFV010000038.1 GCA_020849625.1 Phycisphaeraceae bacterium
CCTGAAGTTGCAGGCCGACTGCCAGACCATCTTCGGGTCGGCGATAGCGCAGTCGCACCAAGACTTCTCCGCCTTCCAGCATGGCCCGGCAGGCAAGTGCCTGCAGACCGTAGAAGTCGGTCAAGCCAGCCGCGTCCGCATCGCTGCACCAGTCCCACCAGAGGGCGTGAATGGATTCCCGCAGCGCGTTGTCCGAGAGCATCGACTGAGGCTTGATGCCCGTGCCGATCGCGTTGGCGACGAAGGCTTCCACACCGGCGGCAGCCCAGGCATTGCGTCGGACCAGATCACGGCTCTTTGCGCGCAGTTCATTCTGAGTGAAGGCCAGCGCGGCGACCGCGCCAGGGTTGCCGACCTGCCACGCGATCGCACGTCGACCGCCGCCGATACCGTCGTAAGTCGGCGACGGGCCGCCAAACAGGCCGCGTCGAAGTTTTCCGAACCAGCTCATCAGGTAGCCTTCCGGGTCGTGACGCGGATCTGGCGCGGAGCGCCCGGCCAGAGACCGGTGGCGACGGCGTCATCGAACAGACCGCGCTTGACCTCGCGAATGGCGGCGGCCAGCTCATCAACGGTGCGGTACTCGACGGTCTTGTCCCCGAAGCTGACGCGGCGCTCGCCCTTGGCCAGCGCGGCTTCGAGCGCATCGAGTTGGGACTGGGTGTAGGCCATCAGCGATACACCACCAGGTTGATTTCTGTGGAATCGGCAAACGACGTCGCCATCGTGGCGCAGGAGACATCGACGTACTCGGCGGTCTTCTCATCAGCGCTCGCTCTTGCGATGGCGATGCGCTGCGTGCCGTTGTCGGTGCTGCTGCGGGCCAGTGCAATCCAGGCGTAGTTCGTGTCCGGCATCGGCTGGGTGAAATGGACGCGATAGCGACCAGTCGCCAGGCGTTCCACACTCACCACGTTGCGAGTGCCGTGCATCGCCATCTGGCCGTTGACGTAGCCAAAGCTCACCCACGCGCGGGCGAGACCCGGATGCGAGCCATCGATCTTGGTTTTTACTTCGATGCCGATGCGCGCGGCGAGTGATGCGATACGGTCGGAAAGAGACATCAGACCAGCGCTCCTTCGAACACCGCGACGAAGTCAGTATCGGCATCTCCGATCGCCGTCAACGCAATGGCACCGATGTTCGATCGTGCCTGCTGCTGCTCGATCACCGTCAGTGTCTGCGCAGCGTCGAAGCGCACGCGGTTGTTGACGGCGGCAAGCAGCGCATCGAGGCCGCTGGTCCCGTCCTGGAGTAACTGCTGAATCTCGACCAAGGTGTCATAGGCAGCATCGGCGCCACCGAGGATCTCGGCCTTGAGGGTATCCAGCAGCGTGACGATCTTCGACGACGAATAGGTGGTGGTCAGTGCCACGTTGGCGTCGTCGATGCCGGTACCGCTGAGTACGGCCGACTGGAGCTCGTTGATGGCCGCCACCAGACTCGACTTGTCGGTGGTGGTCAGGTTCGCCAGCGTGCCGGTCTTGCTGTTGAGCGTGTTGAACTCCTGGGCGATGCGAATCACCAGGCTCTCGATACGGGTCTGCAAACTCATGGGATGTCCTTCTTCATTCAGGAGAGCCAACGGCTGCGCACCAACTGGCGTGCGCGGCGACCTGGCCCAGAAACGGCGAGGCCACCGCGTTGGGTGGCCTCGTCAGTCGATGTCGTGGTTGGGTCAGGCGGATCTGCCATCCCCAGTTGTCGCTCCAACTCGCGCCAATGGCGTTCGTCGAAGCGATCCAGTCCCGCCGCTGAAGCGGCTGCGCGGGCGTAGACGTAGCAGTCCAGCGCCTCGTTACGCTCGCGCATCTTTTGCCATTCCCGGATGGGAAAGCCATTCCGGTCGCGACGGGTGATGAGCTGTTCTGCGCAGAGCTGCTGGATGAACTCCGCATCCACATGGGGCAGATGGATGAATCCTGCTGGATATATCGCGGTGATGCCGTCCTCGGCCACATCCGCCGATTTGCGCAGGTTGTTGTAGAGCTCGAGCTTGGCAATGCCGACCGCGACCGAGAACACCTTGATGCCTCGACGCAGCTTCTTGCCACCCTTCGAGATATCCACGGCAGTGGGCGTCCCGATCAGTGCTGCACCGCGCGCGACGCCCTTGACCGCCATGACACGGGGGTCCCGGCAGGCCCGCACGAAGGAATAGGTCTCTTGGGTGGCAAACCCGGTGTCCACGGCAAACCGTGCCAGCGGCAGTGCCGCGCCGGACGCATGCGTCCAGTTTTCTGCGAGCAGATCTGCCAGTTGTTTCCAAACCGCATCCCGCGCGGTGTCGCCCATCAACACGCGATGCTCGACCAGCCAGGATTCCTTGCCGCGCCCGAAGGCCCAAATCGAAGCCTCGATGCGGTCCTTCTGTACATCGGCGCCCCCTACCAGGAGCAGCCCACCGGGAGGAATCGATCCGACCGGGTAGTCCTCGCGACGTTCGACCAGCCGCTGCCAATCCGGTGCTTCACCTTCCTCGACCCAGGTCTCACCCAGTTCCGTGTTCTTGAATGTCTTGATGGCTGCCGCCGACCCTGACTCCTTGCTCACAGCCAGCTCCCAGGCGACAGCGATCTCGCGCCAACTGCGCCAACCCACCGGGCTGTAGAGCGACGACAAATGGAAGCCTGCAGTCTTGGCCCCGTTCTCTGGCGCCAGTGCGCGCCACTCGCCGTGTTCCAGCATCCACGTCTTGTGGTGCTCGGAAATGGGCGCATCGCAGGACTCGCAGACATAGGCGGCGCTCTCCGGCTGACCTTTCTCCCATCGCAATTGTTCGAAGCGCAGCCACTGCCGGTGCGAGCAATGCGGGCATGGCACAAAGTAGCGGCGCTGATCGGATGATTCATATTCGCGTTCGATGGCGCTCGCCCCAGAGATTGTCGGCGTCGAGACGATGAAGATCTTGCGGCGGGCAAAGGTTCGGGTGCGCGCCTCAGCCAGTGAAATCGCATCGCCTTC
>JADLFV010000039.1 GCA_020849625.1 Phycisphaeraceae bacterium
GAAGCCGTCCCCCGCAGATCACGCCGCCGATCCCCGCCTCCGCTTGCGATCACCAGACCCGCCGCAGCTTCACTGCGGTTTTATTCACCTGCGCCCCTTGACATGCGGGGCCATATATGGGTTTGGCCGCGTTCTTCTGCAATGGATGTCGTCGCTCATAATCCTGAAACCAATCACGCAACATCTCGGCAAACTCCTGTGCTCGCCGATCTGATGCCGCTACTCTGAAACTCAGACCACGGAAAAACCACTCGACGTGAGCATGAACACCCGAATCTCCGCCCTCGGGAATAATGAGAACCACATGAAACGGCTGTGAGTCGGCGTGCTGTCCGACAAACCACTCGACCCGCTCTTTGCGCGCGCCGCTACTCCGCTGGCCACGACTTGGCTCCGCTGAAAAGCCGCGCTGTGCCAACCACGTCCGCAACTCTGCGCGGGCCGCATCACAGTAAGGCTGATACTCTGGCGGAGTGCTCAGACCGACTGAAACGTAAGTCGCACCTCGCTGCGTCGTGAGCGCCTGATACGCGACCCAGACTATCACGACCACGACAACGGCTGGAATGATGAAGCGACGCATAAGCGGCCTAACAGTCATTGTACCAATCATACGGAAGCGTTCGGGAATTATGGGAGTGCGGGGGGAGGGGTCGGGCTGGTTTCGGCGGCGGGTTCTTTGTCACCGTCGGCTTCGATGTGCAACGTGTCGGCGGACGACAGCAGGTTGCGGCGGAAGTTGATGATGCGGCGGAGGGCGGGCTTGGTCTGGGCTGATTCGCTGGTCAGGCCGCTGAGCGGCAGTTCGATCTGCGGATGGTCGATCAACTGGTCCCAGGCGACCGACTCGACGAACGGCCTTGCCAGGGCGATCTGGAAGACCGCTTCCATCCAGTGGGCCTGCACCTGCGGCGACCAGGGGCGGCGCCATTGGCCGCTGTCGGGATCGATCGGTTGTTGGCCGGCCTCGAGGGCGATCATCATCTCGGTGACCGGCTCACTGGGCACAGCGATGGTCAGATGCACGGGCTTGCCGAAGACCGCGTACTGATCCAGCAGCAGACTGACCTGCATCAGGTCGCGCGTGAACTGGCCGGGCAGGGCCTGGCCCATCAGCAGGCGCAGGGCCAATGCGTCGAAGGGGATGCCCGACTGGGTGATCAGGTCGGAATACATCATGGGCGGGATCGAGCGCGGGTTGTTGCCGTAGTATTCCCCAAACGGCTGGCGCAGCTCGATCAGGGTGCGGCTGTCGGGCGCCAGCTTGCGCACCAGCAGGGTGGTCATGCGCGTCAGATCCATCAACTGCTCGAAGTTGAAGCAGAAGTGGCGGTTGACGTGCAGTCCGCTGACGACCAGCCATTGATCGACCGATTCGTGATAGCGGCTGACCACGCGCTCGACGTGTTCGTAAACCAGGTCGCGCACGGTGTCGTAGTCGTGCTCCCAGATGTAGAGCCAGTCCGGCAGCGCGCTGGGATCGAAGCTGAGCAGCGGGCCGCCCACCACGCTCAATTTCTGCTTGTCAGTCCAGGCGGTCCAGTCATCGGTGCTCTGCCAGCGGTATTCGCCCTCCTCGGGCGCAAGCTGCTTCCAGCACAGCGGCAACTGGACGAAATCGAAGTTGCCGGCCAGGCCCTGGCGCTGCTTGCCCGGCTGGAAATCACTTGACACGCCGCAGCCGATGGGCGTCTGGGGCAGGGCGCCGGTGCTCTTGCGGCGGTTCAGCAGCAGTTCCGAATGCGCCAGGGCCAGCTCTTCGGAACTGTCCAGGGCCACGTTCAGGCACTGGCGGGCCATGCCCTCAGATTCCTGCGGGTGCTCGCGTTGCAGACAGAGGGCTTCGATGAACAGTTGGCGGGCGTTGTCGGCACGTTTGGACAGCGGGTGGTCCGCGTCCAGCTCCATCAGCCCCCAGTCTTCGAGCTTGGTGTAGAGCAGCATCAGCCGATGGCGGGCGATCTCCAGGCTCAGCAGGTACGGCTGGTCCTGGTCGGGCAGCAGACAAGTCTGCAGCGTCATTTCACCCAGCTCGTCCACCGGATACTGCAGCGCCAGGGCCATGGAACCCGCTTCGCGCTTTTCACAGAGGATCTGGCCTTGCTCGAAACGGATGTCACCGCGCATGGTGCTGCCGTCGGACCCGATCAGGTGGGCGTTGCGCAAGGCCCAAGCGGCAGCGGGCTTACCGTCGTCATAGACCAGGAACTTGAGCATGGCGGAATAGTATAAGAGAAGGCAATGTCTGATGTCTGATCGCGGATTGCTGATGTTGGAGGCCAATACGCAGCCCCTTGCACTGACATCAGAGATCAGTAATCAGACATCAGACATTCCAATCAGCGCTGACCCGCAGCAGCACGCGGCGGAGGGCGGGGCCTTTGCAGCGGGTGATCAACTGCGTCTGCAAGCCGCTGCGCAGCAGGCGGTCCAGTTCGTACAGGCAGGCGCTGGAATCGACGGCCACGCGCAGCACGCCGCGGCTGAGGCTCTCCAGTCGGGCGTGATCGGCCAGTTCGGGCGGCACCAGTTGGTCCCAGATGCTGGCCAGTTCACCCAGTTGTTTGAGCGGGCGATCGATTTCCTTCTTGAACGTCTGGCGCAGGAACGACAGCGACAGATCCGGATCGCGCGGCGTGGTGCGTTCGGCCAGTTGTCGCAGGCGACGTTCGTGCCGGTGGCTTGGCATTGGCTTATCATACCGCACCATGCAGATTATCCTCATCGGTTATCGCGGCAGCGGCAAAACCAGCGTCGGCCGGCTTCTGGCCAGGGACTTGAAACTGGACTTTGTCGATGGCGACGACATGGTGCGCGAACGCTTCGCCATGGACAGCATCGCGGAGATCTGGAAGCGGTTCGGTGAGCCGGCCTTCCGCAAGACGGAAGCGGAAGTGACCAGCGAATTGTGCGGGCGCGACGGCATCGTGGTCAGCCTGGGCGGCGGCGCGATTCTGCACCCCCAGGGCCGAAAAGCCGTCGCCGACGCCAGGGGTTTATGCGTGTATCTCAAGGGCTCGCCCGCGGTGTTGTATCAGCGCATCCACGGCGACCCGGGCACCGGCGAGGATCGGCCGAACTTAACCAACCTCGGCGGCGGCATCGCAGAGATCGAATCGGTGCTGGCGCAGCGGCGCGAGATTTACGAATCGCTGGCGGACCTGATTCTGGACGTCGATCATCTGGACATCGACCAGACCGCGGCGGCGATCCGTGAGCGGATTGGGAAGTCGTGATCTGGGATGTGTTGGGCGTAGTTTGCGCCGCTTGCTGATTGACAGAAGCTGGTGGCTGTTGGGCGGTTGCGCGAAGCCGCAAGCGGCGGAGGCGATGTGCGCATAGAAAAAGCCGAACGGTTGCCAACGATGAATGAACAATAGGAATATGGCAGAAATAACTTAGGCGCCCGCTCGGCTTGCCACTGCAACGTTGTGGACTTGGTTTTTTAGCTTGTGATGCACCTCCTTTCTTCAGGGTGGATCATCTGCCATCCATATTCTCGCCTGTTTCCAGGGAGAGTCAAGTCTTTTGTTTGCCGGATTTTCCTCGCCTGACCATTTGGCGCAGAGCGGCCAGGTTCAGGGCGTCCCACGGTCGGCCGTCCGGGGCCGGTCCCTTGGGCGTCTCCAGCACCTTCGGACCGGGGAAACTGTTGACCAGCATGGAAAAAGCGGTCCTGGCCACGTGGCCGAGCCCGATGTGCTCGTGACGGTCCACCCGCTTGCCGCGCTCGACCTTCGAATCGTTGACGTGAACCACTTTCACGCGATCCAGTCCGAGAACCGCATCGCATTCTCGCAGCACGCTTTTCATGCCGGGACCGCTGGTCAGGTCGTAACCGGCCGCCAGCAGGTGGGCGGTGTCCAGGCAAACCGCCAGACGATCGGGAGTCTCCACCTGCTCAATGATGGCTGCCAGGTGCTCGAAGCGATAACCCAGATTCGTGCCCTGCCCTGCTGTGATCTCCAGGCAGGTGATCACTTTGGCTTGCGGGAGCTTGTCGTGCAGGCGGTTGAAAGCTTCCGCGATGCGAGCCAGCCCTTTGTCTTCGCCCTTGCCCATGTGCGAGCCGGGGTGGGTGACCAGGTAGGGAATCGCCAGCAGATCGCAGCGGCGGATTTCCTCCTCGAACAGCGCCATCGATCGCTTCCAGCTTCCGGGGTCGGGCGAGGCGAGGTTGATCAGGTAGCTGTCGTGGCTGACGGTGTCGCGGATGCCCGTCTGGTCCATGGCAGCGAACCAGGCGTCGATCTGTTTCGTCTCCAGCGGCTTGACCGCCCATTGCCGCTGGTTCTTGGTGAACACCTGCACGCAATCCATGTCGAGTTGCCGCGCTGCCAGCAGCGCGTTCTCCATGCCGCCGGCTATGGACAAATGGCTTCCAAACATCATCACTCCCTGGGCAACTGGTACAAGGTCACCGATGGCGAAAACGATCGAACCGGCAACCAGCCCGAGTCGATCAGTCGGTCGAGCGACTGTTGCGTCACATCACTGTCGTAACCATACGTCTCGTGCAGGCGTTTGAGTTCCTGCCGGTGGACCCAGACGTGCGTGACGCCCAGATCGCGCAGGGTCTGATTGACCTGGCGGGGATCTAAGTTCCGGGGGCCGCCGGCGTCGCGGATGATGCCGCCCAGCAGGCTGGGGTCGAACGCGCTGTGGTAGATCATCGGCCGATCGATGTAGAGCAGGTGCGAGTTGTCCGCCACGATGTAAACCCTGGACTGCGGCGGCAACTCGTTGATCGGGTGAAACGAAAAATCCTCCAGCGAATCGACCAGCAGCCACGGCGGCACATTGACTGATTGCTGTGTTGGTTCATCAAACGTCCTCATGGTCTGGCTGAACAGCGTGTTCAGGCTCACGATCCACAGCAGCGTCACCAGCACCACGCCGCCGAACGGCCCCACCCACTTGCGCTGCGGGCCGGCTATGCGGATCAGTTCCTCCATGCCGATGCCCAGCACCATCAACGTCGGCAGCAGTGTCGGCAGCAGGAATCGGCTCTGCATGTGCGTGGCGCTGAGCCAGAACACCAGTTGCATCGCCAGCATCACCGCCATCTGCACGATCACGCCCCGCCCCCGGAACCCGGACTCATAGAGTCCGGCTCGGTTCCGTCGCCGCAGCGCCAGTCCTGCCGCAACTGCTGCGGCGGCCAGCAGGATGGGGAAGCCGCCCTCCTGATCGAAGCGGGCGATGTTGCGCACCTCGATGGGCACGCGCTGACCGCCGATGGCGCCGTAGCCGGTGTTGGTCAGCCACTGGCGATAGAGCGATTCGATGCGCCCATCCGTCTGCGCTTCAGCCAGACCGACGCCGCGCTGCCAGCGTGCGACCAACTCATCGTTCCAATAACCCTTGCCCAGCGTTTGGGCGGCAAAGGGAAACACGGGATTGCCCGTCCACATGACATTGCGGGCGAAGTACGGACACAACGCAGCCGATCCCACCACCGCGGCCAGCGCGGCTGCCCGCCACTGCCTGCGCAGCAGCAGCATCACACCGATCGGCACCGCCAGCATGGGCCCGGCTGTCAGCTTGCACAGCGTTGAGCCGGCACACAACAACCCCACCACGGGGCCCGATGGTTTCTCCGCATACACCTGGCTGAACGCCACGGCCGCCAGCGCCAGCATGGCCATTTCGTTGTAGGCAAGCGAACTGGTGATCATCACCCACGGCACGACCAGCAATGACGCGCCCGCCACCGCGGCGCCCGTGGTGCCGCCGAGTCGTCGCACGGCGCTACCGATCGCACAGGCCGCCAGCAGCGCGGTGGAAACGTGCAGCAACTGGCAGGCGAAGATCGCGCCATGCACCGAGCCGCGCATTGCCGACAGGTGCAGGTAACCCGCTTCAAACAGGCCCGGCAGAAAGCTGTAAACATTGTGCTCCAGCGGCGTCATGGCGCCGGCGGCTAACCATTCGCGCGGAATCTGCAGGTGATAGCTGAGCACGTCATAGCCCAGGGCTTCGGTGCGCCAGATCGTTCCCGGCGGACACGTCGCCCCCACCAGCATCAATCCCACCCCCGCCCCCGGAAGTAACCACGCGAGCAACGTCGCAACAGAGCCGGGCACTGCGTACCCGGAGTTCCGGAGGCGGACTCGCAGAGTCCGGCTCGCCCAGATCGCTGCCCCCACCCCCGGAAGCGCCCAGGCCACGTACTGGTTCAACAATCCCGCCCAGGCCAGCAACCACGCTGACATCAGCATGGCCCACAATCCCAGGCCCGCGGCTGTCACCGCATCGCGATAGGTGGTTGCAACCATGATCCGCTGCAGCAGTCCGCCATAGCCGAGCGCTCCCGCCCAGTAGATCGCCAGCACGGGCAACGCGGATGCGATCGCCGCCCACATCGCCAGGTACTTGATCGGCATCACCGGCGCCAGACCACCCTGGCACGCGATCCAGGTCACCACCAGCAGTAAGACCGCCGCACCCAGCGCGAAGGTGAGGTTGCGCGTCACACCGATCACGCCTGATCCTCCGGCGAAGCATCATCCTCGGATTCATCCAGATCAAACAATCGTCGAAGGGCTGCGGCATAAAACGCCAGGGGTGCATCTGATTCCGGTTGGCGCATGCGACTGAGCGGCAGGTGCAGAATCTTGTTGATCAGGCGAGTGGTGTGCTGCTCGATGACACGGTTGATGGCATCGGCGTCGCTGCTGCCCATCTCGGCGGCGATCAGGCGCAGCGTTCGCTGCAACTCAGCGTTACCCATCTCGTGAAATCGGCCGCGCAATTGCTTGACCAATCGCCCCACGTCGCGCTGCTGGATGGCGGTCATGCTCAGGGCCACCGCCTGGGCCAGGTGATGCTCGCAGGCTTCCAGTTCGCCGCGGCGGCTCTGCATGCTGGCGGCCACCACGCTTTGCAGATCGTCCAGGTTGTAGAGATACACGTTGGCCAGGCTCGCAGACGTCTGCTCCACGTCGCGGGGCACGCCCAGGTCCAGCACCAGCAGCGGCCGGCGGCGCCTGCGCTTGACCGCCTGCTTCATGCGCTCGGCCGTCAATACCGGCTCGGTCGATCCCGTGCAGGTCAGCAGCACGTCCGCTTCGACCAGCAGTCCATCGAGGTCCGCCATGGCACGGGCCTCACCCAGGTGCAGGCGTTCGACCAGCTCCAGGGCGCGATCCGCCGTGCGATTGACAATGCACACGCGCTGCGGATTTTCCCGGCGAAAGTGGGTTAGCGCCACCTTCATCATCTCGCCGGCGCCCAGCGCCAGCAGCGTTTTGTCATCGAAGCGATCGAACACCTGCCGCGCCAGGTCCAGCGCCACTGAACCGATGCTCAGCCGGCCTTCACCGATGCCCGTCTGGTGGCGCAGCCGCTTGCCGGCCTTGATCGCGTCCTGAAACAGCCGGTGCAGCACCGGGCCGACACTCCCGTGATTGGCGGCCGCCTCGTAGGCGCGTTTGACCTGCCCGAGGATCTGCGTTTCACCCAGCACCATCGAATCCAGCCCGCCGCAGACGCGAAACAGGTGCAACGCCGCCTGCTCCTGCTGGCGTTCGATGGTCACGGCGCTCAACTGCTCCAGCGGCAGGCCGCAGTGTCCGCTGAGCAGGCTGCGCAGGGCATCGCCGTCAGGTTGGCCGTGCGGCGGGCGGGCGACGTACAACTCGGTGCGGTTGCAGGTTGAGAGAATGACCGCCTCGACCTGTTCGCCGGCCGAGCGCAGCTGGTCCAACATCCCGGGCAGGGCATCACCGCCGACCGCGGTCCTTTCGCGCAGCGCCAGTTGAGCGGTGCGATGGCTCAGACCGACCATGAGGATGCGCATCAGCCGGCACCTCCGGGGACCTGGATGGAGATCACCACCGCATAAACGATCACCAGCAGAAGCAATCCCACGATGCTCAGCCAGGCCGCCCGCCGACCACGGAAGCTGGCGGTGTAGCGCACGTTCATCAGCAGGGCATAGACGATCCAGGCTGCCACCGCGATGCCCATCTTCCAGTAGAAACCATCCACCGGCATCGCCTGTTGCTCCACGATCACCACCACGCCGCTGACAAGGCCCAGCGTCAGCAGGACGAACCCCAGCGTGGCGCTGCGCACGATGACGTGCTCCAGGGCTTCGAGGCTGGCCATGCGTCCCATGGCGGATAAGTCTGTTTTGCGTTTCAGCCGCGACTCGACGAACAGGTACATCGCTCCCGCCCCGGCCGCGACCATCGCGCCCAATGTGCCCAGGTACACCCCCACCAGGTGCAGCGAACTCCACACCGGGTGCAGCGTGGCCATCTGGAACGGGCGATACGACCACTGGGCGGCGCAAATGCCCCAGGCCAGGAACACGGTCAGGATCGGCAACCCGAAAGCTGACAACCCAAACAGCCGCCGGCGACTGAGAATAAACAGGATCGTCGCCCCCAGCAGGGTTGATAGCAGCAGCAAGCCATCGAGGTGAGCCTTGAGCGGCTGCCATTGCCCGACGTGGATCCAGCGATAAACAAACCCGATGGCGGCGCCCAGTGAGATGATCAGCACCAGCACGATGAGCGTGCGCTGCGAATCCGGCGCCCGGTCAGGTTTGAACAGTCGGCGTAACGCCAGGACGCTGGCCACGGCCGCCAGAAATGCCAGCACCGCCAGCACCACGCTGAGGATCGTTTCGTGCATCAGTCATCCAGTATGCGCTGAAGGTACGTATGCAAAGCGGCTTCGCCCTGCTGCTTGAGGATCGCCATAGCTGAGTCGTCGGTCAACTGTCGCAGTCTGCTCTGCCGCTGGGCGGGATCGTTGAAGCGCTGCTGCACTGCGGCCCTGAATTGGCCCGCCACGCTCAGCAGGGCCGGCCAGTCCTGATCCAGGGCGTCGGAAAGTTGTCGTCGAATCGCTGCCGCCGCCGCTGCGGAAATGCCGTCGGTGTGCACCGCGATGGTGACGGGGCCGTGATGAGCATGGGCGGGAATGCTGACATCGCCCTGGGCTGGATCATCAGCACGATTCAGCAGCGCCCCCCACTCGGCCGCCTCCTGGGCCACCAGTTCGTTGACCTGCTGGTCATCGGTGGCTGCGATCACCAACACCGCACCGGCGATGTCACCGCGTTCGAAGTGTCGCCGCACGCACTCGACGCCCCCGCAAGTAGCCATCGCCTCGATGGCGGGGTCGATGTTGGGTGCGATGACTTTGACACGAGCCCCGCATTCCAGCAGCGACGCCGCCCGCCGCAGTGCGACCGATCCGCCGCCGACGATCACACAGCGACGATCTTGCAGCTTGAGAATGACGGGTAACCCGCGGGACATAGACGTGATTCTAGCTACCCTCGCCTGTTTCAACCGAGCCGGGGTCTGTGATCCCGGAACCGGGCTCACAGAGTCCGGCTCGGTTGGAGGGGCATCGGCGGCGGTAATGAAGGACGGCGGATATCATTGCGGCGTGGCACAGCTCTGGAAGCAGATTGAGGATCAGCACCTGGCGGCGGCCGAGCCGCTGGCGGCGCGGATGCGGCCCCGGACGTTGGATGAATTTGTCGGGCAGGAGCATTTTCTGGGTCCGGGCAAGCTGCTTCGCCGCATGCTGGAGGCGGACAGGCTGACCAGCGTGATTTTCTACGGACCGCCGGGCACGGGCAAGACCGCCTTGGCGGAAGTCATCGCCCGCTACACGCAGCGGCACTTCGATCGCGGCAACGCGGCGGCGGTGGGCGTCAAGGATGTGCGGGCGGTGCTCGATGCGGCCCGCGATCGCCTGGCGCACGATGACAAACGTAGCATCTACTTTCTCGATGAGATCCATCGCTTCAACCGGGCACAGCAGGATGTGCTGCTGGGCGATGTCGAGCGCGGGGTGATCACGCTGATCGGGGCCACCACGGAGAATCCGTTTTTTGCCGTCAACAGCGCGTTGGTCAGCCGCTCGCAGGTCTTCCAGTTTCAGCCGCTGCCCCCGGAAGGGATCGAAGCAATCGTGCGAAGGGCGATCGCGGACGAAGTGCGCGGGTTCGGCAAGCTGAATCTGCAGGTGGACGACGAAGCGATCTCGCATTGGGCGATCATCTGCGATGGCGATGCCCGCCGGGCGCTGACAGCCCTGGAGATCGCGGTGCTCAGTTCGGGTATCGGGTCTCGGGATTCGGGTATCGGGAAGAAGCCGTTTGAAGACCAGATCCACATCACGCTTGATATCGCCGAGCAGTCGATTCAGCAGAAGGCCCTGGCTTACGACGGCACGGGCGATGAGCACTACGACAGCATCAGCGCGTTCATCAAGTCCATGCGCGGCAGCGATCCCGATGCGGCGATCTACTGGTTAGCCCGTATGCTGGCGGCTGGGGAGGATCCGATGTTCATCGCCCGCCGCATCGCCATCCTGGCCAGCGAGGATATCGGCAATGCCGACCCCCGGGCATTGCAGGTGGCGGCCGCGGCTTACGACGTGACCCACCGCATCGGGAGCCCAGAGTGCCAGCTCACGTTGGCCCAGGCGGCGATCTACATGGCCACCGCGCCCAAGTCCAACGCCTCGGCCACGGCCATATGGACCGCCATGAGCGACGTGCGCGAGGGTCGAACCATCCCCGTGCCCAAGCACCTGCGCGACGGCCACTATGCCGGGGCCAAGCGACTGGGCAATGCCGAGGGATATCAGTACGCCCACCAATCGCCCACCGGGTACGTCGATCAGGATTACCTGGGCGTCGATAAGACCTACTACCAGCCCACCGAACGCGGTTACGAACAGCGCATCGGCCAGTTCCTGCAATGGATCGCCCAGCAGAAGTCGCCGGCAATCGGGCCGCAGGACAAATCTGGCGAAGCTGAACCCCGATACCCGAATAAAATCAAGGAGAATCGCTCGCTATCGTTGCCTGCGCAGGCGGGAGTTGAACTCATGGTGCTCAATTCACAATCCCCTCGACCCGGTGCGCGTCAGATGTACATGGCTCGACGCCGCAAACACCGTCGCTGGCCGTGGTGGCTGCTGGCGGTGCTGGTGGTGGGTTTCCTGACCTGGCGCTGGCTGGGCAATCGAACCGCGGAAACGCCGGCCCCGGCGGAGGCCGATTCATCGGCCGTCACTCCCGCCCCACCGCCCGCCCAGCCCCGGACAACACCGGACTCACAGAGTCCGGCTCAGCAGCCGCGCTTACGAACGGCTGATCTACCGCCGCCGCGAACGGCCACTGCCGCCCCTGCCCCCGGAAGCTATGCAACAAGCAATGCCGCCCCCGCCACGCCCCTGCCGCCGCCGACGAGTTCCTCCGTTCCCGACAGCCGCTACAGCCAGGCCATGAACATGATCGCCGAGGGCCGGCTGATCGAAGGTCGGGCTGCCCTGTCCCGGCTTCTGCTCAACGAAGACCAGCGACTGCGACCGGCCGACGCCGCCACCGCCCGCGACACGCTCACCTCCATCAACCAGCAATTGATCTTCGGCCAGACGCTCAACGAAAACGATCCGCTGACCGGCCAGTACGTCGTGCAGAGCGGTGATGCCCTTAGCCGCATCGCCAATCGTTTCAACATCCCCTTCCCCCTGCTGCAGCAGATCAACCAGATCACCAATCCCAACTCGCTGCGCGTGGATCAAAAGCTCAAGGTCATCCACGGCCCCTTCCACGCTCGCATCATCAAGCACGATTACCGGCTCGATCTCTACCTCAAGGACAAGACCGGCCAACCCATCTACGTCCGCTCCTATCCCGTCGGCCTGGGCGAAGGCGACTCCACGCCCGTGGGCAACTGGATCATCCGAGCCGGCGGCAAAGTGCAGGACCCAAGCTGGAAAAACCCGCGCACCGGGGAGTTCTACGCCCACGACAACCCGAAAAACCCCATCGGTGAATACTGGATTCCCCTCCAGGGCGCCGAACCGGCCACTGAAATGCTCAGCGGCTACGGCATCCACGGCACAATCGACCCCGAGTCCATCGGCGGCCAGTTCTCCATGGGCTGCGTCCGCTTGCGCGACAAGGACATCGAGCAACTCTACAACATCCTCCAGGACGGCCAATCGACCGTGCAGATCTTGCCGTGAGCGGCGGCGGCGTCCGTGGCGGCATGGTCGCTTAAGCGACCATGCCGAACAGGATGGATTTACATTTCCACCGCTTTGAGCCAGGGCATCATGGCGCGCAGTTTCTTGCCCACGACCTCGAGCTGGTGGTCGTGGTCCTTCTTGCGCTGGGCCTTGAACCAGGGGAAGCCCTTGGCGTAGTCGTCGCGGAAGGTCTGGGCGAACTTGCCGGTCTGGATGTCCTTGAGCACTTGCTTCATGCGGGCCTTGGTGGCGGCATCGATGATCTTGGGCCCGGTGTGGTAGTCACCGAACTCAGCGGTGTTGGAGACCGAGTAGCGCATGTAGTTGAGACCGCCACGTTCGATCAGGTTGATGATCAGCTTCATCTCGTGGCAGACCTCGAAGTAGGCGATCTCGGGCGGATAGCCGGCTTCAGTTAATGTTTCAAAGCCAGCCTTGATCATCTCGGACAGGCCGCCGCAGAGCACCGCCTGCTCGCCGAAGAGGTCGGTTTCGGTTTCATCCTTGAAGGTGGTGACGATGACGCCGGCCCGGCCGCCGCCGACGCCGATGGCCCAGGCCAGGGCGGTTTCACGGGCCTTGCCGGTGGCATCCTGCTCGACGCACAGCAGACAGGGCACGCCGCCGCCGCGCTCGTACTCGTCGCGTACCACGTGGCCGGGACCCTTGGGGGCGATCATCACCACATCAATGTCCTTGGGCGGGATGATGGTCTTGAAGTGGATGTTGAACCCGTGGGTGGCGCCGAAGCACTGGCCGGGGCGCAGGTTGGGCTTGATCTCTTTTTCATAAATCGTCGGCTGAAGCTCATCGGGCAGCGTCATCAGGAACAGGTCGCACTTCTTGATCGCTTCGCTGATGGGCATCGGTTTGAATCCGTGCTGCACCGCAAGCTTGCCGTTGGGTGTGTCGGCCAATTCGGCGACGATCACCTTGATGCCCGAATCGCGCAGGTTCTGGGCGTGGGCATGACCCTGGCTACCGTAGCCGAGCACAGCCACGGTTTTGCCTTGCAGCGGGGCTAGCGAGCCGTCTTTGTCGTAGAGCATTTCGATTGCCATGGTGTGGACTCCTTGCGTCGAAACCGCGAAATTTAGTCCGCTGCCGCGGGACCGTCAAATCGCGGGAACCTCTGGCGGGCGGAGCAAGCTCAACGTACAGTTACCCGTTGAACGAACCAACTCGGGCAATCTGGAGGCGCGACATGGGCTGTCAACCAATGCGAATCCTGGCTCCGCTGCTGGCTCTGGGTGTCGCAGGCGCCGCCTGGGGACACGCGCCGGGCGGCGAGATTCATCCCCGAACCATCGAGGGGCCCGCACCCTGGACCAGCCTGCAGGCCAACAATGATCCCGATCACTTTCAGTTCGTGGTCGTCACCGATCGCACCGGCGGACACCGGCCCGGCGTCTTCTCCCAAGGCGTCGAAAAGACCAACCTCATGCAGCCGCAGTTCGTCGTCAGCGTGGGCGACCTGATCGAAGGCTATACCGAAGACCTCAGCAAGATCACCGGGCAATGGGACGAGTTCCAGGGCATCGTCGCCCAACTGCAGATGCCTTTCTTCTACGTGCCGGGCAATCACGACCTGACCAACCCGGTGATGGCCGCGGAATGGACCCGCCGCTTCGGGCCTGCCTACTACCATTTCGTTTATCGCAACGTGCTGTTCCTGTGCCTGAACACCGAGGACGGCCAGCCGACCCACATCAGTGACGAGCAGATCGCCTACTTCGCCGACGTGCTCGAACAGAACAAGAACGTGCGCTGGACGCTGCTGTTCATGCACAAGCCGCTGTGGGTTTACGAAGAGGGCCGCGCCGGGCACGAGCAGTTCAAGAAGATCGAACAACTGCTGCAGGGTCGGGATTACACGGTCTTCGCCGGCCACCTGCACAAGTACACCCGGTACGTCCGCCACGATCATCGCTACATCATCCTGGCGACCACCGGCGGCGCCAGCAATTTGCGCGGCCCCCTGTTCGGTCGCTTCGATCACGTCGTCTGGGTCACCATGCGCGACGACGGTCCGCGCATCGCCAACCTCATGCTCGACGGCATCGCGGATGAAAACATCACCACCGAGCAGTCCCTGAAACTGGCGGAAAGTCTCGACCAGGGCCTGCGCGTCGAGGCGGTACCCATCTACATCACGACGGAAACCTTCACCGGCCGGGCCACGAGTGTCGCACTGCACAACAACACCGAACATCCCGTGACCATTGATGCGACGGTCGGACCCAGCGGACAACTGCACCCCGTGCCGCACACCTTCCACGTCGAGCTGGCTGCCGGTGAAGCGCGGAGCGTTCCCATTGACCTGCGGGCTGACGCGGAGATTCCAGCCGACAGTCTGGCTGTCATCGCCATCGACTGGACCGCGGACTTCGGCACGATCGGGGATCGCCCGTACCGCTTCGGCAATCAGGCGTCCATCGGTTTTCCACGCAGCAATGAACTGACCACCTGCCGCGATGCGGTGACCATCGACGGCCGACTCGACGAGTGGGGTGATCTGCCCTTCGTGGTGAACAAACCGGCTGAAATCCTGGGCAAACGCGACTCCTGGACCGGCCCCGGTGATGCCAACTTCCGCTTCAACCTGACCATGGACGGGCAGGCGGTTTACCTGGCCATCCAGGTCAACGACGACGCGGTCATCGCTGAGCCGGACGGCAGCGTCGGCGAGCAGGACGCCCTCAAAATCCTGCTCAATCCCCAGGACGATCCGCAGCGGGCCAACAACCGCGATCGCTACGAAAATAACTGGACCAGCAAGGTCTTCCTGGCGTTCAGTCCCTCCGACAACGGCCAACCGGTTGCCACGTTCGAGCCGCAGCGCGTGCCCGAGCGTGTCAAAATCGCCTGCATCAAGACGCCCAGCGGTTACAACGCTGAGATCGCCATCCCGCATGAAGTGCTCGATCAGTTGCGCGGCAAGGGCGTGGACCCCTGGTCCGCTCTGCGCCTCAACATCATGCTTGACGACGTGGATGAAACCGGCGGCCCCAATGCCATGCTTCACTGGCAACCGGCCTGGAACGGCAAGAACAACCAGCCCGCTTCGGGCACTTTCATGCGCCCTTCCGATCCCTGATGCTCGATTTCAGCGATCAACCTTACCAGTGGTTTCCGCCGCGGCGTAACGCCCTGGTGGCGCACATCGCCCGCTGCTACAACCGCTGGCGGCAACTGCCTGCGGCCAAGCGCATCGCCGAGGTCCGCGTCACCCGGGCGGCCGACCTGCCCCGCCGCAGCCGCATGATGCTGGTGTTCAATCACTCGACCCACGCGGACGCCTCCATCGCGCTGGAAGCGACGCGCCAGGTGGGGGTGTTTCCCATCTTCATGGCTGCCTACGATGTGTTTCTGCGCAGCCGCCTCGACGCATGGATCATGCAGCGCCTGGGCGCATTCAGCGTCGATCGTGAAGGAGCGGACAGCCGGGCCATGAAGCAGGCCGCCGAGACGCTGCTGCACAGCCGCCATCCGCTGACGATCTTTCCCGAGGGCAACGTCTATCTGCAGAACGATCACGTGACGCCCTTCCACGACGGGGCGGCCTTCATGGCGTTGCGTGCCCAGAAGGAACTGCTGGAGCGCGATGAGCCGTTGTTTGCCGTGCCCGCTGCGATCAAGGCCACGTATCTGCACGACATCCGCACGGACCTGGTCCGGCGCATCGAGGAACTGGCCGCGACCGTGGAATCAACCGATCACGGCAGCGATAAAACCCCAACCCCGCGCGAAGCGTTGCGTCGCATCGGCATCGTCGCCCTTCGCCGCAACCTGAAACTGCGCGGCATCGATCCGCGGGAGCGGGAGATCGATTCGCTGCGCGAGTTGATCGACTACGCGGCCGGGACCGTGCTGAGCGGGCTGGAAAAGAAGCTGGGATTGGCAAGGGACCAAGGCACCGAGGCACCCAGGGACCAAGGGCCGGAACAGGCCTCGGAAGCTAAACCCTCGGCGCCTCGGTGCCTTGATGCCTCGGTGCCTTCTTCCACTTCGCTCATCGAGCGTCTGCGTCAATGCCGGCGAAAGATTCACGAGGTGCGCACCGATCCGCAGCGTGTGGCCGACCACGCCGCGGCCGGAACCTGGAACGATGAGGCGATGCTCGCCTTCCGCATCATCAGCTACTACAACACCGACTACATCGCGGAAAAACCCACGCTCGACCGCATAGCCGAGACGGTGGAGAAGCTGACCGAAGACGTCCATCGCCGCGAAACCGCGCCCTTCGCCGACCGCCGGGCATTGGTTCACTTCGGTGAGCCGATCGACCTGCGTGCCTATCTGGCCGGCGATCTCAAGCTGCGTGCCGCCGTGCGCAAGCTGACCGCCGACCTGGAAAACGGCGTGCAGGTCGGGCTCGATCTGCTGAGCGCTGCCAACGACGCACCCGGTGCGAAATTATGGGCTTCCTGGTGATTCCTGGGGCGTGACGCCCGCGGCGGCTTCGTCGAGGAACCAGATCATGGCGCCGTTGTTAGGTCGGACGCCGGTGATGGGCAACTTCCGGGGGTCGGGCTTCCCGGCGTTGCGGACTTGAGCGATCACCTGCGATTTGTCGGCGCCCGTGGCCAGCACAGCCACCTGGCGGGCGGCGTTGATCAGAGGATAGGTCATGGTCAGCCGCGGAGGCGGGGTCACGCGCGGGCCTTCGTTGACGGTGATCCAGCGATCGGCCACGTCCAGGGCGGACGAACCGGGGAAAAGGCTGGCGGTGTGGGCGTCCTGGCCGATGCCCAGCAGCAGGAAATCGAAGCGCGGCCCCCGGAAGTTGAAGGCGTCGTTTTCACGAATGACGATGTGATCGCGCATTTCCTGCTCGTAGGCCGCGGCCGGGTCGGCCGTCAGCACGGGCATGGGATGTATGCTCCGCCGCTTGATCGGCACGTGATCCACCAGGCATTCGCGGATCATCTTGAAGTTATTCCGGGGGTCGGTTTCCGACACCCGCCGCTCATCGACCATCCACACGTGTACGCTGTCCCAGGGCAACCCCCGGAAGAGGGGATCGGTCACGAGACGCATGTAAAAAGGTTCGGGCGTCGAGCCGCCGGACAGGGCGATGTGGCAGACCTGGCGGGCGTTGACCGCTGAGTGCATGGCATAGCCCAGCTCGCGTCCGAGCGCCTCGAACAGCTCCTCGAGCTCCGCTTCCACCACCGTTTCACCGAACAGCGCCATGCCTCGCCCTGAATCACAATTCAAGCAATCAAGAAATCCAGCAATCCACCATTTAATCGTTGTGCCAGTACCGCCCCGCTTTGGCCATCATCACATCCGAGGCGCTGGGCCCCCAGGTGCCGGCCGCATAGTTGGGCAGATCATCGGCCGGGTTCTCCTGCCAGTAGTCCAGCACCGGCTGCACAGCGTACCACGCGGCCTCGATCTCGTCGCGATGCTTGAACAAGGTCTGATCGCCGCGCATCGCATCCAGCAGCAGCGTCGCATAGCCGTCCGGCGGCTCGACCTGCCATTGCTGGCGATAGTCAAACTCCATCACCACGTCCTTGATCTTCAGACCTGTGCCCGGCACCTTGCCCTCGAAGCGCAGACGGATGCCCTCGTTGGGGTGGATGTTGATCACGATCTGGTTGCTCTTGAGCCGCTTGGCCTGCTCGCGGAACAATACGTGCGGCGTGGGCTTGAAGAACAATACAATCTGCGTCATCTTGCGGGTCATCGCCTTGCCGCTGCGCAGGTAGAACGGCACGCCGCCCCAGCGCCAGGTGTCAACCAGGAACTGCTGAGCGGCGTAGGTGTCGGTCTGGCTCTGGCGATTGACGCCTTTTTCCATGCGATAGCCGGGCACCGCTTTGCCGTCAATCTGGCCCGGACCGTACTGCCCGCGCACGGCGATGTGCGGCACCTGGTCGAAGGTCGGCACGCGCAGGGCCTTGAACACCTTGATCTTTTCCGTGCGCACGTCCACGTCCGACAGGCTCACCGGCGGCTCCATGGCCATCACGGCCAGCACCTGCAACAGATGGCTCTGCACCATGTCGCGCATGGCGCCGCCGCCGGGCGAGTCGTAGTAGCTGCCGCGACCTTCCACGCCCACCGTTTCGCTGGCGGTAATCTGCACGTGGTCGATGAAGTGCTGGCTCCAGATCGGCTCAAAAATGGAATTGGCGAAACGCACCACCATCAGGTTCTGCACCAGTTCCTTGCCCAGGTAATGATCAATGCGATAGATCGCTGATTCGTCGAACACTTCGCCCAACACGTTGTTCAGGTGCACCGCGGATTTCGGATCCGTGCCGAAGGGTTTCTCCACCACGATGCGCTGCCACGGACGATCATCGCCGATCGAGCAGAACAATCTTCCTTCAGTCACCAGGCCGCTGACGCCGATGTTCTGGATGATCGGCTCAAAATGCTGCGGGGCCACCGACAGGTAGAACAGGTAGTTGTTGGAGGTTTTGTGTTCGTCGGCCAGGGCGGTGATGCGATCGCGGATGCTGGGCCACGGCTGATCCTGGGTCGAGTCGGCGGCGTGATAGTGCAGATGCCTGGCGAAGTCAGCCCACTTGGCGTCGTCGTAGGCCTGCGGGTCGAATTCGTGCAGCATGTCGCGGAAGGAGGCATCGCTGTATTCGCTGCGGCTGACGCCGAGCACGGCGAAGTTGGCCGGGGCCAGGCCGTGGTCCCAGAGGTAGTAGAGGGCGGGAATCAGCTTGCGTTTGGTCAGGTCGCCGCTGGCTCCGAAGATGACGATCAGACAGTCCTGGGCGGGCGGGTTATTGCTCATGTCGGGCTCGGGCGTGTCGGTGGTCTGCTCATCGTAGCGGCCGATGCCGGGCCGGGGAAGCCATGGGCCACGATCGCGGCCGAATCAGGGGTCAAGTGGAGCCTCGATCGGGTCGATAAGCACCGATGTGGGGTAACTTCCGCCCAAGGAGCGCCTGACATGAGCAGCGGCCTGGTGAGAATGATTTGTCCAAATCTGTCCTGCCGCAAGGTTCTGAGCGTCCCGCAGTCGGCCCGCGGCAAAAGCGTCCGCTGCCGCCATTGCGGCATGCGTATCCAGGTGCCTGCCATGCCCAGCATGTCCCCGGGGAGCGAAATCAGCGAGCCGCCGCAACAGGCAGCGACCGAGACGGGTAAGAATGGCTGATGTCTGATTTCGGATTGCTGATGTAAGAATCGCTTCGGAAGACTGAAGTTCTGACATCATCAATCAGCAATCAAACAGCAGAGATTGTCAATGCGGGCGAGAGGACTCGAACCTCCACGGGTTTTGCCCACCAGAACCTAAATCTGGCGCGTCTGCCAATTCCGCCACGCCCGCGATGAGGATAATGATACCGTGGGGTGTGGGTGAAGCGTAGAGCGTAGAGCGTATGGCACACAGGCCGAGGCTGTGCGCTGTCGCGCTTTTCTACGCTCTACGCTCTACGCTATACGCCCTCCCCCTACCCCCGCTACACTTGCCTCATGGACGACCCCTTCACCCTCCTGGGTTTGCCGCCGCGATTCGACCTCGATGAGGCTGATCTGCACGCGCGATACCTGTCAGCCGCGGCCAGAAACCATCCCGACCGTTTCACCGATCCACTGGAGCAGGCCGAGGCCGCCGACCGGGCCGCCCTGCTCAACGACGCCTATCGCACGCTGAGCGATCCCGAGCAGCGGGCCAACGCCCTGTTGCGGGTGCTGGGCGGCTCCGCCAAAGAGGATGACAACACGCTGCCGCCGGACCTGCTGATGGACATGATGGACGTCCGCGAGCGCATGGAGGATGCGATCGCAAGCTCCGATACCACCGCTCTGTCTGAGCTTCGCACCTGGGCAGACCAGCAGCGGAAGTCTCACCTTGAACGTATCGCTGCGTTGTTTGCCGCCTCTCCGCCCGATCTGAAGCAGGTGCGGATCGAGCTGAACGCCCTGCGCTACTTCGAGCGCATGATCGAGCAGATGCCGGAGTAGGAATGGCTGATGTCTGATTGCGGATTGCTGATGTGAGAATGCTCAATGCCTTTACATCAGCAATCAGCAATCCGAGATCAGACATTGTGTTCTTTCCGGTGCGTCCACCTTGCCCGCCGTCGCACCGCGTTCCAGAAGGTCCGGTCCCTGCGGCCATAGATGGCGATGAAGCGCAACAGGTCGCGCTGAGTCAGTCCCGCATCCATCGCTGAATAATACAAGCCCGCGATGTCCTTGACCTGCCAGCGGCGCGGCGTGCGGCGGCGAACCTGAGCCCGGTGCAGATCGATCAGGATCAGCCGCGGCTGCGACGACGTGGCGGGATCGAGCAGGAAATGGCACAGGTAGAAATCGCGGTGGTTGATGCCGCCGGCGTGCAGCGTGCGGGCGATGCGGGCCACGGCGGCGATCAGTTTGCGTTTGAAGTCGAACGGGGGCGGATTCGTTTTCCAGTCGGCGCACAGGGTTTCCAGGCTCGGACTGTCCACGATTTCATCGGTGATCAGAAACGATTTCTGACCCGGGCCTGATCCTTCCTGGCCGAAGGCGGCGATGCGCATGGTCGCCACGTTTAACCGCTCGCAGGCGCGGATCGCTTCGTATTCCGGGCGGGCCCCGATGTGCGGCGGGCGGCCGTGGATCAGGTCATCCGTGATCGCCCACCAGCCGCAGGGGCGATGCTTCTTGATGTAGAAACCGCGACCGGCTACTTCGAAGCGGCCGATGCTGCGCGAACGGGCGGAGCGGACCACCTGATCCTCGATAGCCAGGAACGCATCCACGCTGTCCTGGCTGAACACATTCCTGAGGTCCGGCCGCAATTCGATCATGGCGCCATGCTAACCGATTCTTGACGTTGATCGCCCCCCGCACGACGATGGCGGCGTGCAATGGATGACGGCTGACCAATACGGACAACTGACGCGCGGAGCCGCGGTGCTCAGCCGCGATCGCCACGGCGACAAGGTGCTGCGTCTGGCCGACGGCCGGGTGCTGAAGCTGTTTCGCCGCAAACGCCGGTTCAGCTCGAGCATGTTCCGCCCCTACGCCCGCCGCTTCGCCGATGCCGCGAGCAAACTGGCGCAACTGAACATCCCCGCGGTCAGGGTACACGACGTGCGGCGAGTCTCGCACATCCAGCGGGACGTCGTGATCTACGACTTTCTGCCCGGGCGCACGTTGCGGGAGGCGGCGACGGAGGATGCGAAGCTGATGGAGCCGATGGCCCGCTTCCTGGCCCAGTTGCACGACGGGGGCGTTTACTTTCGGGCGATCCATCTGGGCAATGTGCTGGTGCTGCCGGACGGGCGGCTGGGTCTGATCGATCTGTCGGAGGCGCGTTTTCGCCGTGGGCCGTTGCCTGTGGGGCTGCGCGTGCGCAACTTCAAACCGCTGCTGCGCTACCCGCAGGACATCGCCGCCCTGCAATCCTTCGGCCTGGAACGTTTCCTGGATTGTTACCTGGCGGCCTCATCGTTGTCCGCGGCGCGGGGCATGGTGCTTCGCCGGCAAATCACGGAGAAATGATCCGTGCGAAAGCCTGATTGAATCAGGTATAGTCTTCTATCCATCGGCCACGTTTCGCGTCAACACTGAAGGTCTGAGCATGAAGAACGCCTGTCAACTCTGCCTGTGTCTGATTGTGTCCATCCTCACCGGGCAGGTGATCGCTGAGCAACCCGATGCCAGCAAGAATGAACCGCCCCCCCTGCCGCAGCCTGAGCCGGCCCTGGTCATCTACGACACCGACATGGGCGGCGACATCGATGATGCCCTGGCCCTGGCGATGATCCATGCCCTGGCTGACCGCGATGAGTGCAAGCTGCTGGCGGTCACCATCACCACCGATGATCCCCGCGTCGCGCCCTACATCGATGCGGTCAACACCTTCTACGGCCGCCCCGACACGCCCATCGGCATGGTCCGCGACGGATTCAAACGTGAAAAGCTGGTTTACCAGGAAATCGTCCAGCAGAAGCACGACGACCAATTCGTTTACCCCCATGATCTGCTCAGCGGAGATGACGCCCCGGAAGCGGTGGGCCTGTTGCGACAGGTGCTCAGCGCGCAACCCGATCAATCGGTCACCATCATCCAGGTCGGCTTCTCCACAAACCTGGCCCGATTGCTGGACACGCCCATGGACGAACACTCGCCGCTGAACGGGATCGATCTGGTCCGGCAGAAGGTGAAGCTGCTTTCGGTGATGGGCGGGCAATTCGCTCCGCTGAACGACCGCATCGGCGTCAAGGAGTTCAACATCGCCAAGGACATCCCCGCCGCCCAGAAGCTCGCTGCCGACTGGCCCACGCCGATTGTCTTCAGCGGTTACGAGGTCGGCGAAATCATCAAGTTCCCCTGGCGCAGCATCGTGCAGGATTTCGATTACGTGACCGATCACCCGATCGCCGACGCTTACCGGGCCTGGAGCCACCACAAACCGCACGACCGCTCGACCTGGGACCTGACCAGCGTGCTCTACGCCATTCGTCCCCAGTGCGATTACTTCAATCTCTCGCTTCCGGGCCATGCCCGGTTCAACGACGAAGGCCAGACCATTTTCACCGCTGACATCGAGGGCCCGCACCGCTACCTGATGGTGACCCAGGACCAGGTGATTCGGGTCTGTGAAGCCATGATGATGCTGGCCAGTCAACCGCCGAAATGACTTAGAGCAGAAAAGAACTCACCGCAGAGGACGCCGAGGACACAGAGAAAGAACAGAATCAGCCTGATTCCAAGTGTTCGGGCTCTGCGTCCTCCGCGTTCTCTGCGGTGAAATCCGGTTCCTATAGGAGCTTTTATCAACCGCTGAATGCAAGGAAAAAATACATGTCCACGATCCGGTCTATCGCTGTGAGCCTGCTGCTGGCGCTCTGTCTGATCCTGCCCGCCTGCGATCAGGGCACGACTTCCACCGGCAGCGCTACGAGCAAGGGCAAGCCGCGCATCGCCCTGATCATGAAGTCGCTGGCCAACGAGTTTTTCGCCACCATGGCCAAAGGCGCGGAAGATCACCATGCTGCCAACGCCCATCGCTACGACCTGATCGTCAACGGCACCAAGGACGAGCGCGATTTGGCCCGGCAGGTGTCGCTGATCGAGGAGATGACCAGCCAGGGCTGCGACGCGATCGTGATCGCCCCGGCCGACTCCAAGGCCCTGGCGCCGGCCTGCCGCCGCGCCATGGAAGCCGGGGTGGTGGTGATCAACATCGACAATCGCCTCGACGCCGAGGTGCTGGCTGAGGCCGGAATCAGCATTCCCTTCGTCGGGCCCGACAATCGAGCCGGCGCCAAGGCGGTGGGCGATGTGCTGGCCAAGCAACTCATTCCGGGGGCGGGGGCCAGGGTGGTCATCATCGAGGGCGTGCCCAGCGCCTTTAACAGCCAGCAGCGGCGGATGGGTTTTGAAGATGCGATGAAGCAAGCGAACATCGAAGTCGTCGCTGTCCAGAGCGGCCAGTGGGAGATGGGACCGGCCAACACCATCGCGGCGGCCATGCTCAACGAACATCCCGACATCGACGCCATTCTCTGCTGCAACGACAACATGGCCCTGGGCGCGGTCGCGGCCGTCAAGGCGGCCGGCGGTGAGGGCAAGATCAAGATCGTCGGCTTCGACAACATCGAAGCGATCCACGGCCCGCTGCGCGAAGGTTTAGTGGTCGCCACCGCTGATCAACACGCTGACCGTCTGGCTGTCGAGGGCATCGAGCACGCACTGACCATCCTGGAAACCGGCCAGACCCCCAGCGACCGTGAAACGCCGGTGGATATCGTCACGGCCGAAACACTCTCGCAGGCCCAGTGAGTCGTCCATGCTGAGCATCCGGTCACTGTGCAAAAGCTACGCGGTTCCCGTGCTGATCGACGTGGACCTCGACGTCGCAGCCGGCCAGGTCCACGCTCTGGTCGGAGCCAACGGCGCCGGCAAAAGCACGCTGGCGAAAATCCTCTGCGGCATCACGCCCTTCGACTCCGGGCAGATGACGTTGTACGACAAGCCCTATCGCCCCACCGGTCGCACCGACGCCCTGGCGGCTGGCATCGACATGGTCCACCAGGAGTTGATGCTGGTCGATACGCTGACCGTGGCGGAGAACATTCATCTGGGTCGCATCCCGAATACGCTCGGCTTCGCCCGTCAGCACAGCATGAACCGCGCGGCAAGCCAAGTGCTGCAACAGATCGGCATCGGCTCGCTCAATCCCGCCACGCTGGTGGGTGAACTGGGCGTCGGCAAGAAGCAACTGGTCGCCATCGCCGCGGCCCTGGCCAATCGCTGCCGCGTGCTGATCCTCGATGAGCCGACCGCCGCCTTGACCGGCTCAGAAACCGAGATTCTTTTCCAGCAGATCGCCCTGCTCAAAAGTCAGGGCGTGGCCATCATCTACATCAGCCATCGCATGGAGGAGATCGAGCGGTTAGCTGACTGGACCACGGTGCTGCGTGACGGCCGGGTGGCTGCCAGTGATCGGGCGGCGGCGCTTCCGCAGTCGGCGATGGTCGCTCACATGGCCGGTGAATCCCGGCGCATGGAAGCCGATCGACCGCGGCAGCCGGTGCACGCTGGCGATGCTCTGCGCGTGCGCAACCTCTCGGCCGGTGACGCGGTCAGCGATGCCAGCTTCGTGGTCAAGCGCGGCGAAATCCTGGGGCTGGCGGGACTGGTGGGCTCGGGTCGCACCGAATTGCTGCGGGCTGTCTTCGGGGCGGACCGCGCGGATTCCGGGCAAGTCCATCTCGGCGAACAGGCCCCCTGTCGCTATGCCACGCCGCGCCATGCCGTCCGGGCCGGGCTGGCCATGATCGCTGAAGATCGCAAGCGCGACGGCATCCTTTCGACGCAGACCGTCCGCACCAACACCACGCTCGCCTGCCTGCCGCGCATGGCGACACTGCGCAGTTGGATCAAGCGCCGCAGCGAGGAATCTGAGGCGATCCGCTTCGTCGATCTGCTGCACGTGCGCTGCCACAACATCGAGCAGCCCATCGGCGAACTGAGCGGCGGCAACCAGCAGAAATTGCTGATCGGGCGCTGGCTGATGCGCGGTGCGGAGGTGTTCCTGTTCGATGAGCCGACGCGCGGCATTGATGTGGCGGCCCGGGCGGAGGTACACCGGCTGATCTACGATCTGGCGGCGCAGGGCAAAGGCGTGGTCGTAGTATCCAGCGATTTCGATGAACTGATGATGATCTGTCATCGCATAGCCGTGGTCCATCGCGGGCGCATCGTGCGCGATTTCAAGCTGGATGAAATGTCCCGCCATCGTCTGGTGGAAGCGGCTGTGACGGGAAGCAGTGCGACGTAAACGAAAGGATCGGGCGGTGTCGGACACAGGCGGCAAGTCGGTTTGGCACAACATCAGGCAACAGGTGAATCCTGAATACCTGGGCATGGCCGGCGTGCTGATCGGGCTGGTCGTGCTGTTCACGCTGTTGAGCGATCACTTTCTGTCTCTGCGCACGTTCACCACCATTGCCAATCAGGTGCCGGACTTAACCGCGCTGGCGGTGGGCATGACGTTTGTCCTGATGATCGGCGGCATCGACCTGTCGGTGGGCGCGGTGCTGGCATTGAGCGGGGCGGCCATGGGGGTCGTGCTGGTGGATTGGGGTTGGCCGTTACCGATGGCAATCTGTGCCGCGATGGGCGTCGGGGCCTTGGTGGGTTTTGTCAACGGGGCGATTTCCTCCTGGTGGGCGGTGCCTTCGTTCATCGTGACGCTGGGCATGATGGAGGTCGCCCGTGGTGCGGCCTATCGCATCACCAACTCGCAGACCAAGTACATCGGCTCGCAACTGGACGTCATCGCGGAGCCGATCCGCGGCCTGGGAATCACGCCTGCCTTCCTGGCCGCGGCCGTCACGGTCATCGTCGGGCACCTGGTCCTGACCCGCACCGTGCTCGGGCGGTACATGACGGCCATCGGCACCAATGAGGAGGCGGTCCGGCTCAGCGGGATCAACACCCGTTCGATCAAGGTTTATGTCTTCGTCATTGCCGGCCTGCTCAGCGGATTGGGCGGGGTGTTTCAGTCAGCCCGGTTGTCCTCTGCTGACCCCAACGCAGGGATCGCCATGGAGTTATCCGCCATCGCCGCAGCGGTGATCGGCGGCACGAGCCTGATGGGCGGGCGGGGATCGGTCATCAGCACTTTTTTCGGGGTCTTGATCATCGCCCTGCTGCAGACGGGCCTGGCCCAAGTGGGCGTCAGCGAGCCGTCCAAGCGGATCATCACCGGTTCGGTCATCGTGGCGGCTGTGATGGCCGACACTTATCGCCGCCGCTATGCTGCCGGGCGTCGCCGGGGGCGGAAGCCCCGGAAGCCCGGTGAGGCGTAGCTCGCCGGCTATTGGAGAGAGAGTCCAGCGTCCCGGCTGCTGACGGATTTGCAAGGCCTGCCCGCCGCAGGCTATACTGCTTTGCTCGCAACCGATTGGACACGAACGTTATGCCGACGATCAATCAACTGATCCGCAATCCCCGCCGCACGCCCAAGGCCAAGAGCAAGGTCAAGGACCTCGACTCCAGCCCGCAGCGCCGCGGCGTGTGCCTTCAGGTCAAGACCGTCACGCCCAAGAAGCCCAACTCCGCCTTGCGCAAAGTCGCCCGTGTGCGCTTGAGCAACGGCAAGGAGATCACCGCCTACATCGGCGGCGAGGGCCACAATCTGCAGGAGCACTCGATCGTGCTCGTGCGTGGCGGGCGTGTGCGTGACCTGCCCGGCGTGCGTTACCACATCGTCCGCGGCAGCCTGGACACCCTGGGTGTTGACGGCCGCAAGAAGGGTCGCAGCAAATACGGCGTGAAGCGCGCCAAAGGTTAAACCGTTTTGCGCGGAGATCGCTCCGCGTTTTTTTTCATCACCCGGCAAGTAATCATCCGGCAAGCGGATGGTGAACAAATGCCCTGAACCCGGAGCAACTTCCAGGTCCAGGGGGATGAGCCGAAAGGAGCCGACATGGCTGGCCGACGCACTCACTCTGACGAACAACTGCAGCCCGACCCTCGCTTCGGCGACAAGGTCCTGGCCCGTTTCATCAACTGCATCATGTACGACGGCAAGAAGTCCGTCGCGCAGCGCGTGGTGTACCGGGCGATGGATGAGATCGAAAAGCGCACCAAGGGCACGCCCACCGCGCTGGAGGTCTTTCTGAAGGCGGTCAGCAACGTCAAGCCCTCCGTCGAGGTCCGCTCCAAGCGCGTGGGCGGGACCAACTACCAGGTGCCCATGCAGGTCAATCGCAAGCGGCAGCAGTCGCTGGCCTTCCGCTGGATCATCGCCGCCGCCCGCGGCCAGAAGGGCAAGCCCATGCACCTGCGACTGAGCAAGGAACTGATGGATGCCGCCAACGGCGAAGGCCAGGCCATGAGCACCCGCGACCAGGTCCACCGCATGGCCGACGCCAACAAAGCCTTCGCCCACTTCGCCTGGTGATTTTGATTGACCACAACCGGGAAGGCCCTTATACTTGCTTTCTACATTCGAATAGCTCGACGCGACTTATCGAGAGTGGCTGAGGGACGGGCCCGATGACGCCACCGCAACCGCCTGCGACATGCAGGGTTAGGTGCGAACTCCCACCCGTCGGCATGGGCCGGTCGGGGAAGATAAGAAGCGGCCCCCCGGAATTGCGTTTTTTGCTCCGGCGTGACCAGCCCTTCTTATCGCAGAAGGGTTTTTTGTTTTTGACGGGAACGCCACCATGAGCTACGTCCAGGCACTGACCTGTAAGGAATGCGGCAAGGAGTACCCCATCGAGCCGCGCACCGTGTGCGATGTGGACTTCGGCCCGGTCGAGGTCACCTATGACTACCAGAAGATGAAGGGCAAGGTCACCCGCGCCAGCATCGAGGCCGGCCCGCGCTCACTGTGGCGCTACAAGGACCTGCTGCCGATCGAAGGCGAACCGAAAGCGGGCCTGCACTCCGGCTGGACGCCGCTACGGCGGGCGGACCGTCTGGCTGCGGAACTGGGCGTCAAAGAGTTGTACCTCAAAGACGACTCGGCCAACTATCCCACCTTCAGCTACAAGGATCGCGTGGTCAGCGTGGCCATGACCAAGGCCATCGAGTTCGGCTTTGACACCGTGGGTTGCGCTTCGACCGGCAACCTCGCTCATGCCGTGGCGGCTCACTCCGCGGCGGCCGGTATCCGGGCCTTCGTCGTCGTGCCGGACAACCTGGAAGGCGGCAAGATGGTCGGCATGACCGTCTTCGGCCCGCGCGTCGTGCGCATCAAGGGCAACTATGACGACGTCAACCGCCTCTGCTCGCAGATCGCCGACAAATACAACTGGGCCATCGTCAACGTGAACCTGCGCCCCTTCTACACCGAAGGCGCCAAGACTCACGGCCACGAAATCGCCGAGCAGATGGGCTGGAAACTGCCTCAGCACACCGTCGTGCCCGTGGCCGGCGGCACCATCCTGCCCAAGGTGTACAAGGGCTACAAAGAGTTCATCCAGCTCGGACTGGTTGACGACAACAACCCCGTGATCCATGCTGCCCAGGCGGCCGGGTGCAACCCCGTGGTCACCGCCATCCGCGAAGGCAGGGACCTGTTCCACCCGCAGAAGCCCGACACCATCGCCAAGAGCATCGCCATCGGCAACCCGGCGGACGGCTACTACGTCATCAAAGACGTCACCAGCTCCGGCGGCAGCGGTGAGTCGGCCAGTGATCCGCAAATCATCGACGCCATCAAGCTGCTGGCCCGCACCGAGGGCATCTTCACCGAACCGGCCGGCGGCACCACGCTCGCCTGCGCCATCAAACTGATCCAGTCGGGCAAGATCCCCAGCAACGAATCCGCCTGCGTCTGTATCACTGGCAACGGCCTCAAGACCGTCGAAGTGATGGATGGCCAGTTCGCGGCCGCCCCCTCCATCGGCGCCAAAATCGGCGAGTTCGATGAACTCATCCAGCAGCTCGAAGAACAGCGCACCACCAACTCTAATTCCAAGACCACTGCATCAGGAGTTTGACCCATGCCCGACACCGTTACCGTCCAGATACCCACCGCTCTGCGTCCCCAGGTGGACAACCAGAGCACCATGAACATCGAAGGCGCCACCGTCGGCCAGGTGCTCGGCTCGATCAAGAGCAAGTACCCCGATTTCGGCAAACGCCTCTACAAGTCCGATGATGAACTGAATCGCTTCATCAACGTGTTCGTCAACGACGAAGACATCCGCTTCCTGGACAACCTCAACACCCCGCTGAAGCCCGGCGACGAAGTCGCCATCGTTCCCGCCATCGCGGGCGGATGACATATAGCCCCGGCCTTGGCCGGGGTCTTGCCGAGACAGCCGCAGCTACCCGGCCAAGGCCGGGGCTATATGAGAAATGCCATGCCCAACGTCACCCAAAAAGTCTGGCTCACCTTCGAAGGCGGTCGCCAGAATGAGCCTTGCCTGTGGAAGATGACCCAGGCGTTTCCCAAGGTCCAGTTCGACATCCGCCAGGCCTCCGTGCAGGCGGACATCGGCATCATGGCGGTGCTGTTCACCGGCGAAGAAGTCGATGTGGAAAGATCGCTCGCCCTGCTCAAAAAACTCGGCGTCAAGGTTGACCCCGTCGTCGGCGGCGATCTGATAGTGGGATGAGGGGCATGAAGTTTCGAGAGGTGGTTAAACTCGTGGTGGCGGATGGCTGGTATCACGACCGTACCGTGGGCAGCCATATGATCTTTCGCCACCCAACCAAGCCCGGAACCGTGACCATACCGGGCGGCGGCAAACTGAATCGTGACGTGAAACAGGGAACCCTCACCAGCATTCTCAAGCAGGCAGGAATCAAGCGATGAACGAGCAGGACTATGTCGCGGTGTTCGAAAAGGCGCAAGACGGCTCGTACAGCGTATACGTTCCGGACCTTCCGGGCTGTACCTCCAGCGGCGATACGCTGGAGGAAGCCGAGCGGATGATTCGTGAGGCGATTCTCGCTCATGTCGAGTCGCTGCGGGAACATGGCGATCCTATTCCACCACCTACCACGCACGCGCGAATCGTACATGCAGCCTGAATAGGAATGTCTGATGTGTGATTGCTGATTGCTGATGTAAAACAGCAATCTGACTCATACATCAGCAATCAGCAATTAGAGATCAGCAATCATGACTCAATCCCTCGACCGTTACCATCGTCAGATCCTTCTTCCCTGCTTCGGCGAAGAAGGCCAGAGGAAACTGCTGGGGTCCACCGCGCTGATCCTCGGCTGCGGGGCGCTGGGCACCATGAACGCCTCCATGCTGGCCCGGGCCGGCGTGGGTCGATTGATCATCATCGATCGCGATTTCATCGAGCTGACTAATCTGCAGCGGCAGATTCTGTTCAATGAGGCCGACGTCGCCAACGCCATCCCCAAGGCTGCGGCCGCCAAGGAGAAGCTGTCCGGCATTAACAGCGACATCGAGATCATCTCGGTCGTCGATGACATCAACCACGCCAACCTCGAACGATACTGCGGTTTAACCGAGGGCAGCGAGTATCCGCGGGTGGACGTCATCGTCGATGGCGTGGACAACTTCGAGACCCGCTACCTGGCCAACGACGTGGCGGTCAAGCACGGCATCCCCTACATCTACGGCGGCGCGGTGGGCACCTTCGGCGCTCAATACGCCATCCTGCCTCATACCGAAAAAGGCGATGCTCCGTGGGAAAAACTTCCGGGGGCGACACCGTGTCTGCGCTGCATCTTCGAGCAGATGCCTCCGCCCGGCCTGACGCCGACCTGCGATACGGTCGGCGTTTTGGGCCCGGTGGTTTCCATCATCGCCAACCTCGAAGTGGTCGAGACCATCAAGGTGCTCCTGGGCAACTTCGCGGCTGTACGCCCCACTATGCTCAACATTGACGTGTGGGAGAACACCTACCGTCAGCTCAAGATCGCCAAGGCTTACGATGTGGGCGATTGTCCCTGCTGTAAGCATCGCAAGTTCGAGTTCATCGATGGCTTCTTCGGCTCCAGCACCACCACGCTCTGCGGCCGCAATGCCGTGCAACTGACGCACAAACAGGGCCACGTCGGCACCGGCAGCCATTCCGGGGGCGGGGGCATGAACTTCGACGAGATCGCCGACCGTCTGCGCAAGCACGGCAAAGTGACCGCCAACAAGTTCATGATCCGAGCCGAACTGACCGACAACGGCAATCCTTACGAACTGACCCTCTTCACCGACGGCCGGGCCATCGTCAAGGGCACCAAGGAATCCAACATCGCCCGCAGCATCTACGCCAAGTATGTCGGAGCCTGATGATGAAGTCCTACGTATTGCAAAGCATTCGTTTCAATCAGAAAACGCTTGCGGGCCTGGTGGAAGATATGTCTCCTGCTGACTTCACCGCCATGCCCAAAGGCGAGCGTGGCCTTGTCCTCAACGCGGCTGCCTGGCAATTGCCGCACATCGCGATGTCCCTTTCCGGTGCGGTGCAGTTTCTCACCGGCAAGGCTACTGTCAGCGCAGACTGGCAGCGGCGATTCGGCACCGGCTCAACCCCCAGCACCAATGCCGCAGACTATCCGAGCAAAGATGAATGCCTGGCTGCCCTGAACACCAGCTTTGATGCGCTGGTCGCTGCGGTTGAACAGGCCAATGACGAGCAACTGACGGCAAAGACACCCCACGAAATGCTGCGCACCATCGCGCCGGCCATCGGCGATGCCGTTGTCTTCCTGGGCGTTTCACATATTGCCATGCACATCGGGCAGTTGCAGTCGCTTCGCCGATGCCTGGGATTCGCCCCGCGCTTCTGAACCGGAGTAACACCATGAATGTGTGGATCGAATCACTGCTGCTGGCCTGGCAACGCAACGCTGACTACGGCCGCAAGCTCGTGGCGGACCTGACGCAGGAGCAGATGCTGGTGCAGCCCGCCCCCGCAACCAATCATCCCGCGTGGGTGATGTCTCATTTGATTGCCTATCACGGCGTGCTGCTGGCCCTGCTGCAAGGCAAGACGCCCGACGATCCGCTCAACCATCGCTTCGGCATGAAGTCCAAACCCGAAACGGATGCTTCGCTTTACCCCAGCAAGGATGAACTGCTGGCCGCGTGGGTGAAGCATCACGAAGACATCGCCGCCGCGCTGGCCGGCGCCGATGAATCGCTGTTCGATCAGCCCATGCCTCTCGAACGCTGGAAAAAACCGTTCCCGAAGATCGGCTCCCTGCTCGGCTACGTCATGATTGCCCACGAAGGCATCCACCTGGGTCAGCTCAGCACCTGGCGTCGCGTGCAGGGCCTGCCTGCCGTTTAGTGCATTAAACCCGATACCCGAACCCCGAACCCCGATACCCGATGCTTTACTTCGACAACGCTGCCACCAGTTTCCCCAAGCCCCCGGAAGTTGCGCAAGCGATGGCTCAATTGCTGGCCACCGACGCCGCCAACCCCGGGCGGGCCGGCCATCGCATGGCGGTCCGGGCCGAGCAGAAGCTGGACCAGACCCGCCTCAAGCTGGCTCGCTTTTTCAACGCGCCCGATCATCACCGCCTGGTCTTCGCCATGAACTGCACCGATGCTCTGAACATGGCGATCAAGGGCGTGCTGTCCGATGCGAGCGGCGCACACGTGATCACCACCGTGCTGGAGCACAACTCCGTCAGCCGCCCACTGCAATCGCTGGCAACTTCCGGGGGCGGGGGCATCGAGTTGACCCGCGTGACCTGCGATGACGACGGCCTGATCGATCCCGACGAAATCCGCAAGGCCATCCAGCCCAACACGAAGCTCATCGTGATGATGCAGGCCTCCAACGTGCTGGGCACCATCCAGGACATCGCGGCCGTGGGCAAGATCGCGCGTGAGCACGACCTGCTGTTCTGCGTGGATAGCGCCCAGAGTGCGGGCGTTCTGCCCATCGACATCCAGGCGATGAACATCGACCTGCTCGCTTTCCCCGGTCATAAGTCGTTGCTGGGCCCCACCGGCACCGGCGGGCTGTACGTCGGCACACGCTGCCCCGAGCCGGTCTCAAGTTCCAGCGGAAGCGGTGACCATCCGGCTGCGTTCCGTCCCTGGCGCGAGGGCGGCACCGGCGGCGATTCGTCCTCGCCCTCGCAACCCGCGATGTACCCGTTCTACCTCGAAGGCGGCACACCCAACACCGTCGGCGTGGCCGGCCTCGATGCGGGCCTGCAATACGTGATCGATCACGACATGAGCAAAACGCTCACCCACGAGCAGCACATGGTGCAGACGATCATCGACAAGGTCGCGGACGACGACCGCTTCATCCTCTACGGCCCCCCGGAAGCCAGCAAGCGTGTGGGCACGGTGTCGATCAACATCAAGGGCTATGAGCCGTCCGATGCCGCGTCGATTCTCGATGACAGCTTCGAGATCGCCGTGCGCCCGGGCCTGCACTGCTCGCCGTATGCCCACCGCCGCATCGGCACCTACCCGGCCGGCAGCATCCGCATCAGCCCGGGGCCGTTCAACACGGATGAACAACTGGCGACACTGCTGGACGCCCTCGATCAGATCGCGGGATAATTTTCAGCCACGGATGAACACGGATATTCACGGATAGGAATGATCCATTACCGCCAGTGGAGAATATCAATTTTAAGTTAAAATCGTTCCTGTGGATGGCACAAACATGGTCCGGCATTCCAATTGCCTTTCATCCGTGTCTATCCGTGTTCATCCGTGGCTGAATCCCTACCGCACCTCGGCGATCAACTCCACTTCCACCGCGGCCCCCAGCGGCAGACTTGACACACCCACCGCGGCGCGAGCGTGTCGGCCCGCTTCACCCAGCAGTTGGGCCAGCAGATCACTTGCACCGTTGGCGACCAGGTGCTGATCGATGAAATCAGGCGCGGATGCCACGAACACGCCGATGCGCACGATGCGCACGAACCTGGCCCAGTCGCCAGCCAGTTCATCGTCGATGATGGCCACGCCCTGCAATGCTGCCCGCGCGGCTGCTTTCTGGGCCTGCTCCAGTGTGACGTCGCGCCCCACCAGTCCCTTGGCCAGCAATTTGCCCTCGGACATCGGCAGTTGCCCGCTGACATATGTCAGGTTGCCGCTGTGCTGGGCGGGTTTGTAGCTGGCCACCGGCTTGGTGACGGGCGGTAAAGTGAGTTGAAGTTCCGCGAGCTTGGCCTGCAGGTTCATGGACGCAAGTTTACCGCTTCGCCTCGGCGATCGCTTCGACCACCTGCGACGGCGTGTAAACTTCCTGCCTGAACACGATATGACCATCCGGTCGCAAAACCACCAGCAGCGGGATCGCCACCCGCTCGTACTGCTCCAGCAGTTTCCAACCCGGTGCGGCGCTGGACGTCAGGTCCACCTTGATCGCGCTGACCCCGCCCCCGCCCCCGGAAGTGAGAGCGTTGACCACCAATTCACTTTCCAGCACCGTGCGTTCCAGCACCTTGCAGTTGATGCACCAGTCAGCGGTGAAGTCCAGCACGACGACATGGCCAGCTTGTAGTTCCGTCTCCAGCCTTCCGGGGGTGTAGTAGATCCAATGGATCGAACTGGGCCGGGTGGCGGTGTAGGCGAAACCGAGCGAGCTGCCGGCCATCAGCAACGCCAGCAGCGCCACGGCCGCGCGGCGGGCGGGTTTGCTGGTAATGGCAAATGCGCGCCACAACATCCACACGGCTGACAGGGCGATGACGCCGCCGGCCAGCCACCAGTACCACTGGTACAGGCTGTGGATGCCGTCGCTGAGCAGTGCGTTGACGCCGACGCCGATGAAGAAAAGTCCCGCAGCCACCATGAGCAAGCCCAGCACCTGTTTGATCAACTCGCTGGCCGGCCCGGTGCGGGGCAGGCGATCGACCAAACTGGGCCAGGCGGTCAGCACGAAGTAGGGAATTGCCATGCCCACGCCGATGGCTGCAAACACCGCCAGGGCAGTAGCCGGACCGCTGGCCAACACCACGCTGGCAGCTCCACCCATGAATGGCCCCGTGCAGGGCGTGGCCAGTACGCCGGTCATGATGCCGAACCCGAACGCCCCGAACATGCTGTCGTGTTTCGGATTCACCGCATACACCCAGCGCGGCAGATGCACGCTGAACAGCCCGCACATGCCGAAGGCCAGCAGCACGATGAACAACCCCAGCGCCATGTTGAACCACCAGTAACCGAACAGCACACTGATGGCCCGCTGACTGCTCAGGCCCGCGATGATCAAACCCAGCGCCAGCCAGAAGCACAGCACGCCCAACGCCATCACCAGGCCCAGCGCGATGCGCTTGCCGGGGGCAGGAGCGGCCTGCACCAGGCCCAGAATCTTGATCGGGATCACCGGCAGCACGCACGGCATCACGTTCAACAGCATCCCTCCTGCGAATGCCAGCACCAGCACCGCCAACATCGACGGCGGAGCGGGAGGCATGACCGGGCTGCTCTCAGCTACTGGCGATGACTCAACCGGAGTTTGTTCCACCAATGCGTCCGCGGACTGATCGCCGCTCACCGTCAGCGCCAGTTTCTTAGGCGGGCGACAGGTGTGGGCGTCGCACGCCTGGTATTGAACCTCGACCTGCAAGATCAAGCTCTCCAGCGCGACGCCATCGGCCAGCGTCAGCGGCAGACGCACCACCGCCTGATCCTCGTAAACCGACAGCATCTGCGGCGAGCCGGTGTAATTGACCTGCACCGCCTTCGGCTCGGGATAGATCGCCTCGCCTGCCGTCACGCCCGGCGGCACAGGATCGAGCAGACGGACTTGCGTGGGGATCAGAAACGACAGGGCCTGCGGAATCTGCTGTTTTGAGGGGTTGATGTGCCAGGTCGGCTCCAGCTTCAGCGTGACATCCAGCGATGCCTGTTGGCCCGTGTCCCTGACCAACTTCGCTTCAACCTTCACTGGATCAGCTTGCTGGCCCCATGCGGCAGAGGTCAACAACAGGCACACCTGACAGATTTTCAGACACAGAGCTTTGCTCATCATGGTTCCGCTGGAGACTATCCCACCTTCCGGGGGTATCCCACATTCCGGGGGCGGGGGTTCGCTCAAGCCGCCAACCGTGGCGACCCGATAACACTAATACTAACCGCCGCGAGAGTATTCCATGGCCGAAGTCCTCGATCAGAATGAGATCAACGCCCTGCTGGGCGCGGTGGAGGAAGGCAAGCTGTCCGACGGCGGTCAGGACGGCCCGACGCGGGTGTACGGCCGACGCCGTCCGGGCGGCGCGGAAGCCGATGTGCGTGAGTACGATTTCAAACGCCCCGAGCGTGTCAGCAAGGACCAGATGCGGGCGTTGGAAGCGCTGCACGAGAGCTTCAGCCGCAACTTCGGGGCGGCCCTGAGCGGCTTCCTGCGCACCATCATCGAGGTCAAGGTCGCCAACATCGAGCAGATGACCTTCAGCGAGTTCACCCACTCGCTTCCCAACCCCACCTGCTTCAACCTGCTTTCCTGCGAGCCGTTGGAAGGCAACATCTGTATGGAGATCAGCCCGCTGATCATCTACCCGGTGATCGACCGATTACTGGGCGGCTCCAACGCGGACCTGTTCATCCCGCAGCGCCCGCTGACCGCCATCGAGATGCGCCTGGTCAAGAAGATCATCGACCGCGGCCTGGGCGCGCTGGCTGAGGCGTGGTCCGGCGTCAGTCACCTGAACTTCGAGCTCAGGGAGAGCGAATCCAATCCCGCCCTGGTGCAGATCGTGGCGCCCAACGAGGTGGTGGTCGTGGTCAGCTTCGAGATGAAGATGGGCAATCGGGCCGGGACGATGAGCCTGTGCATTCCCTACACGGTGATCGAGCCGGTGGTCGGCAAGCTGTCGAGCCAGAACTGGGCCGCCTACAAGCGCAACCGCCACAACGCCCGCCAGCGCCATCTGGTTGAGAATCGCCTGGAACACGCCAAACTTTCCGTCTCGGCCGTGCTGGCTGACACCACCATCAAGCTTTCCGACCTGGTGAACCTGCAGCGCGGCGACGTGATCCTGACCGAAAAGCCCGCCGCCGCCCCACTAACGCTGCACGTCGAAGGCAAGCGCAAGTTCATCGGACGGTTGGGCCAGTATCGCGGCAACCGGGCATTTCAGGTCCAGCGCCCGCTTCATCCCAAGGATCGGGTGTGAGGGGAATTTTAGATTTTAGATTTTAGATTTGCGATTGAGCGAGGCCGCTTTTAGCGAGCGGGCGATGTTCATCGTGCGCGTTCGGCCGCGCGCACCACGATCGTCTGAATCCCCGCACACGACCACAGATATTTCGGGTTGAACAGCTTGGTGGCGATGGAGAAGCGATCCGCTCCCGCCTCAGCGTAGTCGTCGATGTCCGTGGGCTGATAGATTCCGCCGCCGCCGATGATCTTCACGCGATCGCCGTAGAGTTTGCGCACCTGGCGGATGCACGTCAGCGACTCGGGCTTGAGGGGTTGGCCGCTCATCCCGCCCTGTGGCACGGGCAGCGTGTTGCAGCAGTGCAGCCAGGGCACACCGGCCGCCATCGCCTGCTCCAACATCTGCTCATACCGCACCGGCGGCAGCTTCACCACCACCGTCAGGCCGGTTCCGACCGCACGAGTAAACAAATCCGCCGGCCAGTCGATGTGCCCGACGTTGGGGCAGCTCATGTTCAACTCGACGGCCAGCGGCTTGAGCGGCGTCAGCTTCGCCAGCAGCGTAAACCACTGCTGATCGTCGAAGCCGTGGATGGAGACGATCTTGTCTGAAAGATCGGTTTTGCCAGCCGAAACGCGGCGGGCCAGCCAGTCGATGCCGGGATTGCGCAGGCCGATGCGGTTGACCCAGGCCCGCTTTCGGGGATAGTAACGGACGGTTTTGATGATGCGCCACACCCGGCCGCCGCGTTTAAGGGCGGTGAAAGTGCCGAGCGTGGCCGTCGCCTTCGGGGGCTGGATGTAGTTGCCGAAAGGCGCGGCGATGATCAAGGGTTGAAAGGTCATCGGGATGCTGAGTATAGCCGCGATAGGCCGTGGATTGGTTCACTGGCGTCTGCAACGCCTGGACCGCGGTTGCTCGTTTCCCCACTGGCAGGCCGACGAGCCGGACACCTACTGCCCGCGCTGCGGCGCCAGTTGCGGGCCGGATGGTCTTACCGCCAAAGGCTGCGCGTTCTGCATCGACAGCGAATTCCCCTGGCACCGGCTGACGCGCCTGGGTATCTACGCGCCGCCCTTGGACGAAGCGATCAAGGCCATGAAGTTCGCCCGTCACTGGGCCATGGCCGGGTATCTCGGCCGCCAACTGGCGGCGGTGCTGGCGGGGCAAGGTGAACATCTGGTCTGCCCCGTCCCCCTGCACTACTTCCGGGGGTGGGCCCGCGGCTACAACCAGTCGCAACTGATCGCCGAGGCCCTGGCTGCGGAACTGAACTGGCCGATGCTGCCGCTACTGAAGCGTGTGCGCCACACCCCGCCGCAGTCCACGCTGCCGGTGTCGCGCCGCATCGAGAATCTCCGCAGCGCCTTCATGGCCCACCCCGTCGATCTGACCGGCTGCGACGTGCTGCTGGTCGATGACGTCAAGACCACCGGCTCAACACTGCGCAGTTGCGCCATGGAATTGAAACGATGCGGCGCTCGCACCATCCACTGCGCCGTCGCAGCCGTCGCCGATCCCAAGCATCATGGGTTCACGACCATCTGAAACGGTGACATGGGGCCATCGCGAGCAACGACTCCTCAGACGCGATCACGCCAGCCGCGTGGTTCGCGTCGGGCATGATAAACCGCTATGACGGTGATCTGGTCCTCATCCACCCGGTAGAAAATACCCTATGGAAACCGACGCACCAAAACCCGTCGGATATCCCGGAATGCTTTTGCATGGGTCTGAGGCATACGGCAGACCCCGTCGAGCGCCTCTTCCACGCACAACAGGAACTCATCGCCCAACCCCGCCCATTGTGATTCATACCACGATCGCGCCTCAGCCAGGTCCTCCTCCGCCAGCGGATTGATGATTAGCGGCAGGCTCACCCCTCACCTCTGCCTCGCAACCGCGACTTGACGTCCTCCCAGGTCGAACCCGCCTTCGGGTCATCGCGATAGGCATCCAAGCGGCGCTGCAAGTCCTCACGCTGAGCATCCGTGACCGGCACGTTCTCCGGGCACACGGTGAGACTGTCCCAGAGTTCCTCCGCCAGCAAGATTCGTTCGGCGGGCGAGAGTTGTTCAAGCCCAAGCTCTTTCATGGAAATAGACATGGGAGACTCCCAATGATGCTGGTCTAATTATAACCAACCGCGTTCGATCTCGCGCCGCGTCACGTCCGCAGCTCCGCGCCTAGCTTCTGTTTCAGCGCATCAACCACCGCCGCCACCTGCGGATCGACCTCTTCGTGCTTCAAAGTCTTCCGGGGGTCGCGGAAGCGCAGGCGCAGGCTTACGCTCTTGCGGCCCTTGGGAATCGGCTTGCCCCGATAGACGATCAGGAACTTCAAATCCTCCAGCATGGCTGGCTTCACCTCCCTGATGATCTGCTCGAACTGGCGCCAGGTGACCTGCTCGTCCACGATCATCGACAGGTCGCGCTCGATGCCCGGGAAGCGCGGCAGCGCATCGATGCGCCGTTGCGGCGGGAACGTGGCCAGCAAAGGCTCCAGTGACATCTCAGCCGCAAGCACCGCCCCGCCCGCCCCCGGAAGCAGCACGCCGACGCGGCCTTCATCCTTACCGTTGAGCATCAGCTTGGCCGCCGCCGCGTAGCGCGCATCTTCCACCGGCTCATAGGCCAGCTCGCCGCCCAGGCGTTCGGCCAGTTCGCTCAAGGCCGACTTGATCCGGCGCAGGCCCAGCGCTTCGTCCGGCTCATCGCCCAGCAGCGCCAGCACCTGTCGCTCACCGTCCTGGGTCCACACCGCGGCCGCCTCGTACAGATGCACCTCGGCGTTGCCGCGGTCCTGATTCAGCTTGCGACAGGCCAGCAAACTCGGCAGCACGCTGGGACGCAGGGTCGGGTCCACCTTGCGCCGCTGCGGATCGAGGCTGAGCAACTGTGATTTGTCGGCAAAGGCCTCAGCCGCGGCAGGCTCCAGCATGGAGGGCGTGATCGTCTCGTGATAGCCGTGCGCCACCAGCACCTCGTCCAACTCGCGCCGGGCTGCCACCCGCACCTGCACCGGTCGCACCACGAACTCCAGGCGTGGCCGCTGCGGCACGTTGTCCAACCCTCGGCTGCGGGCCACTTCCTCGATCAGGTCCACCTCGCGCAACAGGTCCAACCTGAACGTCGGCGCCGTGCACGCGATCAAACCATCCTCGAACTTCGGCGACAGGCCGAGTTTTTCCAGGTACGACATCTGTTCCTGCGCCGAAATGTCCTCGCCCAGCAGATCGATGCAGCGTTGCGGCCGCAGTGTGATGCGCTTGGGCTCGGTGTCAACGCTCCCGGCCACGATCATCTCCGTCGATGCCTGCCCGCCCGCCAGTTCCACGATCAGCGCCGCGGCGCGAGCGCTGGCTTGCTCCACCTTCCGGGGATCGATGCCGCGCTCGAAGCGATAGCTCGAATCGCTGGCCAGCTTCAGGGCCCGGCTGGTGGTGCGCACGTTCAGTGGATCGAAGATGGCCGCCTCCAGCAGGATGTTGGTTGTCGCGCTGGATACTTCACTGTCCAGCCCGCCCATGACGCCGGCAAGGGCCACGGGTTTGGCGGCATCCGCGATCACCAGCATGTCAGGGCCAAGCGTGTGCTTCGAGTTGTCGATGGCGGTGAACGCTTCGCCCTTGTTCGCCCGCCGCACCACGATGCGCTTCTCGGCCAATTTGTCCAGGTCGAAAGCGTGCAGCGGCTCGCCGATCTCCATCAGCACGAAGTTGGTCACATCGACCACGTTGTTGACGCTGCGCAGACCAATGGCGGTCAGGCATTCGACGAGCCAGGCCGGGCTGGGGCCGACGCGGACGCCGGTGATCAGGCGGGCGGTGTAGATCGGGCACAGGTCGGGCGCTTCGAGGGCGACGCTGGAAGCGACATTCCTGTGCGAGCCGGGCACCTGATAGTCCGGCTCCTTCAGCGTGCGGCCGGTGGCGGCGGCCAGTTCCCGCGCCACGCCGAGGTGACTGAGGCAGTCGCCGCGATTGCTGGTCACTTCCACATCCAGCATGTCGCCGACGTGTTCCTCGATGGGGAAACCCACCCGCGTCAGCGCCACGGCGGCCTCCTGGGCCTCGACGGGCCGGTCCAGGTAACGGTTCAGCCAGTTCAAGCTCACTTTCATGCCGCAAAGATTACCATACTCGCATGACCGGCAAACTCACCGCCCTCCCCTTGACCGCCACCTGCCTCCTGCTGTCCGCCTGCGGCAGCCTGTCTCACCTCGATGGCCCCGGCCGCCCCGCCGACTTCGCCCTCACGCTGACCGTTCAAATGTACGATCGGAACGAGCCTAACGAGCAGTATGTGCTCGAACCCAACCGACAGTTGCGAGCCGCCCTCGGCCGCGACGTTTACGAACGCACATTTCCCCCCGTGACCGCCGTGCTGACCCCACAGCAGATGGACCAGATCTGGCAGTTAACCGATAAGCTGCTCGCCACTCCGCCACAACGTGTGACCTCAACCGATCAGCACATGATCCTCTACACGGTCACCGCCCACGGCCAGCGCCGCAGCGAGTGGACACCGCTGGACAACCCCGCCATCACCGATCTGCTGACCACGCTCCGCCATCTGCGCGGCGGCTAACGCCCGGCCGGTAAACCGGCCTCGCCCATTGTGTGTGATGATTCGATTCCGCCCAATCGCAAATCGACAATCTAAAATCGCAAATCCACTTACGCCTTGGCGGGTTTGCCGCCGCCGGAAGAGGGCGCGGGGGAGCCCTTGGCCCAGAACTCCTGCAGGACCAGGCCGATGAAGGCGGGGACGAAGACCAGCAGGGGGATGACCAGGCGGCTGTCGCCGATGTTGCGGCGAAGCGTTTCGGGGCCCATCACGCTGGCGGCCAGGGCCAGAGCGCCCAGGACGGCCAGGGTCGAGCCGCTGACGGAGGTGAACAGGACGATGGACAGGTCGAAGAGGATGAACGCGAGCATGCCGCAGACCAGCAGGCCGATCAGGGCGCCGATCCAGAAAGCTTCGGGTGAGAAGTTCATGCCGTTGGCGCGGTTGAGGGCGTCGCTGACGCCGGCCCACATGTTGGCGCCGATGAACGCCCCGGCCAGGCCGCCGAAGATGGCCACGGCATATTTCATCAACGGAAATGCGCTGACCGCCAGCAGAGCTGACACGCAGGCCGCGACGATCATGGCCGGGGCATGGATGCGCACTCCGAGCCAGTAGCCGGCAAACAGGCCGAACAGCAACGCCAAACCGACCACGGCTGTTTTGGAAAACTTGTATCCGTTCAGCAGGCACAACAGGCCGGCGATTAGAAACAGCACCGCCCACACGATCGAGATCTGGTCGATGCTCGACAGCAGCACCTGCGGCTGAGCCAGGGCGTCGGGACTGGAGAACATGTCCGTGACCGCTTGACAGAGTTTCTCAAGCGAATGATCCGACGCGGCGAGAGTGGCGAACATGGCACAGACTCCTTGAAAGCAAAGCGATCGGTCGGGCCGCCCATATAGCCCGGTCATCTTGGCCGGGCCGCATGACGATGGCGACCTTTGCACATTTCACGCGATCGCACCGCTTTGCTGCGTTTAATCCTTATCGGCTCGCTTGTGAAACAGCATCCACTGAATGGCCAGTCCGGCCAGCGTTATCAGACCCACCGCCAGCAGCGTTCCCCGCGCTGTGCTGGGCAGCCAGGCAGTCTGGTCCGGCAGGTAACTGCTCAGCAGTTGCCGGCCGGTGAAGAAGATCAGGATCGCCCCAATGACCGCGGATTGGATGGATGCCGAGAAGTGCGGCTGAATCAGTCCCAGCAGCAGGCCAAAACCCGCGCCGATCAGGGCCGAGATCATCACCAGCGATCGCCCCGCACCGCCCAGTTCGTCCCACCAGGTGCGCAGCAGTTGCGCCTGCTGGTCGTAGGTCTGTCGCCCCGCCTCGGTCAGCCGCGACCAGATGCCCCCCACGCCCTCGTCTGCCAGATCGATCACGTCATCGAGCGTGGCCTGATCGGATGGCTCGTCCGGAGTTTGCGTGATTTCCTGCGTGTTTTGTGCGGTTTGCGGGGTAGTCCCTAACCAGACCAGACTCGCGGCCGGGACCAGCACCGCCAGCAGGATCGCACCGCTGAGGCCCATCCAGATGCGAAAGAGGAAGGCTGCCAGCAAGGCCCCGATGATGGCGGCCAGCACCATGATCGGCAGCAGCAGACTGCCGGTGTCGCTGATCTGGTTGCCGATCCACCAGCCGCCCAATCCGCCCAGCAGCAGGCCGCTGACCGCGCAGGCCGGCCGGGCCAGTCGCTTGCCGCTCAGCCACAGCGTCAGACCCAGCAGCAACACCACGCCCAGCAGCGAGCTGAAAACAATCGACGTGTCCTGGAGCGTTTCCGAGAGCATCAGCATCCATCATCGACCAAACCGCAACGATCAGCCTAGAAACCGCACTACCAGGGGCGGGGACGAGCCGGACTCCGCGAGTCCGGTCTGGGCACGCAGTGCGGCTCTGTTCCGGGGGCGTTTCCGGGGGCGGCAGAGCCGATCGGTTACAATGCCCCGCCATGGCCCAGAACCCGATGCCGAACCATGATCCGCACGACGCTCTGGCCCCTCTGCGTAAGCGGATCGATGATCTGGACGAGAAGCTGGTCCAGTTGATCAACGAGCGGGCCAAGGTGGTGGTCGAGGTCGGGCGAATCAAGAAAGGCGGCAACTCGCCGGTGTATGTGCCTGAGCGCGAGCGACAGGTGATGGAGCGCATCGGCAAGCTCAATGCCGGGCCGCTGCCCAACACCTGTCTGGAAGCGGTCTGGCGCGAGTTGATGAGCGGCAGCTACGCACTGGAAAAGCCGCTGCGCGTGGGGCACCTGGGGCCGGTCGGGTCGTTCAGTCACCTGGCTGCCCGCCGCAAGTTCGGCGCCAGCGTTGAGTACGACAGTCTCGACGATATTCAGGCTGTTTTCGAGGAAATCGAACGCGGGCACATCGACTACGGCCTGGTGCCGATCGAGAACTCCGCCATCGGCGGCGTGGGTGAAACGCTCGACGCTTTCCTCAACACCCACGTGCGCGTCTGTGCCGAGGTGCTGATCACCATCCACCACAACCTGCTCAGCCACTGCCCCCCGGAAGAGCTCACGCGCATTTATTCCAAGCCCGAAGTCCTGAGCCAGTGCCGCAAGTGGCTGAGCGTGCAACTGCGGCAGACGGAAAAGATCCCCACCGCCAGCAGCTCAAAAGCCGCGGAAATCGCCGCAAAAGAGCCTAATTCCGCGGCCATCGGATCCAGCCTGGCGTCGGAAATCTACAAGCTCAAAATCCAGTTCGCCAACATCGAAGATAACCCGCATAACGTCACGCGATTCTTCGTCATCGGCAAGCAATCCGCCCGCCCCACCGGCGATGACAAAACCTCCATCATGTTCACCACCGAGCATAAGCCCGGCACACTTGTGGACGTGCTCGACGTTATCCGCGACTTCGGCATCAACCTCACGCACATCGACAAGCGACCGAGCCAGCGCGTCAACTGGGAATACATCTTCTTCGTCGATCTGGTTGGTCACGCTGATGAAGACAACGTCACAGCCGCGATCCGCGAAGCGGGCAAGCATTGCCTGCAACTGACCGTGCTCGGCTCGTACCCCCGCGCGGTGGACGTGCTCTGACCACGCAGCGAGCCGGCAAGCTATGCCTCGCCGGACGCTCCCGGACGACCGGACACGCATAGCAGCCCGCCATTGAAAAAGACAAAAAGTCAGTGTCTCGCGGAGGTCGCGGAGAGCGCGGAGAAGGCCGACGGGATGGGAGTGATTGCCTTGCTCTGTGCCTCCGTTGCTTTGGTGGGGCGGCCGTCTCGGCCGCCAGCGGGCGGGACGCCCGCTCCACCTTCAGTTTAGCCGCCGCGGTTACGCGGCGATCGGCCGGCATGCTGTGCCGATGTTGCGGGCAGCGCGCACAAACGTGTCATGCTTTTCCATTTTTTTGAGGGTCGCGCGAAAAAAATTCTATTGCTGATCCTGCCTGCACTTCCGTCCCTTTTCCCCCTCCCAAAACTGCCTCCGGCGCGCACAAACGTGACGCTGCGTCCTTTTATAGGAAGGCCGTCCGGTTTCGGATGAGGCTCAATTGCTTGATTACCCCCAGTCGCCTGAACGGAAAAAAACGTTCGGCACGGACGCGA
>JADLFV010000040.1 GCA_020849625.1 Phycisphaeraceae bacterium
CCAATCAGTCGCTCTACCCCCATACGGTTTCACACGAGGCTAGCCCAAAAACTATTTCGAGGAGAACGAGATATCTCCCAGTTTGATTAGACTTTGACTCCTCCCCACAGCTCATCCCATAACTTTTCAACGTTAACGGGTTCGGACCTCCAGGCGGTGTTACCCGCCCTTCATCCTGGCCATGGGTAGATCACAAGGTTTCGCGTCTAATCCCTGCGACTTGACGCCGGTTAAGACTTGGTTTCCCTACGCTTGCGCCGGGGTACGGCTTAAGCTTGCCACAGAGATTAACTCGCCGGCTCATTATGCAAAAGGCACGCCGTCATCCGCCCGAAGGCGGACTCCGACCGTTTGTAAGCGCGCGGTTTCAGGTACTTTTAACGTCCCTTATCGGGGTTCTTTTCAACATTCAATCGCCCTACTGGTTCGCTATCGGTCATCAAGGAGTATTTAGCCTTGGAGGGTGGGCCCTCCAGTTTCACGCCGGGTTCCACGAGCCCGACGCTACTCTGGTGCACCTAGGCACCCTTCGATCGTCGCTACAGGACTGTCACCTTCTTTGGTCTGACTTTCCAGACAATTCACGACAACTTCCGGGGGCCATGTTGGTGTCCGCAACCCCGCCCCGAAGGACGGTTTGGGCTTCTCCGCGTTCGCTCGCCGCTACTGACGGAATCGAGGTTTCTTTATTTTCCTGCGGGTACTAAGATGTTTCAGTTCTCCGCGTTCGCCTCCGACACCTATGCATTCAGTGCCGGATACTGCCGAAGCAGTGGGTTTCCCCATTCAGAAATCTCAGGATCAGGGCTTGTTTGCCAGCTCCCCTGAGCTTATCGCAGGCTACCACGTCTTTCGTCGCCTCTTGATGCCGAGTCATCCACCGCGCGCCCTTGGTAGCTTCATCACCCCGACCGAACACCGACCCCCGGAAGTATCAAACTTCCAACTACAGGGTCGATATCCCTTCCCGGCACTTATCTGCTTCCGGGGGCGGGGGGCTACCTTGAGCTAACGATACACTCGCTCGGTGCAACACAACTTACATATGGTTGTTTGCAAGAACGCGAACTAATCCACTTGTCAATGAGCCTCCTCGAAAGTTTCGTCTCACTTGCGAGGGCAAAACCAACTTGCCGCTTGCTTCCCCAACACTTCCGGGGGTCGGCGGCGAGCCGGGTAATTTACTGCGATGTCAGGGTTTGTCAAATCCCGGAAATGTTCCAGACGGTGTGTCCGAAACACCCTGACGTTCTCACCCGGTTATCCCCAGCCATCGCTGGCGATCTTCCGGGGGGGGGCGGCCCAGACGGGCCGGTTCCCGTCAGGGTCAATCGTGATGCCGATGGTTAATTCTGATCACCAAAGCCTTTCCAGCCGTCGGGCCGTGGCCCTGCCGGCCTGTCTTTGTCCCCTGTTCGCTCCACCTGCTTGGTTAAGCGAAGATTAACCATTCTAGTCATCGGCCGCCGCCTGTCAATTCGTCCACGAATCCCGCCCCTTGACCGCCCGCCCGCGGTGGATATCGTGTCTGCTGACAAACAACGCGTCTTGCCTGACTGTGTTAATCGCCTAATCCAGCAGCCTGGCCGCTGGAACGGGGAACCCGATTTGTTGGGGCGAATCCGCCTGTTTTCGCGGCGGAAGGGGCAGCCCGGCTCCTAGCCCGTCAGCTAACCTCGTAGGCGTTCGAGGTAAACGGTGGCATGGGTGCCTCCTTTGCATGCGTCCCGGCGTCCGGGACGACCTCGCCGCGCCAGCAAGCGCCTTATCTGGGAGATTCGGCTGTGTTACACGCACGTCGTCTCGTGCTTCTGCTGCGCGCTCATTACCTCAACCTGCGCCATCGCTGCGATCTGGCCCTGGCCTGGATGTGGCGCACGCTCAAGCCCGTTCAACTGCTCACGCTCGGGTTCCTCTCCTACGTCACCGTCGGCCTGACCCTGCTGTCGCTGCCCTGGGCGCAGAAGCAGCACGTGAATCCAATCGACAACCTCTTTATCGTCACCTCCGCCATCTCCACCACCGGTCTGACGACCCTCAGCGTCGCTGACTCCTATAGCTTTTTCGGACAACTGGTCATCCTCGCTCTCTTCCAACTCGGAGGCATCGGGTACATGACCGTCTCCTCCTTCATCATCCTCGCACGCGGCCGCGTCCTTTCCGATCTGCGACAGGGCATCCTCAAAAGCGAATTCACGCTGCCCGAAGGCTTGGACATGCACAGCTTTGTGCGCCACGTCGTGGTCTTCACCTTGCTGATCGAAACCATCGGCGCCGCGGTGCTCTACCGTGAATTCAGTGCCCTGGGCGTCGAGCAGCCGCTGTGGTCAGCCATCTTCCATTGCGTCTCGGCCTTCGCCACGGCCGGTTTCAGCCTCAACAACGACAGCTTCACCCGCTTGGCCGACAACGGCGTGGTGTGTTTGACCATCGGCGTCATCTGCTACCTGGGCGCCATCGGCTTCATCGTCATCCAGGACGCCTGGCGATCGCTTCGCCATCGCGCTTATCACATGACCTTCACCTCGAAAGTCATCCTCGTCATCACCGCCGCGATCTTTCTGTTCGCCACGCCTGTGATCTATCTCACCGAGCCGCTCATCCAGCACCTGTCGCCTATGCACCGTTTCTACGCGGCTGCCTTCCAGGTGATGACCGCCTCCACCACTGCCGGGTTCAACACCATCGCCACCGCTCAGCTTTCGCACGCCACGCTCCTGCTGGTGATCCTGGCCATGATCCTGGGCGCTTCACCCAGCGGCACCGGTGGCGGCATCAAGACCACCACCTTCTCCAGCCTGCTGGCCATCCTCCTGAGCACCCTGCGCCAGCGCGATCGCGTCACCTTTTTGAGTCACGAGATTCCCCTGCCGCGACTGCTGGCGGCCGTGGCGTCCACCGCGCTGTATCTGTCCATGTTGACGCTCGGGCTGTTTCTGCTGTGCCTGGTGCAGCGACAGGACTTTCTGACCCTGGCCTTCGAGGCTGCCTCCGCCCTGGGCACCGTGGGCCTGAGCATGGACATGACCGCCTCGCTGACCGCACTGGGCAAGCTGATCGTGACCGCCCTGATGTTCGTCGGCCGCGTCGGACCGTTGACCGTGGGCCTGGCCTTCTTCCACCGCCCACAGGTTCTGACCATTCGTCACCGCGCCGACCTGGCGGTTTAGCCGATTGTTTTCTTTCCATCACCGCCGACGACCGATACACTTTCCTGCCCATGAACCGCTTCAGTCTCAGCTCGATGGTCCTCGACAACGCACCCGGCGACTTCGTCAAACGCCGCAAACCCGCCTGGTTGCGGGCCAAGTTGCCCGGCGGCCCAGGCTATCAACGGCTCAACGCCCTGGTCGCTGAGCACAACCTGCACACCGTCTGCCAGTCCGCCAAGTGCCCCAACATGGGCGAATGCTGGCACCGCGGCACCGCCACGCTCATGATCCTGGGCGATGTCTGCACCCGATCCTGCGGCTTCTGCCACATCAAAACAGGCCACCCCCGGATGTTGGACACCGATGAGCCCAGGCGCGTCGGCGAGGCGGCTGCCATCATGCAACTGCGCCACATCGTCATCACATCCGTCAACCGCGATGAACTGCCCGACGGCGGAGCAGCCATCTGGGCCCAGACGATCAAACAGATCCGCGCCCAATCCCCCGGCACATCCATCGAAGTGTTGATCCCCGACTTCTGCGGCGACTGGGACGCCCTGCAACTGGTGATCGATCAGCACCCCGACGTGCTCAATCACAATCTCGAAACCGTCCGCCGCCTGTATCCCGCCGTACGCCCGCAGGCGAAATACGATCGCTCGATCGAACTGCTGCGCCGCGGCAAGCAGGCCGGGCTGACCGTCAAGACCGGCATCATGGTCGGCATCGGCGAAGAAGATCACGAAATCGCCCAACTGATGCGCGACGTCATCGCCGGCACCAAACTCGAAACTCGCAACTCGAAACTCGAAACTGATTGTTGCGACATCCTGACCATCGGCCAGTACCTTCAGCCGACGCGCGAGCATCTGCCCATCTCACGCTGGGTCACCCCGGAGACCTTCGCCGACTACAAAAAACTCGGCGAATCCCTGGGTTTCCGCCACGTCGAGTCCGGCCCCCTGGTCCGCTCCAGCTACCACGCCGACGACCAGGTTCTGCATCTGTAAACGATGTCATCAGAACTTCTGATATTGAACCGCAGAGACGCGGAGGACACGGAGAAAGACAGACAAACATTGGCTTAGCCACAAGGGGCACAAAATGCACAAGAGTCATTTGGAGAGCGCGTCTGAAATTTAATTTTTTGTGTCTCTTGTGCTTTTTGTGGCCAATTCTTGCCGCCTTCCTCTGCGTCCTGGGCGTCTCTGCGGTTCAATCTGATTTTTGTTTTTCTTCGCGTCTTCGAGGCGATTCTGACTAGGCTCTGTCGGGAAACTGAAGGTGGAGCGGGCGTCTCGCCCGCTGGCGGCCGGGTCGGCCGCCCCACTGGAACATAACCTTGTTTCTCGACAGAGCCTAGAACACCAGCGCCGCCAGCACGATCAGCCACATCAGCACCGCGATGATCAGTTTGCTCAGTGCGCCGCTGAAGCGCCCCACCGCCGCGCCGCCGCCGCCTTTGAAGGCATGATGCCACTGGCGGCCGGACCAGCGATCACCCGTGATCGAACCGATCGCCGCGCCGATGGCTGCGCCCAGCAGCGTGCCCACGATGGGGATGGGAATGGTGAACGTGCCCACAATCGCCCCGATGATGCTGCCGACCAGCGCTAACCATGCCGCCCGTCGCCCCGCCCCTGCCACCTTGGCGCCCAGCATGGAGCCGAGGAATTCCACCAGTTCACCCAGCAGCGCCAGCGCCAACAGACTCGCCAGCGTCCACCAGCCGAACGTGCCCTGCTCCCAGCGCCACCACGCCGCCAGGGCTGTGGCGAACAGAATCAGCCACGTGCCCGGCATCTGCAGCGCCACCAGCAGCACGCCGGCCGTGTTGATCAGCAGCAACGTCGCCACCAGCGTGGTGAGCACCGTCCCATGCCACAAAGCAGCCCAGTCGATCCAGTTGAACATGATGACATAGTAGTGAGGCTTGAGGGGTGAAGTTTGAGGGGTGAGGGCGAAGACAGGTTAAACTGGTGGTCATGCTGACCGTGCGCGTGGGGCCGCTGGACTACGACGTCGCCCTGGTGACCGAGTACATCCGGCACGAGGGCGAAGATTGTCTGGGCCTGTGCGACAACGAAAAGCAACAACTGCTGATCAGCGACCGTGCCAGCCCCGCTCAGCGCGTGGCGGTGTTCTGCCACGAATACATGGAAGCCTGGCTCTATCACTTCGGCGGCCAGGAAAAGGACAAAGAGGGCTACTGCGATCTGTTCGGCCTGGCCATGACGCAGTTCGTGCAGCAGTTCGCGCCCGGATTCGTGATCGACGACTCCAGCGTCCGCCGCCTCCCTCAGCGCGAACTGGACGAACAGACTCACGCTGAAGCCCTGCGTCCGATCGGCAAGTTGCGCATCACCGAGCGGATCATCCCCGCCGAACCTGGCGACGACGGCCGCGCCTGGCGCGTGCGGGTGGTGGAACCGGAGTAAAAAAGAAAGTTGTGGTTTACTTTATGGGGTGCCACGGCCGCGCGTCGGCCGTGCGAAACTACCGGCACACCCGCACGCGGGTGTGGCACCCAACGTGTGGTGGAACCGGAGTAAAAAAGAAGCCCACGGATGGAATCCATGGGCTTCAGGGAACGCGTGTTGTCGCAGATCTTGCAGCAGGCGTGTCACTCCACGACCAACTCAGCCTTCAGCGCGATGGCGTTGGCGATGTTGTAATAATTGGGCGAGGTCTGCTTGACCAGCTCGTGGATCTCCTGGAACTGCTCGGGTGTGGCGTCGCCCTTGATGCGCACGGTGTAGCGGATCTGCTCGTAGCCGGGCTTGACGGCCGGGTCGAGCCCGAGGAATCCGCGCAGGTCGATGTCGCCTTCGGTTTCGATCTCCAGGCTCTCGATGCGGATGCCCTTGAGCGTGGCCAGGGCGACGTAGCCCACGGTCATGCAGGCGTTGAGCGCCGCCAGCAGGTATTCCTGCGGGTTGGGCGCGGTGTTGGTCCCGCCTAGCTCGAACGGCTCATCGTGGCGGATGGTGAAATCCTTATCCACACGTTGGCCTGCGATGGCGAAGTGGCTGACCTGCGTCTGGGCCACGCCGCCGTCGATCCAGCGGGTGGTCACACTCCAGTGGGTCTGGCCCTGTTCGGCGTCGGCGGCCACGGCGTCGATCAGGCCGTGCAGGGCTGCGGGGTCCAAACCGTTGAGCTTGCTGGTGGTGGTGGTCGTCATGGTTGAGTCTCCTTTCGAGGTTGGGGTTACACGAATCACTATCACCATGTCGGCCAATTTACGCCCCACTTTGGCGGCCCACAGTACACCCGTGGTCAACCTCTGGTTGACTTGTGGTAACCCCCGGAAGTGTTCCGGCAGTGTTCGCCAGAACTCAAAGGCTCGGAGGAGCCGAACCGCCTGTCGCACGCCTACAATGGTCCACGTGAGCCAGGCGCCTCTCAAAACCGCGGCCGAATTGTTTGGCATCAGGGCCGAGCCCCGCAACGCCCGCGATCGACTGATTCAGCACGGCATCGACCTGTTCTACCGCCGCGGCTTTCATGCCGTGGGCCTCGACCAGTTGCTGGCCGAGGTGGGCGTGACCAAGACCACCTTCTACAAGCATTTCGAGAGCAAGGACCAGCTCATCCTGGAAGCGATCCGCCAACGCGATCAATGGGAAATGGCTGCCTGGCGTCGTGCGGTGGAGGAACTGGCCGGGTTCGATCCCGCCGCCCAACTGCTGGGCTTTTTCGATGTGCTGGACATCTGGTTCAACGACCCGGACTTCAACGGCTGCCTGTTCCTGAACACCGCCGCGGAGTTTCCCAACCCGTACGATCCGGTGCATCAGGCCGCCGCCGATCACAAGCGCAAGACGCGCAACCTGTTCCGCGACCTGGCCCTGGGCGCCAAACTGCGCGACCCGGAAGATTTCGCCGACACTTACACCATGCTCTTCGAAGGCACGCTCGTGCTGCGCCAGGTCCACGACCGCGGCGACGCCGCCAAACGCGCCAAGGCGGTGGTCAAAAAGCTGATCACTCAGCACGGCGGCAAACGATAACCGCTCCCTTCCGCCTTCCGCCTTCCGCTCTCAACGCCCCCTCACTTGAACCCCCGCTGCGGCCGCCCCTTCTTCTTGGCAGCTTTGCGTGGTCGCATCTGCGATGGCTCATTGCCGACAGCTTTCTCCAACGCCAGGTGCGTCGCCTGTTCGAGCAACTGCTGGGCCCGGGCGTGATCCATCAGGCGATCGACGCCTTCGCGCACCTCGGCCCGCATCACCTGCTCGAGGTATTGGCCCTGCTTCGGCGGCGGGGCATCGAGGAACATGGCGATGGCGGCGGAGAGCACCATGCCCTTTTGCTTGCCGTGCCCGAAGGCGGCACTGACTTCGTTGAACTGCCGCAGCAGGTCTTCGGGGATCACCAGGTTGAGGGATTTCTTGCGTGGCATGATGTCAACATAGGGCGTGTGTCAATTGTGAGTTCATGCTGATATATTTGTGATTTGATTGTTGACGTGCGTGACGATTCGACGATAATGGCCGCATGAGCGGACGTGGGCCTGGCCACCCATCACCGGGGCGGGGGGAGAAAGCGGACGCCGCCACGTTGCGGCTGTATCTGCACTTGCAGTGCGTGCTTGGCACGCAATTCAAACGCAAAGACCTTCTCCGCGCTGAGGGGAACCGCTGGGGCCGTGAAGCCGAGGGCATGGCCACTCATCCTGCCCCGGACGAGAGCAAGGTCTGATAATCGAGCCCTTCCGGGCTTATAGTAGCCGGTTTCCTTCATTCAACCAGCCTCGATGGGGGGTCCCGGGCTGGTTTTTTCATGCGCGGCTGCCGCACCTGTCCCAAGCCCCGCCCTCAATGCCCGACGCGCCTCGCTCTGCCGCTCACCGCTCGCCACTCAAGCCTCACCCCTCACCACGCCCATAGCTGTCCGCCGCTTCGCTGGTTATCATGTGCGTTCGGCAGGCGACCTGCCGCTGGGCGGCAGTCAACTTTCGGAGCCTGAACCTTGAGCGAAAGCAAGTTGCTGGTGGCGGTTTCCTCACCGTGGGCCAGCGAAAAACTGACCGCACCCCTGGTGGACCTGGCCAAGCGGTTAGCCGCGTCCGTGGTGGTGGCCCACGTCGCCCAGCAGCAGGAAGGCGACGAAGCGGAATCCGATGCCGCCACTCGCGGCCAACAAACCCTGCGCCTGCTCTGCGACGCATTGAGCAACGCCGGAGTCGAAGCCGAGAGCGTCATGCTCTACGCCGACGACATCGCCAAGGCCATCCTCAACACCGCCCACGCCCGCAACTGCACGCTGGTCGTGCTCGGCCTGACCCAGAAGGGCGCCCTCCAGCGCCTGCTCGGCGGCGACGTGCCCAGCCACTTCATCAAACAGGCCGACCTGCCCGTGCTCCTCTGCCCCGCAGCGTGGAGCGGGACGATCTGAGGAATGGATGATCGATGATGGATGATGGATGATGTAGAAGACGCTGCCATCGATCGGCTCTTTCACATCATCCTTCATACATTATCCTTCATCCATCACCAGTTCCCCAGCTCCCCCGTCACCGGCTCGACCAGGTCCTTGACCGTCACGATCCCCAGCGGTTTGTCGTGGGCATCGACCACGATGGCCAGGCTGATGTGCTCGCGCTGCATGCGGCTCAAAGCAGCACGCCACGGTTCGCCGGCGCGGATGCTGACCGCAGGCTCCATCAACTGCTCCAGCGGCGGACACACTGATTTTTCGTAGGAAAGCACTTCGTCGATCCCCAGCACACCCACCACTTTGCCCTGCTCATCCACCACCGGAAACCGTGAGCGCTCGCTGCCGGCCGCCAACTGCCACAGCGCGTCGATCGACGCCTCGCGACGCACGGTGATCACCTGTTTCCACGGCACCATCTCATCGGCCACCGTCCGCGCTGACAGGTCCAGCACGCGCTGGGCAATGACGGATTGATCGTCGCTGAGCACGCCGTAGCCCACGCCCTCCTTGACCAGGTCTTCCATGCGGCGGCGCGGATGCAACTCGCGCGGCGTGCCGCGACCGCCCAACGCCCGCAGCAGCAGACCCGTAAACAATCCCACCAGCGGCGCGATGCCCGTCCAGCGAAACACCTGCTGCGAGATCATCAGCGGCCAGGTCAGCCGGTACATCAGGCGATCCGCGTACGCTGCGAACAGATCCTTGGGCAGCGTCTCGCCGAAGATGAAAAGCAGCGGCGTCACGATCAGCGTGGTGAACACCAGGATCTGCAACGTGCTGAGCCCGCGCAGCTCGAGCATCGCGGTCAGCGACGCAGCGCCCAACTGGTTCATCAGGTTGTTACCCAGCAGCAGCGTGGTCAGTAGCGCGGTGGGATGCTCGATCATGCGGCGCAGGCGGCGGGCGCCGCTGTGACCCTGGTGATCCAGCACCGCCAAGCGCACGCGGTTGAGACGATAGGCGCCCGTTTCCAGCCCGCTGTAGAGGGCTGAGCCCGCAAACCCGATCAACATGAGGATCGCCCACCCGGTCATGCCCCCTCCTCCCGCTTCTCCTCGGAAAAGGTTCCTGACACCTTTTTTCCGGAAATGTCCTCTGGATTGGGGTTTGACCCCATTTTTTCAGAAAAGGTTCCTGACACCTTTTTTTCATCTGGTGCGGATTGGGGGGCGAGGCGTGCTTCAGCATGCCGGGCGGATGAATCACTCGGCTCCTGTGGGAGTTGCGAATCCCGGCGTGCTGAAGCCCGCCTCGCCCCGTCGGAATCCGCGACCGTCCCGTTCTTCGCGGTGTCCGTCAGTTCGATCAGCACGCGCTCGACGCGCTTGCCGCGCATCAGGTCGCAGGTCAGCGCCACGTTGCCCACCAGCACGCGATCGCCCACCTTCGGCAGCCGCCCCAGCCGAGCCATCAGCAACCCGCCCACCGTGCTGGCCACGTCCAGGGCATCGAGCGCCTGGCGGCTGGTGGCGTGCTGCTTAAACACAGCCGTCCACTCCCGCACCGGCAGCTCCGCCCCGCAGCGCCAGCGCCCGTGCCCGAGTTGCTCGACCTCCGGCTGATTCTGTTCATCGAATGCGCCGGGAATTTCGCCCACCATCTGTTCGACCACGTCCTCCAGCGTGATCAAGCCTGCCGTGCCGCCGTACTCATCGACGACGATGGCGAACGTTGAAGCGCTCTTGCGCATCTGGGCCAGCAACTGGTCGGCCCGCTGCGCTTGCGGCACGTAGTTGACCGGGCGAATCAACTGCCGCACTTGTTGCGCCGTCCGCGGCCGACTCAGCAGGGTCTGCCGCGAATAGACAAAGCCCACGATCTGATCCAGGCTCCCCTCGAACACCGGCACGTGCCGCAGCCGCGTGATGCGGATCAGGCCCAGCAGCGCTTCGGGCGCCTCCGCCAGGTCGTGGGCCACGATGTCCACCCGCGGCGTCATCAGCTCGCGCACCTTCATCTGCCCCAGTTCCACCACCTGCTGCAGCAACTGCTCCTCGTTGGCGTCGATCGCCCCGTGCCGCTGGCTGAAGCTCAGCAGCGACTCGAACTCCTCGACCGACAACTGCGGCGGCTTGTGCCGCGGGGCGATCAGCCGCGCCAGCGGCGTAATGATGAACGCCTGGCAGAACAGGCGCAACGGCCCCAGCGCCCGGTGCACCATCCACAGCGGCACCGCCAGCAGCAACGCCCAGGTCAAAGTCAATCGCGCCGCCAAAAGTTTGGGCAGCACTTCCCCGAACAGCACGACCAGCAGCAAAGCCGCGCCGGCCAGAGCAGTGGACCCGGCCGGGCCCACCCAACCGGCATCACGCCACCGGATTACCAGCAGCGTGGTCACCGCGAAATAGATCACGTTAACCGTCATGTTGCCCAGCAGCAGCGTGATCAGCAGCCCGCGCGTCTCGGAAAGCAGCGTGGTGATGGTCACCGCTGACAGCCGCTTGTCGCGTGCCAGTTGCCCCCGCTGATGGCGGCTGAGACTGAACAGCGCCGTCTCGCAGCCGGAGAAAAACCCGCTGGCCGCCAGGAGAAACGGGAGCGTGATGAGCAGGAGGAAAGTCATGTGTGTAAATTCGAATGACGAAATTCGAATGACGAATTAATGTCCGAATGACGAATGACGAATGTTCTGAGTTTCGTCATTCGAGCATTCGTCATTGTTTCGAATTTCGAATTTCGTCATTCGAATTTCTTCGCCAGTCCCTTCCATTCATGGTCCCTGATCGCCTCCACCACCCGCTCGGCGGCCGCCACGGCGAAGTAGCCGGCCTCGGCATCGACCAGCGGCGCAGCGCCCGTGCGCACCGCGTCCAGGAAGCTGCCCAGTTCCGCGGTCAGCGGGTCCTGTTCGGCCGGCGGCAGGTCCATGGTCAGGTTCTCGATGCTGACGATCCGCGACCAGTCCAGATCGCTCAGATCGCGCCCGGCTGCCAGTTCGCTGCGCAGGTTGTTCAGCGCATCAACATTTCCGGGAGTGCGACGAATGGCGGTGCCGTTGCGGGCCTGGTAGTCGAGACTGACGTAGGCATCCTCGCTGAACAGGCGCAGCTTGCGCTGGGTCTTGAACGCCAGGCGGCTGGCGGTGATGGCTGCGACGCAGCCGCTCTCGAAGACGATGCGGGCGTTGGCGATGTCTTCGTGTTCGCCCAGCACCGCCACGCCGGTGGCATCGACTTTCTTGATCGGACTGCGGGCCAGCATCAGCACGATGTCCAGGTCGTGGATCATCATGTCCATCACCACGCCGACATCGAGGCTGCGGAAGGTCATGGGGCTGACGCGATCGACTTCGATGTAGCGTGCGGTCAGGTCCATGGCTGCCACCGCCCGCACGGCCGGGTTGAAGCGCTCGGTGTGCCCGACCTGTAACACCGCGCCGCAGGTGGCCGCCAGCTCCGCCAGATGCCTGGCCTGCTGCATGGTCGGCGCCAGCGGCTTTTCGATCAGGCAGGCGATCCCGCGCTGAAGCAAAGGTTCGGCCGCGCTCTGGTGATACTGCGTGGGCACCGCCACCGTCACCCCGGGAAGATTGGGATACTCGCGCAGCAGTTGATCTGTGGTGGTAAATGCGCGACAGCCGTATTCATCGGCCACCGTGGCGGCCCGTTCGCCGTCGGCATCCACCACCGCCACCAGGTTTGCCTGCGGCATGGCGGCATAAGTCCGCGCGTGATGCCGGCCCATGCGTCCCACACCGATCACAGCCACGTCCAGCGGTCCATTGTTCGACATGACAACATTGTAATGGCAGATGGCACATGGCAGATGGCAGATGAAAAAGGCAAGCGTCCAATCAATCCTGTACATCTGCCATTTGCCATCTACCATCTGCCATTTTCTACCGCCCTTGCTACGATGTCGCCATGGCCGAGTCAGCCAACAATCTGCCGGTGATCGGCATCACCATGGGCGAGCCGGCGGGCGTCGGGCCGGAGGTCGTGGTCAAGGCGCTGGCCGACCCCGCCATCCGAGCCCTGGGGCGATTCGTCATCTTCGGCATGAACGAGCTATTGGCCTATGCCGCGGACCTGGCGGAGATCGACGCCTTCTGGTGGCGCCTGCAACATGACTCGACCCGCGCCGCCCATGAGCTGATGCACCCGGTGGTGGTGCTGGACTACGACGAATACTCCATGCTCGGCACCGCGCATCAACCGAGCAAACAGGGCGGCATGGCATCGCTGCGTTTCCTCGATGACGCCATCGCCGCGGCCGGGCGCTGCCACGATGACGGCGGCATCGACGCCATCGTCACCGCGCCGATCTGCAAAGAATCCTGGCTCCTGGCCGGCTGCCGCTTCCCCGGCCACACCGAAATGCTGCAGCATCGCACCAAGTCCAAGCGCGTGGCCATGATGTTCCACGCTCCGCAACTGAACGTCATTCTGGCCACCATTCATCTGCCGCTGATGGACGTGCGCAACGTGCTGACCATCGGCGCGGTGTACGACCCGATCGACCTGGGCCACGAGGCGATGCTGCGCCTCGGCGTCAAACAGCCGCGCATCGCGGTCTGCGGGCTCAATCCCCACGCATCCGAGAACGGCCAGTTCGGCGACGAAGAGGCGCGACTGATCACCCCCGCCATCGAGGCCGCCCGCCAGCACGGCATCAACGCCACCGGCCCCTACCCCGCGGACACGCTCTTTCACCGCGCCATCAAGGGCGACTTCGACCTGGTCGTGGCCATGTATCACGATCAGGGCCTGATCCCGATCAAGATGCTGGCCTTCGACGAAGCGGTTAACGTCACGCTCGGCCTGCCCATCATCCGCACCAGCGTGGATCACGGCACCGCTTTTGACATTGTCGGCCGAAACAAAGCCAACCCCGGCAGCATGAAGGCCGCCATCCGCCTGGCCGCGAAAATGGCCCACGCCCGCATCAATCAATCCACGGACTGAGAGTAGAAACACTCACCACAGAGGACGCAGAGATCGCAGAGGAATACAGAAAACAGGAACCGCGGATGAACGCGGATGAACGTAGATAGAAAATGAATTGAATCCATCCGCGTTGATCCGCGTCTGATCTGCGTTTATCAGCGTTATCTGCCTTTCTCTGCGTCCTCTGCGTCTCTGTGGTGAATTCCGATTCTCTTTAGGAGTGACAGCCATGCGAACGCTGACACTGACCGCAACCCTGATCCTGTTGCTGACTGCTTTGGCCGGTTGCAAACACGAAGAAACCTCGCCACCGCCCCCGGAAGTGGAAGCCGAAGTGACCGCCGCGTCGATCGGCCTGCTGACCGAACCGCTGGAAGCGGGCGAAGGTGAAACGCTGATGACCTTCGACATCGAAGGCATGGTGTGCATGGGCTGCGTGGAGTCGATTGAGAACGCCGTCTGCGCATTGCCGCAGGTGAAAAAGGCCAGCGTGAACCTGGAGCAGAAGAAAGCCTGGGTGATCACCGACGCCGCCGACCAGGCGCAGCCGCAGACGATCATCGATGCCATCGTCAAGCTGCAATACAAGGCGAAACTCGCTTCGCCCGAGCCCTGAACAGACCTCCGCGACCACGCACGCCGAGCCCTGAGGAGGAGTCCACGACGACGAAGGGCCGGATCGATTGCACAAGGACCACGTGATCCGGCCCTTCGTCGCCAACTCCTCAGGGCTCGGCGTTGGATTCCATGCGCAGATTCACCAACATCTCAGCCGCACCGTCCGCGGTGCGGACCGGCAGGTGAATGAGCGAAGCAGCGGACAATCCGATAAATTGCCTTCCGTGCCACGGACCATTCTCCAACGCAGCCAGGACAATCAACCAACGTGAAACGCTGGGTGCTGATCATCCTGCGACTGCTGATCGCCGCGGCTGGGATCGCGTACATCCTCTACGCCATCACCTGGCGCGACACGGTGATCGACGGCCAGACACACCCCGGCGTGCTGACCATTCTCCAGCAGGCTCGCTGGCATCTGCTGATCGGCGGGCTGCTGCTGGTGGGCTTGCTGCCGCCGGGCCAGACGCTGCGCTGGTGGCTGCTGATGCGCTGCCAAGGCATGAACGTCGGCTACGCCCGGGCTTTTCGCTTGAACCTGCTGGGACTTTTTTTCAATTTCTGTCTGCCGGGGATGACCGGCGGCGACGTGGTGCGGGCCTACTACGCGGCGGCCGGCAGCGGGAAACGCGGGGCGGCGGTGATGAGCATCGTCTTCGATCGCGGCATCGGTTTCGTCGCCCTGTTCCTGCTGGCGGGCCTGGCGGGTCTGACCATGCTCGATCACGACCTGGCCCGCCGCGTCACCTTCGCCGCCTGGTGCACCATGGCGGTGATGGCGGTGCTGGCCACGATCTACTTTTCACGACCGCTGCGCCGCGTACTGGGATTGCACAGGCTGGCGTCCCGCCTGCGTCACGATCATCCCATTCGCCGCCTGCAGCAATATGCCGACGCTTATCGCCATCATCTACCCGCGCTGGGCGTCGCCCTGCTGGTCAGCCTCGGCATGCACACCGCGGAGATCTCCGCCACCGCCCTGGCCGGTTACGCCTTGGGCATGAGCAGTCCGCCGCTGCTGATCTTGACCGTACTGCCGGTGGTGCTGGGCGCTGGGACGCTGCCCATGACCTACCAGGGGCTGGGCGTGATGGAGGCCCTGGCGGTGGGCCTGCTGGTGGGCGGCGGCGACGCCACGCACAACCAGGTCATCGCCATGCTGCTGTTTTTCCGCCTTTACTTGATCTTCTACGGCCTGCTCGGCTCGCTGGTCCTGCTGCGGGGTGATATCCACCTGCACCCGCGGGAAGGGTAAAGCCCAATGGCCAATCCGTTTTTTCCTGCCATGCCGTTTCCCCAGTCAAGCCTCCCCGCGCTTGTGCCGATAAACCCACTGAGGTGCCATGCGTGGCCCAGCAGCAACCCCCCCAACGCCGGCAGGAGTTCATCCAGCATGCCTGGCAGCGTGTGCTGAGTGAGGCGGTCTTGCGCAATGGGCGGCTGACCCTGAGCAAAAGCTACGACGGCGACGAAGCCGAGGCTCCGCCCCGTTTCACTTCGCGTCTGCTGGCCATCGGGCCGGACGGCACACTGCTGGTGCAGCGCCCGATGAAGCGCGGCGTGGCGCGGCTGTGCCGAACCGGCTCCCGGCTGGACATCTTCATGCCCGACGGCTCGCAATGGTGGGCCGGCCGCTGCACGGTGCAGGGCAAGCTGCGCTACCTGCTCAACGAAGACACCGTCGTGCACGCCCTGCGCCTCAGCCCCGCGGAAAATGTCTGGTCCGCCCAGCGCCGCCGATTCTTCCGCGTCGATGCGGCCGGCTGCGGCCTGGAAACCGTGCACGTGATCCCCACCGGCTCGCAGGCCGATGAAGCGCCCCTGCCCATCGGCGATCTGGATAAGGCCCGCGGTCGCGATGCTTTCGAAGCCAAACTGTTCGATATCAGCGGCGGCGGCATGGGCCTGCGCATCGATGGACACAGTCAACTGGCCCGCTGGCTCAAGCCGGGCATTCGCCTGCGCTGCGTCTTTCGGCTGCCCGGCGACCCCCGGCCGCTGGACGTGCCCGCCCTGCTGGCACGCATCCAGAAAGTCGGCGGCGGCCAAGTGCACCTGGGCATCAGCTTCAACTTCGCCGAAGCCCATCAACGACACCAGTTCGAAGACCGCGTCGTTCACTTCACCACCAGCCTGCAACGCCAGCAGATCCAACGCCTGCGCGGAGCGTGAATCGGCGTGCCGACTTCAGTCGGCATGTCAGACGCCGCCTGGCCCGTTCGTCCTTTCACGTTGTCTCCCGATCACATACACTTGCCCCCCATGCGCGTCGCCCTGTTCGTGACCTGCCTGACCGAATCTTTCTATCCCCGCACCGCTGTCGCCGTGGTGCGCGTGCTGGAAAAGCTCGGCTGCACCGTGCGCTTCCCGCGGGAGCAGACCTGCTGCGGCCAGCCCATGTACAACAACGGCTTCCACCACGATGCCCGCGACCTGGCCCGCCGCATGGTCCGCGTGTTCGCCGACGATGAATACGTCGTCACGCCCTCCGGCTCCTGCTGCGCCATGGTCCGCTGCGAATATCCTCACCTGTTCGAGCATCATCCCGCCGAACTGGCCCAGGTCCAGAAACTGGCAGACAAGACCTACGAGTTCATGGAGTTCCTCCTGCGCGTGCTCAAGGTCGATCTGCGCCAACTGAACGTGCAATGGCCCGGCAAGGTCACCGCCCACGAAGCCTGCCACCTGCGCGGCCTCAACATGCAGGGCCAGGCCGACCAGCTCATGGACCAGATCACCGGCCTCGAACACGTGCGCCTCAACCACCGCGATCAATGCTGCGGCTTCGGCGGCACCTTCGCCCTCAAGTTCCCCGAAGTCTCCGGCCCCCTGGTCGAGGACAAGGTGGCTGCCATCCGCCAAAGCGCCGCCGACACCGTCATCGTCAACGATGCCGGCTGCGCCCTGAACATCAGCGGCGCCTGCCACCGCGCCGGCTGCCACGTCAAATTCAAAAGCCTGGCCGAAATCATCGCCGAAGGCATGGGATTGATGGAAAGAGAGCAGGTGTCTCGCGGAGGCCGCCAAGAGCGCGGAGAAATGCACGATGAATGAGAATGAAATCGGTGGACAGATCGTGGATGCAGCCATCCATGTGCATTCCGTGCTGGGACCGGGACTGCTCGAATCCGTGTACGAAGCAGCTTTGATGATCGAGTTGAACAAGAAAGGGCTTCGAGTTGAGAATCAGGTGCCGATCAAGGTTGATTACGACGGCAATTCCCTGGGCGTTGGATTTCGAGTTGATCTGCTGGTTGAAAATGCCGTACTCATCGAACTGAAATCTGTCGAATCCATGACTAACGTCTTCCGAAAAACCACGCTGACATACCTGAAACTGGGCGGCTGGCGCCTGGGTTATCTCATTAACTTCAATACAACCCGACTGATTGACGGCCTAACCCGTATCGTCAATGGCGTCGATGACCTGTCCTCATCCTCTCCGCGCTCTCCGCGAACTCCGCGAGACACCTCCCCCAAATGACCGACAGCGCCCACGACATCCTCTTCCCCCCCTTGCCGTACGACATGCACGCGCGGACCAGGACCGCGGTGCGTGACGTGCAGTTGCAGCAGTTCGTCAACAACGCCACGCGCAAGAAGGTGGACGATCGGCGGCAGGCCCTGCTCGATGTGTTCGGCGATCGCCTCGAAGCCGCCCGCGCCCTGGCCGGGCAGATCAAGCAGCACACGCTCGATCACCTGGATTTCTACGTCCAGCAATTCGTCGAAAGCGCCACCGCCACCGGCGTGCAGGTCCACTTCGCCGCCGACGCCGCCCAGGCCAACGCCATCGCCATCGACATCGCACAGAAACGTGGCTGCAAGCTGTGCGTCAAGAGCAAATCCATGGCCACCGAGGAGATCGCCCTTCTCCCGGCCCTGGAAGCCGCGGGCATCGAGACCATCGAAACCGACCTGGCGGAGTTCATCCTGCAGATCGATCACGATGCGCCCTCGCACATCGTCACCGCCATGATCCACAAGGATCGCACCGCGGTGGGCCGCGCTTTCCAGCGCGTGCTGGGCGTCGATTACTGCGAAGACCCCACCGAACTGACCATGATCGCACGCAAACACCTGCGCGAGAAGTTCCGTCAGGCCGACCTGGGCATCAGCGGCGGCAACTTCCTGGTGGCGGACACCGGCAGCCTCGTGCTCTGCACCAACGAAGGCAACGGCCGCATGTGCACCAGCATGCCCCGCACCCACATCGCTTTCGTCGGCATCGAAAAACTCGTGCCCAACATGAAGCACCTGGCCGTCATGCTCAAACTCCTGGCCCGATCCTCCACCGGCCAGCACATGACCTGCTACACCCATATCATCACCGGCCCACGCAAGGAAAATGAGTGCGATGGCCCCGAGCAACTGCACATCGTCCTGCTCGACAACGGCCGCACCAGGGTGCTCGAAGCCGAGACGCGCGAGATGCTGCGCTGCATCCGCTGCGGCGCCTGCCTCAACGCCTGCCCCGTCTATCGCAAGGCCGGCGGACACGCCTACGGCAGCGTCTATTGCGGACCCATCGGCGCCATCCTCACGCCCGTGATGAAACTGGCTGAAAATTACCCCGACCTGGCTCACGCTTCCTCGCTCTGCGGCGCTTGCTACGAGGTCTGCCCGGTCAAGATCAACATTCCCGAGCAACTGATCCGCCAACGCCGCGTCATGGTGCAGACCAAAATCACCGGCTGGCGCGAACGCTTTCTCATGCGGGCCTGGGCCTGGTCGCTCAAGCACAGTTGGACCTATCGCCTGGGCATGGCGATGCAGAAACTGTTGCTGCGCAGCCGCGACGGCTACCTGCGCCAAGGCATGGGCCCCTTGAAAAACTGGACCGACGTGCGCGACATGCCCTCTCCCGCTAAACGCAACTTCCGACAATGGTGGCGCGATGAGCAGCGAAACTGACAACCTGCAATCCATGCTGACCCGCATCCGCGCCGCGCTGGGTCCCCCGGAAGGTCGAACCGACGCGCCTCCTCTACTTCCGGGGGTCGATGAAGCGGTGATGCGCATCAGCTCTGCGGATGCGGATTTGCCGGGACTTTTCACCAGACGCGCCACCAAACTGGGCATGACTGTGCATCGCTGCCAACAACAGCAAGTGACGCAGATAGTGCTGGAGATTCTCCAATCGCGCCAGTCCAGGCGCATCGCCAATGCTTCAGCGCACCTTGACAGCGCCGCACTGACCGCGGCCGGCCACGAATGTCTCGACTGGCGCACCTGCGATCCGTTCACCCTCGATGCCGGCATCAGCGACGCCGACGGCTTGGCCGAGTCCGGCAGCCTCATCTGCCGTGCCGGCCCCGATCAGTCGCGCGCCATCTCCCTGGTCCCCCCACTGCACATCGCTCTGCTGCGCCAGCAGGATATCGCCCCCGACCTGCTCGACTGCTGGCCATCCCCCCTTCCGGGGGAATTGCCCTCCAGCCTGTCCATCATCAGCGGCCCCAGCAAAACCGCCGACATCGAAGGCCAACTGGTCAAAGGCGTCCACGGCCCGGCCGCCGTGGAGATCGTGCTGATCGCGTAATACGGTTCTTTATAGCTAAATCCATCCTTATAATTTGCAGGTTGGAGCCATCATCATGGTCACCTGTATCTATTGTGAACGAGCACTAATCAAGGTTCGCAAGGGAGAACATATCGTCCCTGACTCGCTCGGCTGCACACTTACCATTCGAAATGTTTGTGCTAAGTGCAACCATGAAATTCTCTCTGAGTTGGACAAAGAATTGGTTAGCCGCTCCCCACTTCATCTAATCGCCGCAATCGAACTCGATAAAACCGATTCTGACTCATGGGACTACAATCCCGATCTTGATATAGCCCTTGAAGCCCATCCACTGCCGGATGCTTCTAGTGTCATGCTCTGGCCACAAATACTCTTACTTGAATCTGGTCCAACTTTCTTTTTTGACCTCGAAGAATCTGAATCAGCTGGATTAGAGCATTTTTGTAGCAAATTTCGCGAGTGCCTTACAGCAGCAATTACATCACTTCAACAGGATAATAAACGCAAACATCAGATAATATGGGAGCGAGTTAGGCGTCTGCCCAGACGCGGCCAATTCCCAATACGTATCTTTACACGACATCATTACACAGACTTAAATCTGAAATCATGTTTCATTTGCCGGTACGCTGGTGAAATTGACCAAGCTGACACACTACGGGCTTTAAGCAATTGGATACCAAACACAAATTCATTATGTGACAATTTGGGGGTTGATGACCCAGAAAGTGGCTATTCATATCGTCCGCGATGGGTTTTTCGCGCAATAATCAAGATCGGAATTAATATTCTATGTCATATTTATGGCCCAGATAAAGTTAACCTAAACACTTTCCCCGAGGCCATCTGTTTTGTTCGCTCTGATGCAGGCAATGGCCCATCAATGCATGATTGCGGCTTTGTCAATTGTGATGATCTGCGGGCCTTGGCATGCCCACCATCTTGTCACAAGTTTAGGTTGACATTTGACAATAATTGGGGGCTTGATTGTGCATTTTTTGGCGGTCGCATAGGGGCCACGGTTGCGTTTCCAGGCCCATCCCTTGGCCTTCGAACGCTCGAAGTCACAGCTACGATTGGTTCAGACAATTGGCAGATCAAGAAATCACAAATCCTGCTTCCACGTTCCTTGCGGATTACAGACAAGCTAAATGAAATGATCCCATCTCTCCCACTTGTCAACGATACATCAGTAATTCGTCTCGAGACAGAAAGAAGGCGATCAAGCTAAACGCAACTTGCTGTTCGTTTTCACGCCGCGGGCTTGAAGGTGAATTCGATGGTGCCGCCGATGGCGCGGGCGATGCGATGCAGGGTTTCCAGCGTGGGATTGGCGTTGCGGTTGTTCTCCATGCGCGACAGATTGCCCTTGTCGATGCCGGTGCGTTCGGCCAGTTCCGTCAGGCTGATGCCGCGCTTCTCGCGCTCAGCCTTCAGGAGCTGCATGGCCGCGAACGCAGCATCCATGCGAGCTTTGACTTCCATCGCCTCGCGGCTGAGACGCTGCTTGTCCGCGTCAACCTGTCGGCGTATCTCGGCGTGACGCTGCTTCTGCTCGTCAGTCAATGTCACTTTTCGACGGCGAATCCTGGCCATGATTTATTCCTCGCCCGGCTCAAAAGCGGTCAACGGGTAAACCGCCCAGCAGTTCCATGACGCCACCCAGGTCAACTCGAAGGCCACCACCAGAAAACGTTCCGTCCCGGTGTAGCCCATGACAATCCAGCGATCCGGGTGTGCGCGATCTGATTCGCGCTGCTCCAAACAGTCGGCCAGCACCTGCTCGACCTCGTCAGGTGTGATCCCATGCTCAGCGATGTGGGCGACATTGCCGCCTTCACTCCAATCCCAGCAGACCTCAAATGATTCGCCCATCAACACGCCCCGACTGTTGTTTTATAATACAATCCCGACGAGCGATCGTCAAGTCAACCATTACCCGGCGCGCACAGGCTGGCAAGCAATTCTCAGTTTTTCGAAGGTCGCGCGAAAAAATTTCTATTGCTGATCCTGCCTGCACTTACGCTCCTTTTCGACCCCTCAAAAGTGCCTCCGGCGCGCACAAACGTGACGCTGCGTCCTTTTATAGGAAGGCCGTCCGGTTTCGGATGAGGCTCAATTGCTTGATTACCCCCAGTCGCCTGAACGGAAAAAAACGTTCGGCACGGACGCGA
>JADLFV010000041.1 GCA_020849625.1 Phycisphaeraceae bacterium
CCTGCCTGGTCGCAACCCCGATGCCCTGGCGGGGCGCACCGGCAACATGATCCTTACCGAGTTCGGTCTATACCCCAAGGGCGGTCATCCGCACTGGGATGTTCTGTTCCCGATCACGACGCGCAAGGGCTTCAAGTTCATCATGATCTCGACCCCGCGCGGCAAGAACACCAAGTTCTACGAAGTATGCCAGAACCCTGACGGCTACTACAGCGTCCACTTCTGCGACATCTATAAGAGCGTGTTCGAAGAAGGCTATCAGCTCTACGATGCCAAAGGCAACCCGTTCCCGCAGCACACACGCCAGGAGCAAGAACTGGCGATCGCCACCTTCCGCAAGATTTATAACTCCGAGAGCAAGTGGGCCAGAGAGTACGAGTGCCAATTCACCGGCGACCTGTCGTCGCTGATCCCGTGGGCACAGCTCGAACGGGCGGCCGACCTGGGCACGGGGCTGCCGTTCGACGTGGTGCGCGTCGATGGCGAACAGCCGCTGAGTGACCTGTTCAGCGTTCTGAAACTGGAAGCGTCCGGCGGCGCACGAATCGAAGTTGGTTGGGACGTTGCCCGACGTGGCCACTATAGCTCGATCTGGCTCAACATTGCTCGACATGGCCGGCCGAAGCATTTGCGATTCAACGTGCTGCTTCACAATTGCCCGTTCGAAACCCAGCGTCAGTTCGTGCGTGCGTGCATGGATGCACAGCGTTACAGCGTCGGGCATGGCGATTCAACCGGACTGGGCATGGAGAGCAACGAAGTGCTGGAAAAGCTCTACCGCGATCGCTGGTCGGGCTTCACGTTCACGGCCACGGGCAAGCGTGAGATTGCATCGGCCCTGGTGACTGCCTTCGGCGACGGCGGTCAGTCGTTGCCGCCCTTGGCCGGTGCCACGAAGTATGTCGCCACGGACATCTACGCGATTCAGAAGGACGACACGGGTGCGAATCTGAACATCGAGGAAACGCCTAACCCGCTGCTGGAAGGCAGCCACTGCGATGTGGCTTACTCCGGTGGCCTGGCTCGTGTGGCCGGCTCAAAGAATGCGGTGCTGCCCGTGCCCACACCACTGCTTACGAAGCCCGCGGGATGGTGACCCGCAACAACTGTCAGGGATGACATGAGCGTTTTATTCACTCACAACATGGGCAACGTGTGGAGCCGGTCCGGCGAGTCGGCCAACGGCGTTCTTAATCGAACGCACCTGGCCTGGCTGACGCCGGCCGAGCGATGCCGCGCCGAACGTCTGCGGCAGGCACGGATGATGTTCGAGGGCAAGCACCGCGAGTACTACGTGGATGAGAAACGATCGGCCCACAGCTTCCCGCCGCTGCGGCAGAATGAACCTGCTTACTTCCGCGGCTACAACCTGCTCACGCTGATCGCGGAGAAGATGGCCGACATCCTGTTCGGTGACTCGCCGCGTCTCTATATCGACGACGATCCAACCCAGAAACGAGTGGACGCGATCGCGGAGCGTTCCTGGCTGATGGCGCTGCTGCTGGATGCAGCGGCCGAATGCTGCTGGGCGGGCGAAACTTTTCTTGAAGTTGAGTTGGAGGGCTTGGCCGCTCGGATCAGTCACGCATGTGCGGATCAGGTTTTCCCGCAGGGCCTGCCCGGCGCTGACCAGCAGTACGGTCGCTATGTGCGCTATGCCACCAAGACCATCAAGGATGCCGATGGAAACCGCGTTGAGCTGCTGCTGGAAACCCACTACACCGCCGGCCTGATCGAACGCAAGCTGTACCGCCTCGATCGCCTGGACATCAGCGGGCCGAAGCGTTCGGCGCCGCAGGATCTGGCGTTGTGGCCGCAGCGCACTGAGGACGGTGCGCCGCTACCTGACACAGTGCAGACGGGCCTGAGCCGCCCGAGCATCGTCCGAGTGCCTAACGGCTTCGGCGCTCGCAGCGACTACGACGGCCTGATCGAGCAGCAGGATTCCGTGCACGCGGCCAACACGCAGATCGGGCGCGTGCTGGCCAAGCACGCCGACCCGCGTCTGGCCGCACCGGAGTCTGCGGTCGATCCGACGACAGGCACCGTTCCTGTCGGCGCGGAGGTCTTCTTCTTCCGCACGAAGGACGACATCCCGCAATACATCACCTGGAACGCCGAGTTGGCCAGCGCAATGGAGGATCGCAACTTCGCCCTGACGGCGCTGGCCACCGTGGCCGAGATGCCGCTGTCACTGCTGGGCATCAAGGACGACAGCTCCGTCGAGACCGCCGCCAAGATGCGACTGGCCGCCGCGCCGGCCCTGGCCAAGGCGCAGCGCAAAGCGGTCGTGTGGCGCGAGGCAATCCGGATGGCCATCAGCCTCGCCATCGAATTAGAAACCGGCGTCAGGCCGGCAGCGCCGATCGGCGTTGAGATGCGAGACGGCCTGCCCGACGACGAAACCGAACGGGCCACGGTGATCTCCACACTGAGAACGGCCGGCGTGATGTCGCGCAAGCGGGCACTGCAACAGCAGTGGCTGGACGCAGGATCGGTGCGCGATGAACTGGCGGAGCTGGATAGCGAATCAGCAGCGGCCACACCGAGCGTGCTATTCGGCGAGCCCAATGCACAAAACAACAACTCCGGGGGTGAGCAATGAGATTCCCAAACCTGTTCGCCGGCGTGCGGCGACGCAACCAAAAGGAGCCAATCATGGCTGATAAGGAAACCACCGCAACGCCGGCGGGCAACCCGGCGGACATCGATGTGAAGGCGATCGTTCAGGATGCGGTCAAGCAGGCGCTGGAGCAGCAGCAGACCGTCATCAACACTGCCGTGGCCGAGGCGATCAAACCCATCACCGCCCAGGTGCAGACGCTGCAGACTGAACTGGGCAAGGCCGCCACGTCGGATACCGTCACCAAGGCGGTGGCCGACGCGATCGCAGCGCAGACGGCCAGCCAGGCCAAAACTGCCAGCCGTGCCGAGTTCATTCAGAAGAACCTGAAGGACATCCCCGACGCTTTCCACTCGATGATCGGCGACGATCCGGCGAAGTGGGACGAGCAGGCCAAGGCGCTCCGCGCCTCGCTCAAGTCGGCCGGCGCCAAGGTCGGGGATGACACCACCGTAAGTGGTGATGGCCGCCAGGCGATGATTGACAAGATCGTCAAGGAGAAACTCGGCGGCAATGCTGATCTCGGCAAGCTGTTGACCGGCCAGACCGCAGGCGAACTCGACAGCCAGGCCGACATGTTGCTGGCTGGTATCAAGAAGTTCAAGCCCGACTTCGGCGGCGTGGCGAAGGACGGCGGCGACGCACCCAACGACGCGCGGACGGACAGCAGCGCGAGCACGCTCAGCGGTGTGTCGCCTGGCGTGGCCGCCTACGCCAAGTCCATCAAGTTCC
>JADLFV010000042.1 GCA_020849625.1 Phycisphaeraceae bacterium
AAAAGAACCGGAATTCACCGCAGAGAACGCAGAGAACACAGAGCTAAAATACTTGAATTCAAGCTTATTCCGGTTTTTCTCTGCGATCTCTGCGTCCTCTGTGGTGAGTTCTTTTTTCTGCTCTTAGATTTTAGAATTTAGATTGCGCGCAAAACATCTGATGCCTTTCAATCTAAAATCGCAAATCTAAAATCTAAAATCTAAAATCCCCCCATGATCACCTGGTCCACCAGCGAGTTGGCTGACGTCGTGGCGGAGGGGCTGCGTCGGCGGGCGGAGCAGGATGATCTGGAGCAGGCGGTTTACGGTTTCGATGCGCTCGATGAGTTGGGACTGCACCCGGTCGTGCAGGAAGCATTTCGTGTCAAGGGTTTCGGTGTCTGGCCGGAGCAGCGCTACCCGGGGCACTGGTCGAAGAAGAACAAGAGCCAGGGCGATCGCTGCGACATGGTGTTGACGCCTCCGCCCCAAGCTTTGCCGCTGCGCGATCCGGAGTTGAAGGGGACGCTGTTTGCAGCCACGGAGGCGGTGGATGCGGATCAGGCATACTGGCTGGAGATCAAGACGGTGGCCCAATACGAGACGGGTGGGCCGTTCGCACGGTACAGCGCGGAGCTGCTTTCGCCGGTGGCCCGCGATGTCAGGAAGATCTGGCAGGACGGGGTGATCCGCCACGGGGGCCTGCTGCTGGTGCTGTTTACCGAGCATCAGCAGATGGCGGAGCACGACCTGCTGGCCTGGCACACGCGCTGCTTGGATCGGGGGTATCCGGTTTCGCCGCCGGCGGCGCGGGGGTTCGCCATCGGTGACCGCATGGGCAATCGCTGGTGTGCCGCGGCGATCTTCGGGGTGCGGGGCTGAGGGGGGCCAGGCAAGTAGCCCATATTTGATAATGTCATCTTGCACCCGGGTCATGCCAGGCAGCTGCGGGAGTCTGAGGTGATGGTCGGCCCCGCCCGGCAGGCGGATTATCCGGACCGCCCCCGGAACACATCTGGGTTTGCGAACCAGGCCCACGTGAGGTTATCTTCACAGCCGCGTGAGCCACTATCTGATGCAAATACTTTCAGGCACTGCCGTTTCCGTGGGCTTCCGGGGCGTGAGAGGTTGAATTCGACTACGATATGACCGATCTAACCAAGTACCGCAGGCGCGGGGCATCCAGGGAGCTAACGGCTATGAAGCGTCACGACAGGTTGAACCGACTTCTGCTGGGCATCATGGCGACGGCAATGCTGCTGCTGATCGGTGGCTGCGAGATGGATTCGTTCATGGATCCGTCGGTGGTTGGCCGCTGGGAGCGCACGCCGGTCAAGATGCCGATCCTCGATCGGCTGGACGTGATTGAAGGTGACGTCAGCACCAGTCTGACCGTCACGCAGGTTCGGCCGGAGGACCTGATCCCCGACACAGCCGAGTACGTGATCGGCGTGGGCGATGCGGTGCAGATCAACATCTTCGAGTTAATTGTGCCTGGCCAGGATGCGGTGCAGCAGCGGCGCGTGGACGAGACGGGCGTGATCCGACTGCAGTTGGTCGGCCCGGTGCAGGCAGAGGGCCTCAGTCCCAGCCAGCTTGAGGACGAGATCGCCAAGGCCCTAGAAGACAAGGGCATTCTACGTCAACCGACGGTAAGCGTGATCATGCTGCAGACGCAGCAGAACACGTTCAGCATCATGGGCGAGCCGACCTACGGCGGCACGAGCGTGGGCACGTATCCGATTCCCCGGCCGGACTTCCGCCTGTACGACGCGCTAGCCATGGCGCGAGGCATTTCGGGTCGAACCAAGAAGCTGGTGATCATCCGCCAGGTGCCGCTGGACGCCGCGGTGGCCGGCCAGGTGCGTCAGCAGTTGCCCAGCACGTCTGAGCCTCAGGCCCCGCAGACGGCGCCGGACGCCAGTCAGTTGATCGATCAGCTTGACCAGGTGATCCAGGGCGATCAGGAGCCAGCTCAGAAACCGGCCGAATCCGCTGCTCAGCAGGCGCCCAAGTCCATTCAGAGCGGCCTGGAGCAGCCCGGCGGCGGCGGCGGCTGGGTTTACGTCGGCGGCAAATGGGTGCCGGTGACCGAAGCCCCGGCCGGACAGAATGGCGCGACCGAGGATGAGTTCAAAGCGCTCATCACGCAGCGGCTGATCGAAGTGCCCTACCAGAAGCTGCTGGAAGGCGACATGCGTTACAACATCGTGATCCGGCCCGGCGACATCATCCGCGTGCCCGATCCCTCGGCTGGTTTCGTGTACATCGGCGGCCAGATCTCACGTCCCGGCACTTACAACGTGCCCGGTGAAACCGAGTTGACCATCACCCAACTGGTGCTGTCCGCCGGCGGGCTTAACGGTTTGGCCATCCCCGAGCGCGTGGACATTCGCCGCCGCACGGGCGACAGCGAGGAAGCGATCATGCGCTTCGATCTGCGGGCGATTTTCGAAGGCGAAGCGCCCAACTTCTTCCTCAAGCCCAACGACGAAATCAACGTGGGTACCAACTTCATCGCCACCCCGCTGGCTGTGTTCCGCAACGGCCTGCGTACGACGTACGGCTTCGGTTTTGTGCTGGATCGCAACTGGGGCACCGACGTGTTCCCGCTGCCGTAAGACCTCCAGCGGTCCGAGAATCGACCTGGGCTGATGGACCGACCGCCCGGCCCAGGTCGGCCTGACGGTGAATCAGGGGCGGTCGCCTTCGCAGGGTGAGAGACGATTGCAGCAGGCAGGGATGCCTGAACACGGCGCTATCGTGTTGCGCCGGGGATAGGGCGGCCCGGGCTTGGTCTGCGCCTCCACAGACCAAGGTGAAAATAGGCGAACCGGCCAAAGGGCCCGGTCGTATAAAGCTTTCCCCTCCCCAGGCCCCCGGAATGACGAGAAGGAAAGGATGACAGAGACGACGTTGAGCCAGCACGAGCAGACCACTTCAGCCCCCGACCGCTCCGGGCATGCCATGGATCAGCCGCAAGCCCTGATCCCGACCCGGGGATGGATGTGGATCGTCGTTCTCGGCGGCCTGTTTGTCCTGCTGCACATGACCTACCTGGAGCGGCTGTTCCGCATCGTCACCAATGCCAGCGGCGACAGTCCCTGGCTGCTGGTCCGCTGGGGCGAGTTGTTCAAATCCGCCATGCTCAGCAACAGTTGGAACGCCAACTGGTCGCACGCCCTGGTCATTCCCCTGATCAGCCTCTACTTCCTGTTCCAGAGCCGCGACCGCCTGTCGGTCACGCCCACCCGCACCTGCTGGTGGGGACTGGCGGTGATGTGCTTCGGCCTGCTCAGCTACACCTGGTGGATCTACCCCGGCCGCAATGACATGTTCCAGGGCTACAGCGCGTTGATCGGCCTGTTCGGGCTGCTGCTGTTTCTGCTGGGTCCAACCATGATGCGTCTGATCTGGTTCCCCGTGCTTTACCTGGGCTTCGCGGTCAAGATCGCCGACGCCCTCTGGGAGCGCATCGCCTGGAAAATGCAGGACATCGCAGCCACCACCTCCTACGTGGTGCTGCAATTCCTTTCGCTGATCTTCCAGTATGACATCTCTCTGGCCGGCAACCAGTTGTCGATCAGCTTCATGAAAAACGGCCAGATGGTCAGCGAGAGCATGAACGTGGCCGAGGCCTGCAGCGGACTGCGCATGCTGATGGCCTTCATCGCCCTGGGCACCGCGCTGGCTTTCATCACGCCCCGCCCGTGGTGGCAGCGGCTGCTGATGGTCCTCATGGCTGTGCCCGTGGCCATTGCCGTCAACGTCGGCCGGGTGGTGACCATCGGCCTGCTGCAACTGGTCAACCCTGAACTGGCCCGCGGCGAGTTTCACACGTTCGTGGGCATGCTGATGCTCATTCCCGCGGCTCTGCTGATCCTGCTGATCGGCTGGTGCGCCAATCGCATCTTCATTCCCGCCCCCGAAAATCAAGTGATGAATGCGCCAATGCGCCAATGCGTGAATATTCAGCCAATCAAGCAATCAAGCAATGAAGCAATCAAGACCCCCGCCCTGCTGGCCACGGTCGGTAAGGGTGCTGTGCTTGGCGTCCTGGTGACGGTCGTGCTGGGACTGGGTTACGTGAGCATCTGGCAGATCGGCAGCCTGCCGCTGTTCGAGCTGCTTCCGCAGGCGGTGCTGATCCCAACCATGGTGCTGCTGATCGGCGTGCTGGCGATTGTGGTGACCCTGGCCGCTCGGGCGACCGGTCGATACCTGCGCCAGAGCGACGCCCAGCGTCTGCCGCTGTGTGCCGGCCTGGCCGCTGGTCTGCTGGCGGCCGCATGGATCGGCCAAAACAGCGCCATCGCCCGCACCCAGGTTGTGCTGATCAAGAAGGCTGTGCCCTCGCGCCATCCTTTGAGCCTGATCCCGCACCAGATCGGCTCGTGGGAAATGTTCTTCGACGAACGCGATCACATGACGGCCGAAGTCATCGAAGTGCTGGGCACCACCAACTTCGTCAGCCGCTATTACCATGACAACGATTCGCCCGATGCGGCCAAGTTCGATCCCCGCGGCCGCTACTTCGAGCCCGGAGCCGTGGCTCGCCTGCACGTGGCCTATTACACCGGCAATCCCGACACCGTCCCCCACGTGCCCACCCGCTGCTTCCTGGCCGGCGGCGCCACCGGCGTCAGTGAGGACCAGATCACGCTCCAGCTTGATCAAAGCAGGTATCACCCCGATCCGCTGGACCAGCAGCGCGGCTATCTGTGCCCCGTGCCTTCCAATCCCTTCATGGATGTACGCGTGCCTGCGCTAGCCATCCCCGCCACGCGCTTCACCTACCTGCCCTTCCAGAGCACGCAGCAGCAGACGGCCATCTATTTCTTCGTGGCCAACGGCAAGTTCATCGCCACGCCCAACCAGGTGCGTTTCACCGGCTTCGATCCACGCGACGAATATGCCTACTACTGCAAGATCGAAATCAGCCTGCTGAACATCACCGACCCGCAGGAGGCCACGGAAAAGACCGAGGCCCTGCTGCAACAGTTTTTGCCTGAAATCATGGCCGTGCTGCCCGATTGGATCGACGTACGCGAGGGGCGCTGGCCGCTGGACCCTGCCACGACACCTGATGCTGCCCCCCGTTCGCCGACATCGCATTAACCGGAGAGTCTTTTCATGCCAGGTCGCGTCAATACCCGTTTCGTCCTGATCCTCGTCACCACGATCACGGCGGTCGTGATGGTGCTGTTTGCCGTCTGGTACTTCAAGATTCGCAGCAATCCGGTGCAGTTGGCGCGCAAGGGCGACGTGTACATGCAGGAAGGCGAATACGCCCGCGCCATTGAAGCCTACGGCAGCGCTGCCCGCCGCGATCCGACCGAGATCGCCTATCTCGACAAGTTCATCGATGCGATCAACATCGCGCCGGCGGAGAACAACACCGTGGCCGAGACGCGAATGGGCCTGCTGCTGCGGGCCTACCAGCAACGATCCGACGCGGTCGCCGACGACAAGCTGCTCGATGAGTACTACCAGAAACTGCTGGAACTGGCCCGCAGCCTGGGTTACCCCGGCCTCTATCAGCAACTGTTCAACGTCACCAAGGTCCGACTCGACGCCCGGCCCGACGACCTGCTGGCCCACAAGTTCCGCGGCATCGCCCGCGTGCATCTATTGACCGGCCAGGGCGACGACTTCGATCAGCCCTATGCCGACCAGCAACAGGCCCACGATGACCTGTTGATGGTGCTGGACCGCAATCCCGACGACACCCAGGCCCGCTATCACCTGGCCCTGTGGACGCTCTTCGATGCCCGCTACACCCGCCACACCAACGGCTCCCAGGATGAGATCCAGCGCCGACGCGCCGAGGCCATCAGCCTGTCGCAGAGCATGCTCGAAGTTGATCCGTCCGATCCGCAGTTGATGCTGCAACACGCCCGCATTCTGCTGCAGGCAATCGACGACATGCAGACGGACAGCAAGCCGCAAACCGAAGAAATCGAGCAACTGCGCCAGCAGGCTGATCAACTGCTGACGAAGGTGGAAACGGACCTGTTGGCCGACCCGCAGCCGGTGGACCGGGTGCTGGAAGCGGCCGGGCTGGTTCAACAGTCCGACCTCGAAGAGGCGCCTCAGCCCGACAGTGGCAACTTCACCACCACCCGCGGCACGCTGCGGGCCGCCCGTTTGATGGCGGCCGGGCTGGAGAAGCAGCCGGACAACATCGACTTCCTGGTGCGCTCCGGCATTCTGCTGGCCCAGATGGGTCAGATTGAGCAGGCTCGCGCGGCCCTGGAAGAGGCCCGCCGTCCCGGCCGCCAGCAACCAGCCATTGCCGCTCTGCGTACTCGTAACCAGCAGTTGCTGGCCACGCTGCGCCTGGGCGACTTGTTGATCACCCAGCGCAGCAGCAGCACCGACCCGGCCCAGATTGCCGACCTGGAAAAGCGCGTGACCGACCTGATCAAGGAAGTCGAAACCAGCTACGGCCGACTGCCCGCCCTCGACCAGTTGGAAGGCAAGATGCAACTGGCTCAGGGCCACTATGCCGTGGCTCAGCAACTGCTCAACAAGGCCGCCACGCAGTCCGGCCAGAGCGATCTGGACAGCATGCGCATGGCGGCCATGGCCGACCTTCAGAGCGGCGACTGGGGCGCTGCCGCCGAGAAGCTGGAACTGATCCTGGCACGGGTTCCCGATGTGGATGTGATCCGCCGGCAACTGGTGGGCGTCTATCTGCGCGGCGGCAAAGTGCAGGAGGCCCAGGCCCACCTGGATGTTCTGCTGGCCAAAGACAAGGACAACATCGATAACCAACTGCTGCTGGCCAATCTGCTGGCTGCGCAGGAAAAAGTGGACGAGGCCATCGCCCTCTATGAATCGCTCAATACGGTGGACAACGTGTACGTGGACACCAACCTGGCCCGCCTGTACGTGATCCAGGGCCGCAAGGACGATGCGCAGCAACTTCTGCTTCGCCGGTATGACAAGGACCACAGCAATGTCCTGGTGCTGCAGGCTCTGCTGCCACTGACCGAAGACAAGGGCGTTCAGCAGCAGTACCTCGAGCAGTACCGCCAGGCCGGCGGCAGCGAGGAGCTGATCGCCCTGATCCAGCGGCAGTTGGAAGATCAGCCGCTGTCACCCGAAGAAACCAGCCAGATGATGCTGAACCTGGAAAAGGATCCGTTCAACAACGCGGTGATCCGAGCCCGCCTGATGGCGCAGCAAGGCAATCTGGAAGGCGCGGATAAAGCGCTGACCGAAGCCGCAGCCCTGAAGCCGGATGACCAGGGCGTGCTGGAGCTGCGTTTCAACCTGGCCCTGCAACGGGAGCAGTGGGATCAGGCCGATCGCCTGGTGGAACGAGCCAGCAGCCTCAATGCCGACCTGTCCGGCGGCGCGTTCTTCGCCGCCCGCCTGGCGGAGGCCCGTGGCCAGCTTGACAAGGCAGTGACCCAGTACGAAGAGGCCCTGGCCAAGCGCCCGGTCTTTTCCGAAGGCTGGACCCGTCTGGGCGATGCCCGCTGGCGGCTGAACCGCACCCAGGCCGCGCTGGAAGCCTACCAGCGGGCCTTGGCTCAGCAGCCCAACAACATCGCGGCGTTGAGCAATATCTCGCGCCTCGAAGCGCAGATGGGCCTCAGCGACAGCGCCCTTCAGCACGCCCGCGCCGCCTGGATGGGCCGCCAGAACAACGCCCAGTTGCGCGAGATCTACCTCCAACTCGAACAGCAGTACGGCGACCCCAAGGTTGCCCTCGAAATCCGCCAGGAGATTGCCAGGAATCAGCCCGCAGATGCTGACAACCAGCGCGCCTTGGCGGTGCTGCTGGCCACCATGGGTGAAAACCAGCAGGCCCTGGCCAAGATTGATCAGTTGATCGAGTTGGAAGGCAACAACGCCAACAACGCACTGACCAAGGCCCTGCTGCTGCTGGACATGGATCGCGGCGATCAGGGCGAGCAGGTGCTGACCGACTACAACCTGTCGCTGGGCGATAAGCTCGGCGGCGATGACCTGGTGCGCCTGGCACAGTACCGTCTGCGCCGCGGCAACGTCGAAAGCGCTCTGGCTGCCTATCAGCAGGCCCGCGACTACGACGACGCCGATCAACGCTACACCCGCCTGCTCAGCGACACCCTGTTCGAGCTGGGCCTGATCGATCAGGCGGTCACCATGTACCGGCAACTGCACAAGCAGGATCCCAATGACACCATGGTCACTCTTCGTCTGTGTGAAACCCTGCTCCGCAGCGGTCAGCGCGAGGAAGCGGCCGGGCTGCTCAAGGGCCTGGAAGTGCCCGATCCGCAGAAATCCACGCTCTATCTGTTGCAGGCGGCACTGGTGGGACCGGGCGGCGATCAGCCGCTGGACCGCCAGCAGCGGGCCGAGGCCTTGCGCTGGCTGAACATGGCGATTCAGGCCGATCCCAACAACGCCCCGGCCTACGTCCGTCGGGCCGTGCTCCTGATCGATCAGCCCGACAGCCGGGCCGCTGCTATCAATGACCTGAACCGAGGCCTGGAAATCAACCCTCGGCTGACCGACGCCCGCCGCGTGCTGGTGCGCCTGCATCTGCAGAACAATGACATTGACGAGGCCGTGCGCGAACTGCGACAGATGCTGCAACAGAACCCGCGCGACCGCGAATCGCGTCTGACCCTGATCAACATCTACCGCAGTCGCAACCAGGCGGAACAAGCCAACAGACTGATCGACGAGGCGATGGAGTTGACGCCCAACGATCCGACCTGGCCCGCTCTCAAAGCCAGGATCGCCGTGAACGCGGGCCAGATCAATGCTGCCCTGCCCTACATGCAGAAACTGGTCGAGATCGAAGCCAACAGCGACTCGATCTCGCAGTACGCCACGGCCCTGCTCAGCGTCGGGCGGACTAAAGACGCCTTGGATCTGCTGCGACAATATGCCGTCCAGGTGAACCAGAACATTCAGTTGCAGGCTGTTCGCGCCCGTGCCCTGCACCTGAGCGGCCAGAAGGACGAGGCCCGCCGGCTGTTCAGTTCACTCCTGCACGAAGCGCAGAAGGTCGATGACTTCGACGCCATCATCAACCAGGTGATCGCCTCCTATGGCCCCGAGCAGACCTCCGCGTTCCTGGCTGAAGTCCAAGACCTGCGGGAACCGATCTGGCTGGAACTGGCCCAGAACAACCTGTTGATGGCCCAGCGGCAGTGGGAGCAGTTGATCCCCAACCTGGAGGCGATGCGCCCCCGGTTGCCCCAGGACCAGCAGATCCAGCATAAGTACCTGACCTTGCTGGCTCTCAGTTATCACCAGACCGAACGCTATGAGCAGGCCCGCGCGGCCTATGATGAACTGGTGAAAATCGCGCCTCAGGACGTGTCGGCCTTGAACAACCTGGCCTATCTGCTGATCGAGCAGTTCGACGACAGGGAACAGGCCCTGGTTTATGCGCAACAGGCTGTGGCCGCGGCCCCGGACAACGCATCGGTCCTCGACACGCTGGGACTGATCCAATACAAGTCCGGCCAATTGGAGCAGGCCCGCCGCACCCTGGAAACCAGCTTGCTGCGCCAGCCCCTGGCACCCACCTGCGTCCACCTGGGTCAGGTTTATGCGGACCTTGGTTTGACCAGTCTTGCTTTCGAACAGTTGAATCGGGCCAAGGAACTGGCCGACGTGAATCAGGAGCCTCAGTACCGGCGAGAAGCCGAGCAGTTGCTGGAAAAACTCAGCCAGCCTGCTCAATGATGTGAACCGAGGGTATCGACATGACCGCAAATCCCATGCCTCCCATGATCCCGATGTCCGGCCAGACGGCGGCCACATCCGCACAGGGCTCCGGCCGTTTCAAACCAGTAGATCCCCTGCGCGTGTTGCGCAAGTACGTGACCTGGCTGGTGCTGTCCGCGGTGGTCGGCGCGATCCTGGGCGTGGTGACCTGGGGCGTGCTCCTGCTGACCTTCCCCCGCTACACCTCCAGCGTCCAGCTCAACGTCGGGCTGCAACCCGGTAACATCGAGGACATGAATCCCACCGGCTATGGGATCAACAGCGACTACATCGATCGCACCATCCGCAACGAAGTGACCCGTCTGCTCAGCGAACAGACCCTTCAGGAAGCCCTGCGCCGGCCGGAGGTGCAGGCGACCAGGTGGTATCAGAGTCTCGGCAACATTCAGGATGCCCAGGAGGACTTGGAGGACTACGTCCTGAGCGTGTACCCCTTGAACGAGACCACGCTCATCAACGTCTCGGCCAGCATCAACAACGAGGATGATCCGCCGGTCATCGTGGACGCCATCCTCAACGTCTATCTGCTTCAGTTGAACACCGAAGCCGGCACCTCGACCAGCGAACGCCGCGCCGCCTTGACCAACGAGCGCCGCCTGCTGGACAGCGACATCGCCCGTCTCAAGCAGCAGCAGACCACCTTCACCAGTGAAAACCAGCTCAGCGCCCTGGATGCGCGCATGGCTGACGCCCAGCGCCTGCTGGAGTATTACACCCAGAACATGGCCGAGCTGGAATTACAGTTGAGCTCCTCGATCGAGATGCACAACGTGCTGGTCCAGCGGCAGCAGATGGGCCAGACCGATCCCAGCCCGGACGACATCGCCATGGTCAACAACCTGCCCGAAGTCTCCCAGGTTCAGATGCGGCTCGATCAGTACCGGGAAAACCAGCGCGCCGCCGTCGCCACCTTCGGGCAGAACAGCTATCAGGCCACCCGGGCCCAGTACTACATCGATGCCTGCGAGCAGGAGTTGGAGCAGAAGCGGCAGAATAAACTGCGCGAACTGCAGGCATCCCGCATCGAGCAGTACGCCAGCGCCATCAGCTCCCTTAAGGGCAGCATTGACACCCTCCGACAGGAGATGGACGCCAAAAAGGTCACCCTGACCGACCTCAATCAGAAGCTGACCCGTTTCGCCCAGATCGAGGAAGAGCTGACCATGAAAAATGACCGGCTCAAGCAGTTGGACAGCATGCTGGGCGACCTGCGCGTCTGGACTGAACTGCCCGAAGCCCAGCGCGTCAAGCGCCTGACCCGAACCACCAAACCCGAACTGACCTTCCCCAAGCCCGAACTGGTCATCCCCGCCGTCTCTTTCTTCATGCTGGCGCTGACCACCGGCATCATCTTCCTGCTCGAGATGCTCGATCAGCGCGTCAAGGCCCCCTCCGACGTCAAGCTCATCGCCGACGCCGAGTTGCTGGGCGTGCTGCCCGATGCGGCGGAAGATCTCTCAGCACCCACCGGCATCGAGCGCGTGGTCGAGAAGTACCCCGCCGGTCTGATGGCCGAGTCTTTCCGCAACGTCCGCACCAGCCTCATGAGCAAGATGGACCGCCACGGTTACAAAACGCTCATGCTCGTCGGCGCCCAGCCCAGCGGCGGAACCAGTTGCGTCCTGCACAACCTGGCGGTCAGCCTCGCCTTCCACGGACGCAGCGTCGTCATCGTGGATGCCAACATGCGACGACCCGCACAGCACAAGCTGTTCGACCTGGACAACGACAGCGGACTAGTCGATGTCCTGCGCGGCCGACGCAGCATCGAGCAGTGTCTGCAGAAGATCGACGGCCTCAGCGTCAGCCTGCTGACCACCGGCCAGGCGGCGGACGCGCCGCCCGAACTGCTCGAAGGCAGCGCCTTCCGATCCATCATCCACGAACTGGAGTCGAAGTTCGACACCGTGCTCATCGACGCCCCGCCCGCCCTGCTCAGCTCCGAGAGCCAGATGCTGGCCAAGCACGCCGATGCCGTGGCTTTCGTCGTCCGCGCCATCAGCGACACCCGCGGCATGATCGAACGCATGACCCGACGCTTCGACGGCCAGCGGGCTGAGGTGCTCGGCATCATCCTCAACGGCGTCCAGAGCGCCGCCGGCGGTTACTTCCGCAAGAGCTACCGCGAGTTCTACCGCTATCGCGACAACGGCTCAGCCCCAGCAGGCTCCAACGGCCGACACCAGACCCCCGAGCGTGCCGCCACGAACTGATCAACCACTACGCCAGACATTCGTATGACTGATATGCGTACGGCCATCATCACCGGCGGGGCAGGGTTTATCGGCTCACAGTTGGCCCGACGTCTGCTGGCTGACGGTCGCCGCGTGCTGATCATCGACAACCTGTCCACCGGCCGGCGCGAGAATGTCGCCGAATTGCTCGACGACCCGCGGGCCGACTGCCGCCTGATCGTCGGCCGGGCCGGGGCCCAGATCGAGGCTGCCCTGCGCCTCGGTGCCGACGAGGTCTATCACCTGGCCGCGGCGGTGGGCGTGCAACTGGTGGTTGATGATCCGGCCGGGATGATCCGCAACAACGTCAGCGAAACCGTCAGCGTCCTGGAGGCCGCCCGCACCGCCGGAGCCAAGGTGCTGATCACCAGCAGCAGCGAAGTCTATGGCAAGTGTCCGCGCCTGCCGCTGCAGGAGGACATGGACCTGGTGTACGGCCCGACCACCGCCTCGCGCTGGAGCTACGGCCTGACCAAGGCCATCGACGAGCATTTGGCTCTGGACTTTAGCCGCCGCGGGGGACCGGCCTGCGTGGTGGTGCGATTGTTTAACACCATCGGTCCGCGCCAGACCGGGCGCTACGGCATGGTCGTGCCGCGCTTCATCGAACAGGCGGTGAACGGCCGGCCGCTGCAGGTCTATGGTGATGGCAAGCAGACCCGCGCTTTCTGCGATGTGCGCGACGTGGTCGAAGCGCTGGTCGGCCTGATGGCACAACCCGACGCCGTCGGGCGCGTATTCAATATCGGCTCCACGCGGCAGATCACCATCGACCAGTTGGCCGCCATGGTCATTCAACTGGCAGGCTCCTCCAGCGCCGTCGAACACCTGCCCTACGAAGCGGTTTACGGCCGCAACTTCGAAGATCCGCCGCATCGTCTGCCCGACACCTCGCGCCTGCAAAACCTGATCGGGTGGCAGCCGGCCGTCACCCTGGAACAGACCATCCGCGAACTGATCGAGCTGCGCCGCGGCCCGATGCTCAGTGGATCTACGGCGGAGAAAGTCTGACCATGCCCTTGCTGCTGGCCCAAGCGATACCGTCGAGTGACTCGTTGAACGCAACAGAGCTCGTCTCGCAATCCATGGGCGTATTCTTCGCCGCGTTTTTCCTCTCCTTCCTGGCCACGCCGGTGATGCGCGAACTGGCGATCCGCAACGGCATCATCGACGCACCGGACCTGAAGCGCAAGAACCATCTGCGCCCGGTGGCGTACCTGGGCGGCGTGGCGATCTTCCTGGGCTGGTTCGCCGGCGCCGCGCTAACTTTCTTCCTCTGGTCCAGCACAGACAGCGTGATCATGAGCATCATGCTGGGTGCGGCCGCCATCACCATCACCGGCGTGATTGACGACGTGTATCACATCAGCCCGCGGGTCAAGATCGGCGGCCAACTGTTCGCCGCGGCCGCTCTTGCCAGTCAGAACGTCGGCGTGCGCCTGGCGGAGTCGGCGGTCGGCCTGATCGGGCTGCAGGACGTGGTGCCCTACACTGTGGTCTATATCCTGGGCACGATCATCATTGCTCTGTTCGTCATCGGCGGCTGCAACGCCACCAACCTGCTCGACGGCCTGGACGGTCTGGCGGCCGGGGTTTGCGCCATCGCCTGTTTCGGTTTCCTGCTCATCGCCGCCGTCATCATCCAGAATGTCGATGTGCATACCGATGTTGTATGGGATCGCGTGCGCCTGTGCGTGATCCTGGCCACGCTGGGAGCCGCCATCGGATTTCTGCCGTTCAATTTCAACCCGGCCTCCATCTTCATGGGCGATGCCGGGTCGCTGCTGCTGGGCTATCTGTGCCTGACCTGTGTGCTGCTGTTCACGCCCGACACCGGCACCCACGCCCCCAAGCTGGTCACAGCTTTGCTGATCGTGTTCGCTCTGCCCATCACCGACACCTTGCTGGCGATCATCCGCCGCAAAATCCAGGGCCGGCCCATCATGTCACCCGACTACGAGCACCTGCATCATCTGCTGCGACGCAGCGGCCTGGGCGTCAAGCGCAGTGTGCTGATCCTCTACACCGCGGCCGCGCTCTTCGCCGCTCTGGGCGTCACCCTCGTGGCCCTGGACCTGCGCTGGCGATACATCTTGGCGGTGTTCTTCCCGCTGTACGGCTTCATCATGGTCATCGCCTACCAGTACGGCCAGCAGTTGAACCTGCGCGACAAGCTCGACAAGCAGAAGGCCGCCGCCGATGCGCAGGAACAATCCGCAACGGCATCTTCATCCGAAGACGAAACGGATGCTCCCGCGCCACCTACTCCAACGGCGTAAGCTTCAGGTAATCCAAGCCGAACATGTATTGCGGAACTGCCGCGCACAACACCTGCGTCGGCGTGCCAACGTCGCGATTGTCCCCGCGAGCAGCAGAACGAGCGCCCCCGGCTCGGGGATGTATTGGGCCGCCAACTCGGCGAAGTCGCCGCTCTGTCCCCAGTGATCGCCGAGGATTTGCAGATCGGCCAGGTTGACGTTCCCGTCGCCGGTCAGATCGCCGGTGAACCAGCTCTTGCCCGTGCCGTTCCAGTTGTCGCCGATGATTTGCAGGTCGGCCAGGTTCACCGTGTGATCGAGATTGGCGTCTCCCGGAATGGCGGTGGTGAGCGTCACCGTCGCGGCGCCATACGTCACAGCCAGGGCGAGATTGTTGTTGACGATGATGTTGTATTCGTAGCCTTCCAGGTCAGATCGGATCACCTCGCTGAAAATGCCGGTGATGGCGAGCCGGTCATCAGGGTGAAGCTCTCGTAGAGCGAAGGCGTGTAACCATCAGCGAGGATGAACACCAGTTGGCCATCCAGGCTGACCGCGCCGGTAGCAGCGATGGAATCGGCGATCATATCTCCGGTGCCCCCGGAAGGGCCGACGAGCAGCAGGGTTTGGCCGTATTCGGTTTGCGTGAAGGTGTTGACGGCCAGGCTGTTGCCCTCGACGTATTCACCCATCGACAGCAATCCATCGTTGTTCACGTGTTGGATGCCGGAAGCGTCCCACTGAAAAAACGCGCGGCCGCCGTTGGCGATGTTCATTTCGCCGGCCGAGAGCGTGCCGGTGGCTGGATTGAGCCAGTCGTGCACAAAGTCGCCGCCGGGGCCGACTTCGATGCTGTTGACGGTGAGAGAGCTGGAACCGAGTTCGTAGTAGTCGGACCAGACGAAGAGGCCGTAGTAGAGCGGGCCGGCCGGGATAGATTCCCCTTTGACGATAAGTTGATCGGCGGTGATGTTGCCGTAAGCGAAGTAGATGCCGCCGTTGGTATCGATGGTGATGTCGCCGCTGATGGTGATGTTGCCGCCGTTGACGTGTTGGATGTCCTTGACGCCATCGCTGTCACCTATCGTGAGGCCTGCAGCGGAAAAGGTTTGCCCGGTGGACGGACCACTTAGAGTATAGGTGCCACCAATTACGACGTCAGCGTTTTCCGAACCGCTGGGTAATGCATCACCATACCAGTTTGAGGTGGTCATCATGGTCCCACCGGCTGCTGCCTGCCAACCGCGTGAATTGAAAGCGAAATAACGAATCCACACGTTAATCTGTGGAGTACTAACCGCAGCATCAGCAGCGATTTCGCCCCATGAGGAATCAATAGTCGGATAGTTGACGTCAGTACCTACGGTACCACCAAATGAATGCACTCCTATGATCCTGCCGAAAGGCGTGAATGTTGGCCCTCCCGAATCGGCTGGAGCAATCATACCTTGTTGTCCATAACCAGTGGTATCATGAACATCCCAGTAACTTGTATCCCCGTAAGCTGGTGGTCCGTCGAAATCGTATCCGAACATGGTATGTGTGTTTTGGACTTCTGGAATGTCCTGACTTTCATAGCGATTTTCAGAGTATCGGGTTTGGCCGTCTGCCGGGTATACGGCACTTCCAATACCGAAGTTTCCCTTTCCCACCAAATACACAGGCCAGCCACTGAGCACTGCATTTGGAGACTGATTATCAATATCATAGCCGGGGCTGATGGGTGCCCACGGTAGATCGATCAGTCCTATGTCATAACCTCCGCGCCCTCCGCCTCCAGGCAAACTTTTTCGCGTGTAACCTGGCAATATATCAAGGCGGCTGCCGAACGATTGTGATTCGATTGTAATTTTGGACTGGTTTGGGGCACCAAATCGAAAATACACGTGGATGCGATCAACCACAATGCCACCGATGGTGGCGCCATATTTTGCCTCGTCGAGTACATGTGCAGCGGTTAAAATGACATTTGTGTCTTTTAATCTTGCGCCTGTTGCCCAGCCCAGATTTACAGGGTTATTAAGAAAGTCAGTGCCTTCAATCTCGATGAGAACAACGCCATCCAGATTCAATGTGCCGCTCAATATTGAGTCGCCAGGCGGAACTACCCAATTCTCGGGGGGAGAAGAAGTGACAATGCCCCATACGATTCGAGGATGAATCAACAGACATGCGGCTAACGCCAGACCAATTTTCACATTTCGTTGTGTTTTCATTGCTTGATCCCCAGTATTGAATAAAGTGATTCCCAGGAAACGATCGTTACGTGATCTTCTCCCCGCATTCCGGGCATTCCGTTGACCCTACCGATCCACGCAGGTCGTACCGACAGCGCGGACAGTATCCACCCATAAATCGGCGGCGCGGTACAAGCCAAAGGGCGGCAACCGCGAGATAAAACATGACCACGCTCGCCAGCCCAAAATAATAAGGCAATATGATCTCGTAGAACATGGATTCAATTGCAGGCGCGGATGCAGGGCGTATGACACCCATCAAACGAAAAATAATGTAAAGGCACGGCTGAGAAAACATCTCCCATTTTCTGTAGCCGAGTGGCAAAGGTTCGTCTATTCGCCAATAACCATAGAAAAGGTAGAATGATACTACTGCCAAAGTGCAGCCCATTATGTACCCGCCAACGGCCGGAATCGCCATTTGTCTCAATAATGTCCTCTGAGGTAATCCCCCCTTCAATAGAAAAAAGAGAATAAGGAAGAGTGTGATACTCGATATTGATGCAGTACGCATCAATATCCACCAATTGTGAGGTTCCAAGGCCTCGATGGTTAGGAATGCATCAGCCCAGAGGACTGGGGTAAAGATATAACGGAATGCCCCCACCCACTGGGGCCAGAAAAAGAAAATTAAACCTATAACCGTCGCAATAATGCGAATCCAACCGACATAGAACCGCCAGTCCCGTATCGGAACCGAATCACCACATACCTGAATTCGCAGCGCGTTTCCGTCTTTACAAAGTTGTGGTTCTTGGAAAGCCAAGTTCGCTCACCCCTGAGTAGCTGTTAGCTATGAGTCTTGAGCTTTGAGCTATGAAACGCGACGATGCCATTCTATCGCGGCGGTCCGCAACGGCGAAGTGATTTTTTCGTGAGGTGCTGTCGGCTTTTGAACCGAAATGTCAAAGGGAGCAGAGCGTAGGGCAGCCATACTGGTCCGCCCTGTACCACTCCTGGCCATGAAACGCCCAACTCGGACACCGTTTCGCCGCCGCCACCTACTCCAACGGCGTGAGCTTGAGGTAATCCAGGCCGAACATGTGACGCGGCCGCGCTGACTCATGGCTGCCCACGATTCGGATGCGCAGCGGTTGCGGGCCGGCTTCTAGCGAACACCGGCCCAGGATCGCAACCTCAGCGATCTGTTTTGGCGCGTACAGATCGATCGGCCCGAACGTTCCATCGCCAAACGTGATACTGACGATCGCATAGTCAAAGCTGCGCGTGAGATTCGCCTCCACTGCGTAACGCCCGGCGGCCGGCACGTCCACGAGCAGGGTCAGTTCATCACCCACGCCGGCGTCACTCCACCACATCTGTTGATACCGGCTCCAGTTCCAGCGCCCGCCGCGCTGGGCGCGGGCTCGTCCGCCGGTCACCGTCTGCACCACAAGACCTTCGCCCTCGATGGCGCCTTCGACAATCGGCATCGGAGGCGACTGCTTAACGGGTAACCGCGCCGCGGCGGCATCCGGCTGCACATTCGCCGTGCTGCCGGGACGTGCGTACCAGAAGGTCGTCGGCGCGTAGTCCAGCGTCGCTTTCGACTTGTCGAATAACTCCATGTCGAACCTTAACGACCGTGTGAATGGAATCCCGTCCAGCAGTCGGTACCGGCTGTTGACCACCATGCCGATCAGATCAGCGCCGAAGCCGTAAGGTTGCGCGTGGAAGGGTGAAGCGAAGGGATTTGGATTGCCCCAGGCATAGCCGTAGTAATCTTCACTTCCGGTGCCGAAGTGTGACGGGAAGGATTCGCCATCGACAAAGACCTTCTCGTCGCCCTCGCCCCACCAGCGGGGATAGCCGTTAAACAGTGTGAGCGTGTCGCCGACATAGATGCCCCGGCCCTCGACGGTGACGAAGTTGACGTCGAATGCTCCGTATTCGGCGCCCTGGTTGGTCTGCGTTTGCACGTCGGGCAGCAGCCGCCACGTGGTGTGAAAGTGCATCGAACGATCGTCCCAGTCCCACGCTCCCACGCCCAGGCTGCTGTCGCTGAGCGTCACCGCGTTGCGGCCGAGGTTGTGCAACTTCACGATGCAGGAACGCTGGAACGGCATGATCCACTGCGCCGACAACGTCCCGTCTTCATCCATGGCCGTGTACCACGAACGATACGCGGCCGGGATGTAACCGACGCCGAAGAAATCGCCCACCGGACACCAGACCGTGCGCTCGCCGTCGAACGTGATCTCCAACACGGTCGAGCGCAGGGCCTGCGACAGATCATCCGCCTGCAGCTTCATGACCAGGTCACGGATCGCGGCCGGGGCTGTTATTTCCACCTGCTTCGCTTCGCCGGGCGCCAGCGTGCCGTCCAGCGACATCGCCCGCAGATCTTCGGTTCCCGATCCAGCCGCGGCAAGCGTTTCCTGCACCGATGCGATCTTCGAGCGCCATGTATCGAGCTGGTCCATGCTGAATGTTTCGACGGACGTGTCAACGGGATAGGTGCGAAAATTGATCTGGTAGAACAGTGCTTCGCCGGAAGTGGCGCTATCCTCCAGCGTGGTGCGCGTCTCGTATGTGACTTTGCAGTGATTGGCATAGGGGATCGGCAGGTAAAGATTATGCCCGCGTTCCTCGTACTCAGTCAGGGGTGAATCGCCCTTGCTGAGCGGCTCGCCGACCAGGACTCCGCCGTCGATGATGTCCGCCAGCGGGCCTTCGATGGTCGGGGTATTCGCCCCATCGAGATAGATACGCAGCGTGCCGCCGGAGTAGCGTGACCACGTGCTCCAGAATCGCACGATCGCCCCCGGGCCGGCTTCATCCATCATCACATGCTCATGCCGCCCGTCACGTTCTTCGACACGGATAAACCAACTGCAATCATTGTTGGCGTACCAGGTGGCGATGTCCTGCGGCGACACGGCCCGGCGGTCGTAGCTGCTGGCCTGGCGGCAGGTGTAAGCCGGCTCGGGCAGCCGGGCGATGCGATCGCGATCGACCATCTCATCCAGCAGCGTCGCCAGTGATATGGTCTGTGCTGACAGGTGCCAAGCAGATGCCGTCACGAACAAAGCGATGAACACCATCAACTTGCGCCGCATGAGAATCTCCCTGATGAGGATCGCAGCTGTGACACGAATCGCGCAAGCAGCGAGCGCAACGACCGAAAACTGGCGCACTTAATCCAACGGTGTGAGCTTCAGGTAATCCAATCCAAACATCCTGGCCGGCACCGCGGCCGGGTCCATGCCCGTGATCCGCACCAGCAGCGTCTGTGATCCGGCCTTCAACGTGCAATCGCCCAACTCCACCAACTGGCTGGCGCCCTCCGTGTGATACAGGTTGATCTCAGGCGTGGTCAGATCACCGAGCTTGATGGTGACGATGGCGTAATCTTTTGCTTTGGTCAGATTGGCCACGGCGTGGTAGCGGCCGGCCCTGGGCACATCGATGGTCAGCATCAGTTCATCACCCACGTGGCCATCGCGCCACCAGAGTTGCTTGTCGCCGCTCCAGCCCCAGTTGCCACCTTCCTGCACGCGCGTGTTGCCGCCGGTGTAGCCTTTGACCTTCATGTCTTCGCCTTCGATGGCGCCTTCCACCTGCATGGGAGGCGCAGCCAGCTTGACCGGCAAAGCTGCCATGTCCGCATTCGGCTGCACGTTGCTGGTCGCGCCCGGGCGCGCATACCAGAACGTCGTGGGTGCGTAATCGATGATGGTTTTCGCCCAATGCCAGACTTCCATGTCGAACTTCAGCGATGCGGTGAACGGGATGCCGTCCAGCAGGCGGTAGCGGCTGTTGACCGACATATCGACGTGGTTGTTGCCCTGGCCGTAGGGCTGGGCATGGAATGGTGAGCTGAACTTCTCGGGCCGGCACCAGGCGTAGCCGTAGTAGTCCTCGGTGCCCGTGCCGATGTGCGAGGGGAATGTTTCGCCGTCCACGTACACCTTTTCATCGCCTTCGCCCCACCAGCGCGTGTGGCCGTTGTAGATCGTCAGCGTGTCGCCGACGTAAACGCCCTTGCCTTCGACGGTCACGTAGTTGAAATCAAACGCGCCGTGGTCGGCCGGCTCATTGGTCTGCGTGGGCAGATCGGGCGCCAGATGCCACGCGGCATGCAGGTGCATCGAGCGATCATCCCATGTCCAATCGCCGGTGCCCGCGCTGCTGTCGCTGATGGTCACCGGTTGTTTGCCGAGGTTGTGCAGCGAGACCGAACAGGATTTCTCGAAGGGCATCACCCACCAGGCGGACAGTTGACCATCTTCGCTGCTGCGTGTGTACCACGACCAGTAGGCCTCCGGGCGGTAACCGACGCCGAAGAAATCGCCCAGCGGGCACCACACCGTCTGTTCGCCGTCGCAGTTGATCTCGAGCACCGTGGAGCGCAATGCCTGCGCCATGTCCTGGGCCGCCAGCTTCAAGGTCAGGGCCCGGATCGCCGCGGGGCCGATGATCTGAACCTGCTTCGATTCACCGGGCGCCAGCGCGCCATCCAGCGAGGTCCGTTTCAGATCGCCGGTCTGCGGCTGGGCTGCGGAAAGCGCTTTCTGCACCGAATCAATCTTGGCGTTCAGGGCGGAAAGTTGCTCCATGCTGAAGGTTTCCACCGCGGTCTCTTGCGCATAGGTGCGGTAGTTGATCTGGTAATAAAGCGCTTCGGTGCCCTTGGGCGCGCCGTCGGCGATCTGGCCATTGCTCTGGTAAGTGACCATGCAATGTTTGGCGTAGGGAATCGGCAGGTAGAGGTTGTGGCCGCGCCGGCCGTACTCGGTCAACTCGGAATCGCCCTGGCCCAGGGGCTTATCCACCAGCGCGCCACCGTCGAGGATAGCCGCCAGCGGACCTTCGATCGCCGGCTGCTCCGAGCCATCGAGATAGATGCGCACCGTGCCGTCGGAGAAGTTCGACCATGTACACCAGATGCGCACGATCGCGCCGGGCCCTTCCACGTCCATCATCACCAGTTCCTGCCGCCCGTCGCGCTGTTCGCTGCGCACGAACCAGCTTCGATCACCATTGGCGTACCAGGTGGACTGATCGTCGGGCGAGACCGAGCGGCGGTCATAGCTGCTGGCCTGGCTGCAGGTGTACGCCGGTTGAGGCCAGCGGGCCACGGCATCGCGGTCGATCATTTCGTCCAGCAAAGATTCCAGCCTGATCGTTTGTGCCTGAACGGAAATAAAAACAACCCCTTGCAGCAGCACCAGCAGCAGCCAGCCCATGTTACGTTGCATGAAATGTCTCCTTACCCGCGCGGGATTACAGATGCATGCGACGGGTATAGATTAACCATTCGATCAGCAGCACGCCAAGAGCCGCCCATGCGAACCAGCGCCACACTTCGCGGCGGACGCTGGCGGTCGCCACCTGCCCGCGGGCATCCACCGCGCCCACTTCGATTTTGTCCGCCACGCGCAAATCGCTTTCCAGCGCATCCAGCAGGTTCACCGCAAGGCGGTCGAATGGCGCGGAGACATCCGGGTTACTCGTGACGTACACGCCGACCTTCTCGAAAGACTCGAGCACCGCTTCGCCGTGGCGCACCGGGCGCTTCATGGTGGCCGGGCCGGTGTAGATCACCTCGGTCCCAGCCGTCACCGGCACCGTCGCCACCTGTCCCGTGCTGTAGGCCAGCGCCGCCTCATCGCCCAGGCCGTCCAGCCCCAGCGTGCGCATCACGTTGCTGACGAACACCGGGAAGCTGACGTACATCGGCCAGTAACTGTCCAGCAGATTGAAGCCGACCACCACGTGCTGCAACCGCTCGCGAGGCACGGCCGCGATCACCGGGCCGCTCAACCCCGTGGCCAGCACCCGCGCCTCGGCCGGCACCACCAGCCGCCCCGGCTTGTGAATCACCACGTCGTCCAGCACCACGTAACGCATCAGCGGATCGGCTCGATCCCAGTCCAGTACGTACTGCCACTCCTGTTCGCCGTCGCGGGCGGGCTTCAACTCCAAACCCGTCAGCGGCGGCGCAGCCCCAAAGCTCAAACTGTCCGCCGGGGGAACCTTCCGGGGGGCATAGCTGTCGAAGATGATCACGTCGAAACCTTCACCCTGCCCGTCATCCCACCCGCCGCGGGCGAGCGTGGCCGGGTCCTGGTTTTCGTACTTCTGCGGCGACATCACCACCAGGCGCTTGACGCCCACGCTGGCGACGGCACTTCCCAGAAACGCATTGCCCTCGCTGACCAGCAGCACGCTCAGGCGGCGCGACGGCGCCAGCACCAGCACCGCCTCGTTGTCAGCCGTCAGATCATCGCCATGATCGTGCGACAGGCGCAACAGGGCCGAGTCGGGCATGGTCAACTCGAACTGCCTTTGCACCGAGCCACCGGGCGAAACCTGCACCGGCTGCACATTCACCGCCTGCCCGTCAATCGACAAGGTCAGGTTCGCTTCCACCGGATTGACGCCACAGTTGTTCAGGCGCGCGTGCAGGCGCACCAACTGCGGCTTGTCCGCATCACGACGGGCGGCGAAAGAAACAATGCCCAGGTTGTCCGGCTGCCGCTCGGCGCCGATCTTCACGTAAGTCAGTTCCGCGCTGCGCAACGCCAGCGGCTCCTGCTGATCGGTATGAATCCGCCCGTCGCTGAGCACGTACACGCGCATCTTCGATTCCGAGGATGCGTCGGCTGCGTTGGCCAGGGCGAACTCATCAACCAGCTTCAGCGCCTCATCCAGGTGCGATCGCTGATCGGTGGGCTCGATGTCGCGAACAGCGCGGCGAAGCAGCGTCACATCGCCGGTGGTTTGCTGCACCACCTTCACCGACTGGGCAAAGCAGAGCACCATGGCCTGCCCGCCCGCCAATGCGTCGATCAGTTCCAGAGCTTTATCCTTGGCGGCATCCAGTCGCGTGCCGCCCCCGGAAGTGGTACCCCCGGAAGTGGCGTTCATGGAAGCCGAGTGATCGATGACGATCGCCACGCGCTGCCCCGGCTCGGCCGCCGTGCGCGTCGCCGGCCGCGCCAACGCCAGCAGCAGCGCGATCAGGATCAGCAGTTGCAGCAACAGCAGCAGATTCCGCCGCAGCTTCTGGAAAGGCGAATTGACCTGTAAATCCTGAATCGCCCGCTTCCACAGCAGCGTCGAAGGCACCACCATGTTCCGCCGCCGCAGCTTCAAGAAATACAACGCCACCAACGCGGGAATCGTGATCCCGGCTGCGATCAGAGCCATGATGGGATTGAGAAAGCTCATGGTGTATCAGTTTTGAACCGCAGAGACGCAGAGGACACGGAGGAAGACAAAACCACACGACGGATTCCATCTTTGAGAACTGTCACGTTGAAATTGATGAGCAAACCCAGTCCAAGGCCAGTAGCTTTGAGATACGAGATCACCTGGGCAGTATGAATCGGGGCGAACTGCTCAATGGTTTTTAATTCAATCACCAGTTGGTCATCCACCAACAGGTCCAACTTTCCTTCTCCGATCGCCTGGCCTTTGTAGGACAGTTGAACCGGCTGCTGGCAAACATGCCTGATCCCTCGATGCGACAATTCAATGGACAACGCCTTTTCATAAGTGGATTCAAGAAAGCCGGGCCCCAGCACGCGATGCACTTCGATCGCCGCCCCGATCACCGCCTCCGTCAACTTGTTCAGCTTCTCATTCATTTCCTGCATTCCTCTGTGTCCTCCGCGTCTCTGCGGTTCAATTCCCTCATCCCAATAGTCCTCTTTGCCGCAGGTACTTCAGCACCAGCGAATCGAATGGCAGGCTGGTTTCGCTCATCAGATAGACTATGCCGCGGCGCAGGCATTGTTCGCGCACGTGCCGGCAGTAGGCCTGGAGGTTTTTCTGGTAACGCTTGATCAGGGCCGCCGTGACGCTTACCTCGGCCAGGTCGCCGTCCTCCATGTCGCGCAGGCGCAGGTCGCCGATGATCCCCCCGGAAGCGGGCTCAGTCTCCTGCGGGCTGAGCAACTGGATGCAATACACGTCGTAGCGGTCGGCGGCCAGATAACGCAGCGCGGCGGACAGATCGCCCTTGTCGAAGAAGTCGCTCAGCAGGATCACCACGCCCGGCTGCCGCTGGAGGATCGCCAGCTTTTTGCACGTTTGCTCGAAATTACCGGGGGCGGGCAGTGACTCGTCCGAGTTTGGTTGCTGCTGCTGGAGGAACGCCAGCATGCGCGGGATCGGCCGGCGGCCGCGCAGGGAAGACAGATGATCGACCACCGTGACGTTGCAGGCGTACAGGTTGACGCGGTTGTAGTGGACGAGGGCCAGATAGCCCAGTGCGGCCGCGATGCGCTTGGCGTACAGCAGCTTGTTGGGATCGCCGTAGTCCATGGAGGCTGAGCAATCCAGGGCGATGCTGACCGAGAGGTCTTCCTCCTCCATGAACAGGCGCACGAACAGACGATCGAGGCGGGCATAGAGGTTCCAGTCGATGAAACGCAGGTCATCGCCGACGACGTAGTTGCGATAGTCGGCAAACTCGATGGACTGGCCCTTCTTCTTGCTTCGCCGCTCACCCTGCTGCTTGCCGCGCAGAATCTTGCGTGACAGGATGTCCAGGCGATCGAGCGAGCGCATGAAGCTCGAAGAGAGCAGCGTTTCGGGTTGGGTTAGCTGTTCACTCATTTGTTTTGAACCGCAGAGACGCAGAGGACGCGGAGGAAGGCATGATAAAAGAAGGAAACCAGGAAGGCAGGAATAAAAAACAATTCACACGATCTTATTCATGGTTTCCTGGGTTCCTGGTTTCCTTCTTCAATGAGTTTTCTAGTCTTCCTCTGTGTCCTCTGCGTCTCTGCGGTTCCAATTCCTATGCCGGCAAGCCCGGCACTTCGGCGGCCAAATTGTCGATCACGTCGTTGACCACCATGTCACTGGTGACGCCCTCAGCCTGGCCTTCGAAGTTCAACAGGATGCGGTGGCGCAGGGACGGCAGCATCATCGCCTTGATATCGTCGATGCTGACGTGCGTGCGGCCATCCAGCAAGGCGCGGACCTTGCCGCCGAGGACCAGGGCCTGCACGGCGCGGGGGCTGCCGCCGAAGCGCACGAACTGGCGCGTCAGTGCGCCAGTGAACTCGCCATTGCGGGGGTCGGGATGCGTGGCCAGCACGGCCCGGACCGCGTAGTCCTGCACGTGCGGAGCGATCAGCACGCGGCGGACAAGCTGCTGATACTCGATAATCCTGGCGGCATCCAGCACCGGATTGATCCGCGGCAAATCAGCCTTGGTGGTGCGGTTGGCGATCTCGTGCAGTTCAAGGCGCGAGGAGTAACCGACGTCGAGCTTGAACAGGAAACGGTCGAGCTGGGCTTCGGGCAGCGGGTATGTTCCCTCCTGCTCGATGGGGTTCTGCGTGGCCATGACGAAGAAGGGTTTTGCCATCTCGTGCGTGACACCGCCGACGGTGACGCTGCGTTCCTGCATGGCTTCGAGCATGGCGGACTGGGTCTTGGGCGTGGCGCGGTTGATTTCGTCAGCGAGAATGATCTGTGCGAAGATGGGGCCCTTCTGGAAGCGGAACTCACGGGCAGTCGCGCCGCCTTCTGTCTGCACTTCTACGGCAATGGTGGTGCCGGTGATGTCGGCCGGCATCAGGTCGGGCGTGAATTGGATGCGGGCAAAGTCCAGGCGCAGCGCCTGAGCCAGCGTGCGGATCAGCAGCGTTTTGCCCAGCCCCGGCACGCCTTCCAGCAGCACGTTACCGCCGATGAACAGGCACGCCAGCACGCCGTCGAGCACTTCCTCGTGCCCTACGATCATGCGCCCCACCTGCCGGCGCACGGCCAGGTAATCGGCACGAAACTGCTCGGCCTGGTTCAGTAAGTTCTGTTCATCGGATTGGGCCATGGTGAATCTCCTTGAGTGCTTACGCTGTTTAGCGGCGGAACTTGTTCCGCCGGTTTATGTCAGGGGCGAGCAAACTCGCCTGCTAAACGGTCATGGCTTCTCGCCTTGTTGTGTACGCACACGTCGCTTGGCGGCCAGCAGGCGGCTGGTGGTGGAGGCGTCGTCTTCGATGATCTCCGCTTCGTTGTCGTCGATCGGTGCCAACTCGTGCGTATCGCTTTCCTTGGCGCCGCCCACGGCAGCGGCCAGATCGTCGGCGGCCTGGAAGTCGGCGGAGGCTTCGAACTTGCGGCCGGCGTTTTCGCTGCGGTCGGCCCGCACCTGGGCGCGGCGGGTCTTGAGCGCTGCCAGCGTCGCTTCGGCGGCCACCTCGCGCCGGGCGAAGAGTATACGCCAGCGGGCGCGGAACCAGGCGGCGATCGCGGCCGGATCCCAGGCGATGCGGCGGCAGGCCACATCCAGCAGCAGCAGCACCAGCAGCCAGATCAACAAGCTGCGCCAAAGGGGGCGCATCGTGCGACTGACGTACTCCTGATCGCGCTGATACAGGTGAGCCTGAGAGGGGTCGTTGGGATCGAGCAACCGGCCGCCAGTGATCTGGGCCACCTGCTCCAGCAGCGGCAGATTGCTGGTGAATCGTCGAAGCTCAGCCCCGGGCGGACTGCTGACGCCGCCATAGACCTGCTGCCGTGAACCGTCGGGCTGCTGCATGAACAATCGCACGACGTAGCTGCCGCTCTGCTCGGCGGGAAGCGAGATTTCATAGAGGCCGGGGCCGGTCTGGGGCAGTTCCTGGGTGATGGCCGAGCCGTCGGGTTGAATGACAGCAGCCACGACTTTGCTGAATTGCGTGCCATCCTGGTCGGCGGTTTCAGCGTCAAGTCGGATGTTGAGCACGCCGCCGTTGATGTCGGTCAGAAGATCGGCGTTGCGTGACTGGGCGGGCCGGGCGATGGTGCGCAGGGTGCGAGCCCAGAAGTCCGCGTAGCCGTCCCAGTTGAGCCAATCGACGGCCCAGCGATTGGTGGCGTCAGAGGTGAACGCGGCCGAACGTCCCAGGCCGACCTGCCAGTGAGCGAAGATCGGCTCATCCTCGGGGCCGGTCATGGGCATGAAGACGCGCGGATCATGCTTGGGCCCGGTGAGCACGAAGCCGCGCAGTTGGGGCACCGCCGCGATGTTGGACATGATCGGTGAGCCGGTGTTGTGCAGAGTGGGAGTGAACAGCAGTTCTTTGATCAGGTTTTTGCGGATGGTCTTGGCTTCCTTGATGAAGACCTGGGGCAGGACGTTGGGATTTTTGATGGGGTGATAGGTGCCGTTGCCCATCATGGCCAGTTGGTTGAGCAGGGCCGCATCATGGCCATCACCGACGCCGATGGTCGAGAGGCTGATGTCGTGCATGACCATGTCGCGGACGAGGCTGGTGTAGGAGCCGCCGGGCGGGGGCGTGGATTGGCCGTCGGTCAGGAGGATGACGTGGCGCACGGCCGCATCCTGCACGCGCATGGGTGCCAGGGCTTTGTAGGCTTCGAGCAGGCCGGAGTAGATGTTGGTGCCGCCCATGGGCTGCACGGAGCGGACGACGGAAGCAACGCCGGCCGGATCGTTGTTGGGCTGGAGCTTGACGACCCAGGTGGCATCGCTGTCGAAGACGACCACCCCGACCAGGTCCTGCGGGAACAGCGTGGACAGGGCGAGCACAGCCGCTTCGTTGGCCAGTTCCTGCTGCGAGCGGTTGCTGCCGGCCACGGGGCTGGTCATCGAGCCGGAGCGGTCGATCACCAGCACTAATGCGCCGGAAGGAAGCTGGGCCTGCGAGGGAATCTGGCACTCGACGGGCAGAATCCGGTCGATGGGGGTGTTGGTCCAAGCGCCGGCCGCGAATGAATCGGTGCCGCCGACCATGAGAAAGCCGCCGCCCATGTCGTTGACGTAACGGGCGATCATGTTCTGCTGCGGCAGAGTGATCTGCTCCTGCGGCACGTTCTGGAAGATGACCGCGTCGTAGCGTTGCAGTTCGCCGAGGTTGGTGGGCATGGCGTAAGCGTCGATCTCATCCACAGCCAGGCCGCGACTGCGCAGTGCGGCGGGTAGAACCTGGCCGCTGCGGCCGGGCACATTGTTGACCAGCAGGATGCGGCCTTCGCCATCCACGAGCGTGAAAGCCTCGGCCCGGTTGTTGACCGACACGGTGTCACCCCCGGAATTACCGGCGGAATTGCCGGATGAAGCTGTCGCCTGCGGCTCAAAAACGGCGCGAAAACGGTTGACGCCGGAGAAGGACAACGGCAGGTCGATCTGTTTGACCGCGATGTATCGAGCCCCGGTTTGAGCAACCGGGTCCAGTGACAAATCTGTCTCCAGCGACCAGTCGGATTCGCTGATCGTGTAACCGCTGCCGACGGCTTGATCATCGTGAAACAGCAGCAGCGAGCCGGAGGTCGGATTGGTGGCGCGCAGCACAACGCGCACGCCGGCGGTCTGACCTTCGCGGGCATCGGTGGGCGCGTAAACCGCATCGACCATCACCTCGCGGCTGAGCCTGAACTGGATCGGCAGCACGTCCACTTTCACGCCTACGGCGGCGGCTTCCTTGGCGGCGGCGATCAGGTCGCCGACGGTTTCATTGCCGTCGCTGATCAGCAGCAGGCGCGATGCGGTTTCGCCGGGCAGGATGGCCAACCCGCTGCGCAGGCCGGACGCTGAGTCCGTGCCGTCACGCGGATCGACGGTGGCAGCCAGGTCCAGGTATTCCACCTCGCCGGGCAGCACGCGCACCGCGGCCTGCCTGTCATAGGTGACCAGGCCCAGGCGATCGCTCTGCCGCTTGTCACCGGTTGCTTCATGCACGTACCAGTCGAGCCAGGCGTCGGTGGACTCGAACTGATCCGTCGGCGGCCGCGCGAGGCGGCGGACTGATTCGCTGGTGTCGCGCACCACCACCACGGTCAGGTCGCTGTGGCGGGTGACGCCCTGCAGCCCGGCCAGCATGAATACGATCATGGTCAGCACCGCCAGGCGCAGGGCGATTGCCGTCCAGCGCCGGGCCGGCTCCAGCGTCGCCAGCGAGCGCATGCCCAACCACACGATCGGCCCGGCCAGCAGGAGCAAAGCCAGCAGTTCGGGATGATCGAAACGAAAGTTCATGGGGAATCGGGTATCGGGTATCGGGGTTCGGGTGTCGGGTATCGGAAACAATGCCTTACGAAACCCGAGACCCGAGACCCGAGACCCGATTCATCGCGGGTATCGGGGTTCGGGTATCGGGGTTCGGGAACAATGCCTTACGAAACCCGAGACCCGAGACCCGATTCATCTCGGCGCCGCCGGGGCCTGGCGCACCTTGTCCGGCGAGGCGGGCAACTGGTTGAAGTACTCCTTGATGGCGCCGTGATAGCGGCGCGGCACGCGGTCGTCGGCCACGGCTCGCTCGGCGACACTACGGGCTTCGGTCACCGCGGTGTTGTATTCCACGGTCGGTTTGCCGGCCGCGACTTCGCCGAAGGTCTGCCATTGAGCGATCACCCGGCCTTCACGCTGTTTGATGTCGCCTTCGTAAGCGGCCTGATACTGGCCGCTGAGATTTTTTTCCACGCCCAGTTCCGCCCCACCGTCACCGGTGCCGGCCTCGCGACCACCGCGGCCGCCGCGCTGCGATGGCTGGCTACCCGCGCCGCTGACCTGACTTTGACCCTGGCCCTGGCCCTGCCCCTGACCTTGCCCTTGCCCTTGCCCCTGACCCTGGCCTTGACCCTGCTGCGCATTGAGGTTGTGCAGGGCGGAGGCCATCTGGCTCTGGGCCTGTTGCATCTGCTGCATTTGCTGCTGCATCTGGGCCATCTGGGCGATCTGCTGCTGGGCGGAATAGCCAGCCTGGCCGGCGCCCTGCTGCTGGCCCTGGCCCTGACCGATCGATGAGGCCAGCGTGCCCAGTGAGGAGCCCAGGCCCTGGCATTGACTGCTGCTCTGGCTTTGGCTCTGGCTCTGACTCTGGCTTTGACTTTGCGACTGCTGCGCCTGCTGCGACATCTGTTGGGCCATCTGCTGGGCCTGTTGCTGGTTCATGCCCGACTGCTGAAGGGCCTGCTGCATCTGCTGCTGGTTGTAGCCGTTCTGCTGCAGTTGCTGGACCTGCTGCTGTGAAAGGCCGGCCTGTTGCAGTTGCTGGTTAATCTGCTGCTGGGCCTGCTGCTGTTGGGCGGCCGCGTTCTGGGCCATCTGCTGTAACTGATCGCTCATGTTCTGCAACTGCTGTTTGAGCTGCTCTTTTTCCTGCTCGCTGTAGTTGCCCTTCTCCAGCTTGTCGATCATCTGTGCAAGTTCTTTTTGCGCCTGTTCGAAGTCACCGCGACGCAAGGCG
>JADLFV010000043.1 GCA_020849625.1 Phycisphaeraceae bacterium
GACCTCTCCTTCACGCTCCGCGACAGCCAAGGCAACGCCGTAGCAGACGGTGGAATGCTGGTCGCCAACTACGACGACGATGACGGGAACAATACGACCGACTACATCGACCCGGCGTCCCGAGACATCGGAGCCGACGACGACCTCTACGAACTCGCGCTCAACCTTCCTGACGGATACACCTCCAATACCAGCGTCACACTCATCACCACCTCCGGTTTCTTCAACATCTACGACTCACAGTCCAAGGAACTTCAACTGGACGACAACGGGACCATTACCTGGACCGACCCAAGCCAAGTCCCCTCAAGAGTCTGGTTGGAAGTCAAACAGGGCAGCACGAGCCTCGACGATATCAACGTCAGATTGACCAGTACCGACAACGGCGATAATCAGCTCTCTGAGCACCAATATGCCGCGGTTAATTTGATTATCTCAATCAACGGTCAAGTGGGTCCCGAGGAGGCGCATGCCACCGCAGTGATGGTCGGACAATACATCGGCGCAGCTGTGAGCGTCGAAGCACCATGGGAATGGACACTGAACTTAGCCCCCGCATGGACTGTAACCGGCGGCCAACCATTCCTTGAATGGAAGCGCGACTTTGGACTCAACCCTAAACATGATGCTGCATGGGTCGAACCATTCTCTGGAAATTCTGAGGCAGATCACGGGATGACGGTACATTGGTCATTTGCACAGGCGGCCGAAAACATTGATGTCGCCTGCGACCTACAGATCAACGGAGTCGGTCTCTCCGGTACGTTGAAGATGACGGTACTTCAACCGGAGGTAACTGAGTTTGCGCGTACATATGGTACGCCACAGTTGACCCACGTGATCAATAATGCAAATCAGATTCAAGATAAAGTCGACCTCGGTGCCGATGCAGATTCTGTTTCGGGGTTCCACTGGACCAACTGGCTCACTATGCCCACCAATTGGACCGGGAGGACCGGAGTTTGGAATTACCTGCAAATCGTGAATGACGATTATCGCTACTTCGATATTGGAATCGGACAATACAAGACACTCCGATATAACGGCCAGACCGGATTAGATTCTGTGTGGCCCCCAGGAGGCGCGACCATCAGTCCGCAATACAATTCAACAGCGCCTGATGGCGTACCAGCGTGGGAGCAAGGCCCTGGTAATTTCGTAACACATCAGCCCCCTGCAATGTTCGGCGCATGTCAGGCATTGCGCTATTTTCCCGCTTGAAGTAAATGTTCCCGCATCGTCGCCGCTGTTCAACCATCCCCGACCCTGGCCCAGATCCTCGACGCCGCCAAGCGAGGCGCGTTGTCGCGCGAAATGGCCCGGACGCTGCCGCAGCTGGGGGATGAGGCGGTGACGTTCTTTGCCTTGGCGATGGCCGATCACGTGTCGGCCCTGCAGGCCCCCTCGCCCTCCACCCCTTCGGCGATGATCCCGGTCTACGCCAAGCCGCCGGCGGACAAGCGCCGCCGCAAAAGTCCCGGGGCCAGGCCCGGTCACGCCGGAACGCGCCGTCCCACGCCGCCGGTCATCGACGATCGCAAGGAACACCGCCTGGCGGCCTGTCCCCACTGCCACGGCCAGTTGCAGCGCTGCAAGCGCACCCGCACGCGCATCACCGAAGACATTCCCGAGCAGATCCAGCCCCAGGTCACCGAGCACACCATCCACCGCGACTACTGCCCGATTTGCGACAAGCACGTCGAACCGGTCGTCCCCGACGCCATGCCCAACGCCACGCTGGGCCACCACGTGATCGCCTTGTCGAGCTGGTTCCACTACGGCCTGGGCATCAGCATCGGCCAGGTGCGCGACATCCTCGCCGGTCACCTGCACACGCGGATCAGCGCGGGGGGACTCCTGGACGGCTGGCGGCGGCTGGCCGAGGCGCTGTCGCCCTGGTACCAGCAGATCGAACAGGAGGCCAAGGCCGGCGCGGTGCTGCACGCCGACGAGACCGGCTGGCGCGTGGACGGCATGACCTACTGGCTCTGGTGCTTCGCCAATCACCGCACCTGTTTTTACATGATCGACCAAAGCCGCGGTTCGCCGGCCTTGCAGAAGTTTTTCGTCGAGGCGTACCAGGGGACGCTGGTGACCGACTTCTGGGCCGCGTATGAAAGCATCGAGGCCGCCGACCGCCAGAAGTGCATCCCGCATCTGCTGCGCGAGTTGATCAAGGTGGACGAGCACAACACGTCGATGCAGTGGAAGGGATTTGCCAGGCAACTGCGAAGGTTGCTCAAGGACGGACTGAAACTGCGAAAAAGGCCCGATTTCACCAGGGAGAGATACGCCAATCGAATCCGCCTGATCCATCGGCGGCTGTGCGCGCTGGCGGACGCGAGTTACATCGATGCCGACACGAAGCGGCTGGGCCAGCGATTGAGCAAACACCGCGACGAGCTGTTCACGTTCCTGGACACCGCGGGGGTACCGCCGGACAACAATCACGCCGAGCGGCAGATCAGGCCGGCGGTGATCATGCGCAAGAATCAACTGGGCAATCGCAGCGAACAAGGCGCCGCGACGCAGGCGACGCTGATGAGCATCTACCGCACGCTGCGCCTGCGCGGCCACGACCCGACCAAAACCATCGCCGCGGCGCTGCGCGAGCTGCTGCAAAGCGGGAAACTACCGCCCCTGCCCGACGAAGTCGTTGCAGGCGGGTGAGGTGTTACGTTTTTTTGGAACCGGATCAAAGCGCTGCGAAATCGCGATATGGCTTCATCTCTTGTGTCAGATACTTGACGTGAATC
>JADLFV010000044.1 GCA_020849625.1 Phycisphaeraceae bacterium
AGTTTCGCCGAGGCCCCGCAGAGCCGGTAGGCGACGCGCCTGTCAGCCTCCGCCCCCGGAAGTATTTATTTCAACTTCCGGGGGGCGGGGGTTTCTGAACGCTTGGAATCCGGGCACGGGCGGACGTACGTCAAGCCGATGGCGTCGAAGCAGCACTCACTCACTTGCGCTCAGTCGCGTCCGTGCCGAGCGTTTTTTTCCACTCAGGCGACTGGGGGTAATCAAGCAATTGAGCCTCATCCGAAACCGGACGGCCTTCCTATAAAAGGGCCAAGCGTCACGTTTGTGCGCGCCGGGGGCTGTTTTGAGGGGGCGAAAAAGAGCGTAAGTGCGGGCAGGATCAGCAATAGAAATTATTTCGCACGACTTCCAAAAAAATGAAAATCGCTGACCATTCTGTGCGCGCCGGCGGCGATTACAGGTCTCTGGCGGTGGTCCTGGCGCGATGGTCACACAGCGCTCGGATGCCATCACAGAGTTCCCAGAGGCCCAGAGGCACAGCGCAAGCCAATCGCTCGCATCCGGCCGATCTTCTCCGCGCCTCTGGACCTCTGCGCCCTCCGTGATGGTGTCGCGTTTACAGGAAAAGGATAAAAGGTTCCTGGCACCTTTTTTTGATTTTTGCCAAAAATATAGCTGAAAATGCCATATTTCTAAAAAAAGGTTCCTGGAACCTTTTTGGCCGCCCCTGTATCGGTCAACAGAAAAGCTTTTCTAAAGCGCAGGTCTGACCTTATTGATTATTGACCCTGTTGATTATTACTGTAGGTGCGTGGCAGTGATCGAGTTCTGACGTTCTGAAGATGAACGATGAAGACGCGCGAAAGCGGCATGCCGGATGAGTCGATGTGGTCGGGATTCTTTCAGCCGCAGCAGACGCTGGTGAAACTCGGGCTGACCGAATCTTGCCGCGACGTGGTGGACTTCGGCTGCGGCTACGGCACGTTCACCATTCCTGCCGCCCGGATCGTTCGCGGGACCCCCGGAATCGTGTACGCTCTGGACATCGATGCGGAAATGATCGCAGCAACCGCGCAGAGAGCCAGCGAGGCTGGTCTGAGTAACGTGCGAGTGGACCGGCGGGACTTCATGGCGGACGGCACGGGGCTGGCGGACGGCAGCGTGGATTACGTGATGCTGTTCAACATTCTGCATTGCGAACAACCGCAGGTGCTGCTGGGCGAGGCCTACCGCGTGCTGTCGTCGGGCGGGCGGCTGGGCATCATGCACTGGAATCACGATTCCGCCACGCCGCGCGGCCCTTCGCTGGCCATCCGTCCGCATCCCGAGCATTGCCGCGACTGGGCCCGGCAGGCGGGCTTCGAGCCGGCGGTGCGCGACAAGATCGACCTGCTTCCGCACCACTACGGCTGGATCATGGCCAAGCCCTAAGCGACGGCCGCTCAAAAAGGTTCCTGGCACCTTTTTTGTTAAAATGCACTTTTTTCTGGGAAAATACCAAAAATCTGTAAAAAGGTTCCTGGAACCTTTTTCACTCCGGTGGGGGATCCGGACACGGGAGTGGCCGGGCTTTGGTCAACATGAGGATTTCGACAGGGCGTTGCTGGAACCTTTTGGGGGTGCTGGCAGGCATTGCGCTGACAGTCGGTGCTATTGTGTTGCGATGTCCCGTGCAGAGGAAAGCGGCTGCGTGTCGGATGATGCTTCACATGCCGGTCGGCTGCGTGAGTTGGCGAGTGTGTTTCTGCGACTGGGGTTGATCGCGTTTGGCGGGCCGGCGGCGCACGTGGCGATCATGGAGCAGGAGATTGTGCAGCGGCGAAAATGGTTGAGCCGGGCGGAGTTTCTGGACCTGCTGGGAGCGGCCAACCTGATTCCGGGGCCCAACTCAACGGAACTGGCGATCCACATCGGGCGATCGCGGGCGGGATGGCGCGGGTTGCTGGTGGCGGGCTGCTGTTTCATTCTGCCAGCCTTCGTGCTGGTGAGCGTGATCGCGTGGGGTTATGCCCGTTACGGGGCGTTGCCGCAGTTGCAGGGTGTGTTGTACGGGATTAAGCCGGTGGTCATTGCGATTCTGATCCAGGCGTTGTGGCGTCTGTCGCGCAGCGCGATCAAGACGCGGCTGCTGGGTGCGCTGGGGGCGGCAGCCATGACGGCGGGATTCATGGGACTGCACGAGTTGATCGTGCTGTTTGGCAGCGGCGCGGTGATGGCGTTGATCCACGGCCTGAAGCGCGGCAAGCCGGGGGACGGGCTGCCGCTGCTGGCGGTAAGCGCCTGGCCGGTGCTGCCGTGGATGACGCTGGGTGCGGCCGGTGCAGCGGCGACGCCGTTCAGCCTGGGCGCGATGTTTCTTTTTTTTCTGAAGGTGGGATCGGTGCTGTTCGGCAGCGGGTATGTGCTGCTGGCGTTTCTGCGAGCGGACCTGGTGGAGCGTTGGGGCTGGATGAGCGAGGCGCAACTGCTGGACGCGGTGGCGGTGGGTCAGGTCACGCCGGGTCCGCTGTTCACCACGGCCACGTTCATCGGTTATCAACTGGCGGGCTTTCCGGGGGCGGTGCTGGCGACGGTGGGGATTTTTCTGCCGGCCTTCGTGTTCGTGGCGATCAGTGGGCCGCTGATTCCCCGGCTGCGTGGCTCGGCGTTGACCGGCGAGGTGCTGGACGGGGTGAACGTCGGGGCGCTGGCGATCATGGTGGTGGTCAGCTTCAACCTGGCGCGGGCGTCGCTGATTGATGCGCTGACGATCATCGCGGCGGCGGTCAGTTCGCTGCTGCTGCTGCGTTACAGGCTCAGCGCGACGTGGCTGATTGCCGGCGGCGCGGTGATGGGGTGGCTGGCGTGGTAGCTACCCACCCACGGGAGTGGGTGGGCTTTGGGGATCTACACGGGACGATCAGCGCGCATGACAGGCCAGCAGGCGGACGCGGCGGGCGCGTTCGGCGTAGAGGGCGGAGCGGACGATGTCTCCGGCCAGGGCGGTCTGCAACTGGCGGTGACGGATTCGGGCCACCAGGTTGCGCACCCGGTGCGGCGTCCAGCGGGACGAAATGGAAGCAACGGCGTTCATGACTGCATATCTCACGCCCAGTCAACGCGGCCGGTGACGGTTTTATTTCACGGATTCGGAAAATCGCAACAATTCACGTTCAGCGTTATGCTGCCCGCCTATGCCACGCCTGTTTGCTCTGAATGCTGTTGTTTTTGCCGCCCGCGGCGACCTGTCCACGCGCATCGCGCCACCCTATGACGTGCTGGATGAAGGGCCCAAGCGGCAATTGTTAGCCCGCGATGAGCACAACATCGTGGCGATCGATCTGCCGGTGACGCCGCCCAAGACGGTGGGGCCGGACCAGGCGTATCAGCAGGCAGGCGAAACGCTGCGGCAATGGCTGGCTGCAGGCGTGCTGGCGCGGGTGGATCGGCCGGCGGTGGTGGCGTACGAGCAGCGATACGAAGTCGCGGGCCGCAGCTACAACCGGCGGGGATTGTTCGCGGCCCTGGGCGTCGAGCCGTTCAATCGCAAGGGCGGCGGCATCTTCCGGCACGAGCTGACCATCCAGGGTGGACTGGACGATCGATACAAGCTGATGGACGCCACGGCGGCGCAGTTGTCGCCGGTGTTCGGCATTTATGCGGACCCCCGGAAGTTGGTCAACGCATTGTTGGCGGATGTGTTCGAGGGCGAGCCGGACTTCTTCGGCACCACCGTTCACGATCGCGTGCAGCACCGCTGCTGGCTGATTCACGACCCCCGGAAGGTGGCGCAGCTTGGTGAGTTCTTCCAGGACGCCAACGTGTTCATCGCTGACGGGCATCACCGTTACACCACGGCCCTGACCTATGCGGGCAAGCACCGCGAGGTGGCTGAGGCGCAGCGCTGTCTGTTCGTGCTGGTGGCGGCTGAAGATCCGGGGATGATCGTGCTGCCGACGCATCGGGTGGTGCGTGGGATGAGCGGGTATTCGATCGATCGCCTGCTGGCGCTGCTGCCGGAGACGGGGATCATGGCGCAAGAGAGCGATGCTGCGCCGCGAGGCGAGCACGAGATGGGGCTGTACGACGGCGACACGCGGAAGCGCTACCTGATCCGCTTCCGGGAGCGTGATCCCTTGGCGGCCACACATGCGGACAAGCCGGCGGTGTGGCGTCAGTTGGACGTGGCGATCCTGCAACACGCGATCATCGATGGGATGCTCAAGCCGCACTTCGGGGGCGGGGGCGAGCCGGACTCTGCGAGTCCGCCCCCGGAACTCCGGGCACACAGTGCCCGGCTCTGTTCCGGAAGTGATTCGATCCGCATGGCCTACACCGCGGATGGCGACGAGCTGATGGCGATGACCGAATCGGCCCCGGGTCAACTGGGGGTGCTGATGAAGCCGACGCCGCTGGCCAGCGTGATGGCGGTTTCGCTGGCCAACGAGGTGATGCCGGCCAAGAGCACGTTTTTCTATCCCAAGCTGGCGACGGGCCTGGTGATCAACCCGCTGACGTAGCTGGGCGAGGGCAAAAAACTCGAAACCCGAAACTCGAAATCCGAAATAAACTCAAAACTCGAACAGGAAAAGCCCCGCCAGGTTGAACCCTGGGCTTTGAGGCTTGGGATTTATTTCGAGTTTCGAGTTTCGATTTTCGAATTCCCCCCCCCCAATGGGCCGACACGCACCTGGGTACCCCGGGTTGGGGGGGTGTACGGAATTTGATTGTATTGGCGGAAGAGGGTGGGTACAATGCTTCGCCTGCCTGGTATGAGCCGGGCCCAATTCGAGACGCTACGCGAAGCTCCATTGTCTGGCAGCTCACACGTTCGCCTCACCCCTGGAGCTTCCCTGTGAAGATCTATGTCGGCAATCTGAGTTTCAACACCACCCAGGACAGTCTGGAAGGGCTGTTCAGCAACTATGGCACGGTCAGTGAAGTGGCCGTGGTGACCGATCGCGACACGGGCCGGCCGCGCGGCTTTGCGTTCGTGACCATGGACGACGAAGGCGCCGCCAAGGCCATCGAGGCCCTCAACGGCAACGAGTTCGAAGGCCGCACCCTCAACGTCAACGAAGCCAAGCCGCGCGAGAATCGTGGTGGCGGCGGTTACGGCGGTGGCGGCGGTCGCGGTGGCAACCGTGGCGGCGGCCGTGGCGGCAATCGCGGCGGCGGCGAGCGCTGGTAAGCAACCCCGCGGAAAATCATCCACATCAGCCCGCGCTTCGGCGCGGGTTTTTTTATGGCGATTCATCGTGGGTGCAGCGACCCGGCCAGGATGGCCGGGCTATATGGAGCCGGGGTCTTTCACCCCGCCACGGAACGCACCATGCAGTTGCGCTGCGGGCACCACAGACGCAGGCGCAGGCAGCGATAGATTTCGCAGATGCGCAATGACGATGTGGCCGGCGATTGCAGCTCCGCGATCGCGGCCATGGCCTGGGGCAGGCGATAGAAGGGGATGCGGGCGTTGAGGTGATGCACGTGGTGGTAGCCGATGTTCCCGGTGAACCAGTGCATCATGGGCCCGATGTCCAGATAGCTGGACGAGTGCAGGGCGGCGAAAACATAGTCCCAGTCGGAGCGCTCGCGCAGATCAGCCTGGGGGAAGTTGTGCTGCACGTAGAACAGATACGCCCCGAGCGCAGCCGCGATGAACATCGGCAGCAGCAGGGCGAACAGCATGGCCCACGGCGCGAACACCGCCAGCAATGCGATCAGCCCGCCGTGCAGCAGGATGGCGGCCGCGCAGTCCCAGTGACGGCGCGGCGAGATCAGAAACGGCCGCATGCACATGCTGAACAGGAACACCGTGGCGTAACCGGTCAGCAGCGTCAGGGGATGGCGCTGCACGATGTAGTTGAATCGTTGCCAGCGGGAGGCGGCCGCGTAAGCGGTGGTGGTCAGCACGGGGAACGAGCCGTGACTGGCGCCTTTGAGTTGGGCGGTGTGCTTGTGGTGATATTCGTGGGATCGGTTCCAGGCGCTGACGGGGTTGAGACAGAGCAGGCCGAAGAAAGCCATGAAAGCCTTGGCGATGCGACTGCCGCGGAGGATGGCCTTGTGCTGGAAGTCGTGATAGATGATGAACAGCCGGCAAATGAGCAATCCCGAGAGCACGGCTGCAGCCAATCGCGCCCACCACGCCAGCGGCGACGCGGCCGCGCCCAGCAGCGCCGCCAGGATCAGCGTGGTGGAGATCAGGTGCCACCAACTGATCAGGGGATGCTCTTTGGCAAATGGAATGGTGGCGCGGACCAGGCTCGCGTTTTTCTCGCGGGGCCGTGGCGTGCGGGGAGCGGTCGGTTCGGTAAGGAGGGTGGTGTTCAAGGCCACAATGCTAGTCTGGAACGTCTCTAAATCCAAGCCCGCAACATAAAACCAGACTGCGCCCGATCGGCACGGCCGATAAACACCGTTCAGGGCGTCTTCCAGTTGAACTGCGGCAGAGGCGAGGTCGTGCGACAATCGACGAACAGTTGCTTTGCCCGGGCGACGACCCCCGGCTGCTGGTCGGCAATGTCGTGCTCTTCGCCGATGTCCGTCGTCACATCGTAAACCTCGATGGGACTGTCGCCGGTGTCCACGTCGTTCTGGACGACCTTGAAGTTGCCCAGGCGCAGGGCGCGGCGGCCGTCGCGTTCGTGAAACTCCCAGTAGAGATACTCGTGCTGCTTCTGGTTAGCCAAGTCGCCGGCCAGGGCGGGCAGGAAGGAGATGCCATCGAGCCCGTCGGGCGTGGCGATGCCGGCCAAATCGCAGGCGGTGGGCAGGAAATCCCAGAAGGCCGAGACATGCTCACACTCGCCGCCGGCTTCAACATGGTTGGGCCAGCGGACGATCAGCGGCGTGCGGATGCCACCCTCGGTCAGATCGCGCTTGACGCCGCGCAGCGGGCCGGAGGAGTTGAAGTCTTCTTCCAGGTGGCCGCCCTCGTTCATGGCCCCGTTGTCGGAAGCGAAAAAGACGATGGTGTTCTCATCCGCGCCCGCCTGCCGCAATGCTTCGAGGATTTGCCCGACTTCCCAGTCCAGCCGGCTGACCATCCCGGCGAAGGTGGCCTTGACAGCGTCGCAGTCCGCGTAGTGCTTGTTCTCCACCGCCCGATCCTCGCCCACCTGGCCACGATACTTGTCCACCCATTCCTGGGTCACCGACATCGAAGCGTGCGGCAGATGGGCAGAGTAGAACAAAAAGAACGGCTCGTCCGACTGAGCCTGCTGTGCGATCCATTGCCTGGCGTCCTCGATGTAGAGATCGTGTACGTAGGTGTCGCCGTCGTTGCCGTGATTGCCGGGCAGCTCGATGGCCTGTCCGTCGCGCCACACGGTGGGTGGGTAGTAGTAATGGGCCTGTTCGTGGGTGAGCACGCCGAAGAAGTGATCGAACCCGAGCCTGTTTGGGCGATCGGGATCGTCATCGTTGCAGGCGATGCTGCTCTTGCCGATCATCGCGGTGCGGTAGCCAGCCTGTTGCAGCAGCGAGGCGACGGTGACGGTGTCATAAGGCAGGGCCACGTTGCTGTTGCCGCGCATGTAGGCGTGCCCCGTGTGCAGGCCGGTCATCAGCGTGCCGCGCGACGGCGCGCAGACGGTGCAGCCGGCATAGTGCTGGGTGAAGCGCATGCCCTGCTGGGCCATCTGGTCGAGGTTGGGCGTCTGAATCACCGACTGCCCGTAGCAGCCCAGGTCGCCGTACCCCAGGTCGTCAGCGAGGATCAAGACGATGTTGGGCCGCGACTTGATTTGCAGGGTGAAGTCAGCGCCGTCGGCGGCAGCAGCGGGCAAGCTCGGCAACACTAGGGCGGCCGCCGCTGCGCCGGCGTGCCGGAGCAAATCGCTTCGACCGGTTGTGGCGTGCGTGGCCTTGCCCATGTGGTGTAGCTCCCTGCCCCAGCGTGCACGATGCAATCACGTGAAGCACGTTGTAATGCGCTTCACCGCCGATCGCAAGTGGATTGCATGTAGCGCATCCCATGTTGCTGTATCGGGTGCCACGGCCGCGCGCCGGCCGTGCGATGGACCAGACACTGCCGCACGCGGCAGTGGCACCCAAGGACAAGCGGCTCATTCATGCGGGATGCGGACTGAGGGCGCCTGCGATCACTCGCGGTCCCAGTCGTTCTCCTGATTGGGGAGGTTTTCGCCCAGTTCGACGTAAGGCTCCATGAAATTGGCGATCATCATCGTCGAGCCGTGGGCGTCGGCATAGACCAGGTTCAACTGGTTTCTGCCGGCATGCCGGGCTGAGGGCGTGAAACCACCGGCGAGACTGAAGCTGTCCACGACCACATAAGCGCCCTGATTGCTGCGCGTCAGCAGGTCACGCACGGAGTCCATCAGCAGGTAAGTGCGGCCGGGCTTGGCGATGTGCTCAGCCCGCGCCGGCTGCCAGGAATAGGCAGGGAACGCGATCCCGGGCACGTAGAAACTGGAGCCGATGTTCTTGTAGTTGTACCCGAAGTGCGAGGCGTTGAGATTAGTCTTCTCGTTGCCCGGAGGCGGCACGGGCAGACTGTTGCCATCGGTGAAGGAGGGACAGGTCAGCAGCGGAGCGGCCCCGGGCAGATACTTGAAGCGCTGCAGGGCGTTGGCCCAGTTCATGGTGTGCAGGTGCTGGCCGTGCGGCGAACCGGGAGCTGCCGAAGGGCCCGCATAGTAGTAGCAGGGGAACGACTGGTCGTTGTCCGCCTGGTAGGCGACCATGGCCAGGGCGACCTGGCGCTGGGCGCTGAGGCACTGCAACGTGCGCCCGCTCTCGCGCGCCGCCCGCAGGGCCGGCAGCAGCAGCGCGATCAACAGCGCGATGATGGAGATCACCACCAGCAGTTCGATCAGCGTAAATGCGTGGCGATGTGGCATGGCAACATTTCCCATATAGCCCCGGCCTTGGCCGAGGCTATGTGATGTTTCCGCCAAGTGGCGGGACAACGGTTTATTCGCGCTTGACTGCGGTCCGGAAGAAGCCGACCGTGATGGTCTGGTTGCCGCTTTCTTCCCGGGCCAGCACTTCAAACGTGTAGGGTGTGTCGTACTCCAGGAAATCCGCGGGAATGTGCAACTGGGTGGCCGTGGGCGCCAGGTTCTTGACGTCCAGCACGCGCAGCGGATCCTCACGCTCCACGATGACCTGGTAACTGGCGATCTTGATGCCACGCGGCTCGGTGACCGGCTGCCAACTGATGACCGCCTGCTGCGGATCGACCACCGAATGAGCGGCGGGCGAAACCAAGGGCGCAGCCGGGACCATGTGCGTGAAGCGCGTCTTGCTCTCGAACTTCTCGCCCTTGACGGTCTGGCCCACAAACTCGTATTCGCCTTCCGGATACATCTTCAGCAGTTCGGCGAAAGGCAGAACGTCGAACGAAGGCTCGCTGCTCTCGAAGAACAGCTCCGTGATGCCGATGTTCTTGGCAGCGTTGTCCGTGTTGAACCGGTAGATCATCGCTCCGGCGGGATTGTAAATTTCGATCCAGTCCCAGCCGGCCCCGTCGAGAAACACCTGCACGCCTGCATCCTTGTCGCTGGCGTTGTACTCGATGAAGAACTCAACTTCCTCCAGTTGCGCTTTCTGGGCGCCCGCGGCCCCTTCGTGGGTCTTGTCCAGAACTTTGCCGTCGGGAGCGAACAGGACGTCATATTCCTGGCCGTCCACAATCATCTCGATTTCGTAATGCACGATCTTGCCGTTCTCGGTGAATTGGCCGATGTCAACCAGCCTGCCAGTCCCGACCGTCTCGAGGATGGCGTTCTTGACTGGTGCAGGAACCTTGTCAATGCCGACCTTCGTCTCATTAGACTGCGACCACGCCACCGAGCACAGCACACCCAGCACCATGACGACGCTCATCATCATCACCGACCGCCATGTCACAGCACGCATGTTCTTCGCCTTTCAATTGTGTGGTGCGTTTGCATTGGGGGACGCACGTGTCCCGCCTACGGGACCTATTGTACCTGACGCCAAACCATGCCCATCCGAGCATCGCACCACCCCGCAGCAGAAAAAGGTACCAGGAACCTTTTTTTCATTTGCTTCATTTTTCAGCTTAAAAAGACACAAAACAGAAAAAAGGTTCCAGGAACCTTTTTTCGGCCCGGCGCTTTATACGGGCTTGCTGCGACGCAGGAGAGCGGGGGCGAGCAGGCTCAGCAGCAGCAGGCTCGCCGGTTCGGGGATGGCCAGGCCCGCCAGCGCCAGAGCTTCATCGAATGACACGTCGGTGCTGGTGCCGAAGCCCCAGTTGTCGCCGAGAATCTGCAGGTCCGCGAGGTTGACCGTGCCGTCGAGGGTGAAGTCGGCGGCCGCCCACGAGCCGGTGCTCGACTGCCAGTTATCGCCGAGGATTTGCAGGTCCGCGAGGTTGACCAGGCCGTCGCCGTTGGCGTCGCCGGGGTGCAGGCTGGACTGGAAGCTGACCACGACGTTGTCGGTGTAGCCGACTGTAGAGTTGGTGCCGCCCTGTCCGAAGAGGACGCCGTTGATCTGGGTAGCGGAAGTACCGGTCAGGTAGGGCAACAGCACCGGGCTGCCGCCGCCGGCGGTGAGCGTGAACTCATCAGTGCCCAGCACGTATTCCAGGACGTAGTGCTGCCACTGGCCGATGGTGTGGGTCAAGCCGGTGTCAATCCAAGCGGCCTTGTAGGCGTACACCTTGCCGTCGGAACCGGTGCGGACCCAGGCGGTCATGTTCAGCGAGTCGAGGGTGATGCCGCCGCTGGAGTTGCCGAACAGGCCGAAGGCGTTGTCGGTGCTGGCGTCGAGCCGCGCATCTAATTCGAGGCGCACGATGCCGGCCCCGTTGGCAGCCGAACTGAACATGCCGTAGTTGCGGTCCTTGCCGGTGGTGTGAAGGATGTTGTTGCCGCCCGCTGGTGAGTCGGGGTGCGGGCTTCCCGCCAGCACGACCATCGCTTCAGGGATCGTTGGCGCTACAGTGGGGTACGAGCCGACCTGAGGCGCGTCCGGCAAGCCGGGCACGACGGTGGTGTCCTCGAAATTGTCGGCAAAGACCGTGACCTGCGACCGCGCTATCGAAGTCGAAATGACCAGTATCGCCACGGCCATCAGCCAAACTGCCAGTTTGTGATTGCATGTCATCGTTTGCTTCCTTTCATCTCCATCATGGAGCCCCGACGCCACGTGTCGCCGGGAGCCTGTCGTTTGTCCTTGGATCAGTCCATAAACCATTCGCTACCCCAAAAAAGGTGTCAGGAACCTTTTTTGTATTTACTTCATTTTTGTGCAGTTTTTTCACAAATTATAAAAAAAGGTGTCAGGAACCTTTTTTCTCTGAGCCGTTCACGGAGCGTCGCTGAGACTTTCCGCACCATCGAAATCAATGGGAATGGTGAAGATCTGTTCACCCGCCAGGGGGCGTTGGCCGCGGTGCATCTGGTCGAGCAGTTCGGTGGTCAGTTCGCCGGCCCGCTGTTCGTCGAGCGTCACGCAGGCCAGCCGCCGCATCACCGCGCCGTGGCGTTCCCGCCCGCCGACCGAGACGATCGACAGGTCCTGCGGCACGCGCAGTCCGCGGCGAAGGGCCAGCAAATACGCGATTTCCCCGATGGATTCGAAGCTGGTGAATATCGCGGTGGGTCGATCGGGCCCGCTCATGTGCTGATCGAACCATCGCTCCAGGCGCTGCTCGTAGGCGGCATAGTCGGCGTCGTTGAATAGCACGATGTCGCCGAAGTCCACGTGTCTGTCGGGTAACTCGACGCCCGCTGCATTCAGCGCGGCGCGGAAGCCCTGCTCGTATGCAAGTGAAGACCCAGCCCGCTGCGAAGCGCAGAACGCCACGCGCCGGTGGCCGCGCTTCAGAATCTGCCTGGCTGCCAGTTCGCCCACCTTCTGGGCGGGAATGATGATGCGCGGAGCGGCGACGCCTTCGATCGGCCGGTGCAGCACCACCACCGGAATGCCGCGCTGATGAAGCTGGCGGATGTGGTGGGCCGGCGATGGGCCGTGCGTGGCGGGCACGATGGCGACCCCGGCCACCGACATGTCCATCAGGCGCAGGATGGTCTCCGCCTGCACGTGCACATCGTTGTCGGTATTGCTGGTGATGATCTGGTAACCGCAGGCGCGAGCGGACTGGTCGAAGCCCTTCTGCAGCGAGGGATAAAAGCCGGTGCTCAACTCCGGCCCGATCAGAGCGAACACGCGCAGGGCCGCGGCCGGGGCATCGCTGTGCTGCGCGTTCTCCGTCACGAAGGTGCCGGCCCGCTTACGCGAAGAAAGCAAGCCTTCGCGGCAGAGGACGCCGATGGCCTGATTGACCGCGTGATAGGTCAGGCCGGTCTCATCCATGATCTGTCGGATGGTGGGCAGGCGCTCGCCCTGGCGCAACCGGCGACGGACCACCGCTTGGCGCAATTGCCGGGTCAGGTCGTGTCCATTACGCGGTTTGCTGTCGATCAGCAGCATGCGGGGCCGGCCTCCGGGGGAGGGCGATAAAATCGATATTAAATCTTAAATGATTGGCTGAGTGCATAAATATCCGAGGTATGTCGGAAAGTCAATAATAATTTTATTGATTCTATATCAATATATTGGTGATATTCAAATGAACAGAAATGGGACGTACGCATGTTCAAGTCGTCAGCAGCATGCATTGTGATGCATCGGTCTGACGCCAAGATGTGACCGACCTGTCAGCCAGGTCGTGCTGACACTATCTGCCATCTACCATCTGCCATCCGCCATCCATCCCCGCGTTTGTCACGAAGTTCGCCCCTCCACCAGTTGCGAGGGCACGGACAGGCGATAGGGGCCGGCGGTTTCGCCCAGCAGCGCTTGTTCGATGGCGCTGCGGGCCAGGCGGCCGGCTTCGTTGACGCGCAGATCAATGGAAGTCAACGGCACCGACCAGCCATCAGGGCCAAGGTGGCGACCTGCTCCTACGATGCGCAAATCTTTTGGCACGCGCACGCTCAGGTCGTGGGCTGCCAGCAATCCGCCGCGTGCCTGGTAGTCGGAGGCGAACAGAATGGCGTCGGGTTTCTGCTTGCCTGCCAGCAGTTGCTTGGTGGCGCGATAGCCTTCCGCTTCTTCGTAGCCGGCATGGATCAGCCAGCTATCATTGCGGCGCAGGCCGTGCAGTTCCAATGCGTCGTGGTAGGCGTCCACGAGTTGCCCGGTGCTGAAGCGCAGAGGACCGGCCGTAACCAGGGCGATTTTGCGGGCCCCGCGCAATTTGAGATGCTTGATCGTCTGCTGCACGCCGCGGGCGTAGTCGATCACCACGCAGCGGCTGTAGCCGTCGGCGATGTCGCTAAAGAGCAGCACGCACGGCAACAGTTTCTGCCGCGCGGCCGCCAGCAGGCTGAGGTTGACCGGCGACATCATGACAAGACCATCAAGCCCGATCAGCGACGGACTGTGGCGGGGCGGTTCGTGTTGTTGGCCGTCGGCCGGCAGATCGAAGAAGCGCACCGCCACGAAGCGCGGCGTGTCGCGCAAGCCTTCCAGCAGCGGGCGCATGAAGGGGTAACCATCCGCCAGGTCGGCAAAGGCCACGCCCACGGTCAGCGTGCGGGTGGCGGCCGTGGGATCGGCCGAACCCTCGCGCACCACGGTGCCGCTGCCGGTGCGGGCGACCAGTTGCCCTTCGCGGGCCAGTTCCTGAAAAGCGCGGCGAATGGTCACTTCCCCGATGCCCCAGCGGGCGCTTAGATCGCGCTGAGTGGGCACCTGCTCGCCCGGTTTGAGCTTGCCGGCCGCGATGGCGGCCCGCACGGCCTCGCGGACCTGCTCATACAGCGGCGGCCCGCCGTGACGGACCAGTTGCTCGCCCATCTGCTGGAACAGGGGCCAGGCGGGATGATCGGCGATGGTGCCGGCTTGCAGCATTGCGGTGGTTATTATATAATTGCAACATCGCAATTGCAAGAGTTCAAAGGCTAAGGACATGTGTGCGACGACAAGAGACTTCGAGCCACAGGGTGCCACGGTCGCGTCGTGCGGCCGTGCGATGCCACCTCGCTCTGAAACTCAACACGGCTGACACGCGGCCGTGGCACCCTTCTCACTCATGTATTACGGATTCTGAATATGCCTGCCACGGCCGACAATGCCTCCTGCGACTACCTCGACCTGCAAGTCAACGGCTATGCCGGCGTCGATTTCAACGGCGACGACCTGACTGCCGAGAGCCTGCACCACGCCTGCGAAGCGCTGCGCCGTGATGGCAATGCGGGCGTGCTGGCGACCATCATCACCGACCGCATCGACGTGATGTGCCGGCGGCTGGCGAAGCTGGTGCAACTGCGGCAGCAGGATGAGTTGGCGAAGCAGTTGATCGTGGGTCTGCACATCGAGGGGCCGTTCATCAATGAGACGCCCGGCTATCGCGGCGCGCATCCGGTCGATGCGATTCACCCGGCCAATGGCGACGAGATGCGGCAACTGCTGGAAGCCGGGGGCGGACTGACGAAACTGGTGACGCTGGCGCCGGAGAGCGATCCTGCGCTGGCGGTGACGAAGATGCTCGCCAGTCAAGGCATTATCGTCTCGGCCGGCCATTGTGATCCGACGCTCGATCAACTCGACGCAGCCATCGAGGCCGGGCTTTCCATGTGGACGCACCTGGGCAACGGCTGCCCGATGCAGATGCACCGCCACGACAACGTGGTGCAGCGGGCGCTGAGTCGGGCGGATCGCTTATGGCTGTGTTTCATCGCGGACGGCGTACACGTGCCATTCGCAGCCTTGGGCAATTACCTGAAGTTAGCGGGCGAACGGGCGATCGTGGTGACCGATGCGATGGCGGCCGCGAGCCTGGGCCCGGGCCGGCATCGCTTGGGGCGATGGGAAGTGGATGTGAGCGAAGACCTGGCTGCCTGGGCGCCGGATCGCAGCCACCTGGTGGGCTCGGCGCTGACCATGAACCAGGCTGCGGACAATCTTCGCCGTGCTTTGGGGGCAAGTGATCAGCAGATTCAACAGTGGACATGCAGCAATCCCCGCTTGGCACTGGGCGATTGATGCGTGTTGTTTTGATAAAGAAGATCAGCCACGAAGACACGAAGGACACGAAGAATGGCAATGATTGAATGAGTCTGCCTTCGTGTTCTTCGTGCCTTCGTGGCGCATTTGTTTTCAACTTTTGGCAAAGGATGGAATTATGGAAGCGATTGCGAACCTGGAGCAACTGGAAGAATTGCTGTCGCGCCCGACGCCGGCGGTGACGGCGATGTTCAAGCGATTGAAGGGCGACTTCATGGTGCTGGGATCGGGCGGCAAGATCGGCCCCTCTCTGGTGCGCATGATTCAGCGAGCCAATCAGGAAGCAGGCGCCACGCGACGTATCATTGCTGTCGATCGCTTCGAGCCCCCGGCCGGGACGCAGCTTGACGGCGTTGAATATATCACCGGCGACCTGCTCGATGAGAAGTTCCTCAAGCAGCTTCCCGATGCGCCCAATATCATCTACATGGCGGGCATGAAGTTCGGCTCATCCAGCAGCATCGCCCTGACCTGGGCCATGAACGCCTTCCTGCCCGCGATGGTCGCTCGCCGCTTTGCTGCCACCAGCCGCATCGCTTCGTTCTCCAGCGGCAACGTGTACGGCCTGGTGCCCCTGGCCAGCGGCGGGTCGATCGAGAGTGACATGCCCAATCCGCTGGGCGATTACGCCATGAGCTGCCTCGGCCGCGATCGCGCTTTCGAGCATTACTCGGAGGCGGCCGGCCTCAAGGTTGCCATCATTCGCCTCAACTACGCCTGCGAAATGCGCTACGGCGTGCTGGTTGATCTGGCCCAGAAAGTCTGGCAGGAAAAGAGCATCGACCTGTCCATGGGTGTCGCTAACGTCATCTGGCAGGGTGATGCCAACCTGATGACGCTGCTGAGCCTGGAGCACGCATCCAGTCCGCCCTTCATGATCAACATTGCCGGCCCCGAACAGTTGAGCGTCCGCCGCGTCTGCGAACAGTTCGGCGAACTGATGGGCAAGAAAGTCAGCTTCACCGGCGAAGAATCCCCCAACGCACTGCTCAACAACGGCCAGAAAGCGCATTCGATGTTCGGCTATCCCACCGTGCCCATCGCCACCCTGATGCAGTGGATCGCCGCTTGGACCAGACAGGGCGGGCAGTTGCTGGGCAAACCCACCAAGTTCGAGGTGCGCGACGGGAAGTTCTGAATCGAACGGCACAGCGCCGCGTAGCCGCGGCGGCTAAACGTTTAGCCCCGGCGGCCACGCCGGGGTTTTTTGTGCGCGCACGTGACATCTGTGCTGCAACTGTAAGCCAAATGTAATATGATTATTGACAGTTTGGGCCAGTCGATGGATGCTATGTTGATCGGATTGAACGGATTACTGTTAGCTCGCAGAGGTTCCGATGGCTGCATTTGCCTCATTTGAAGAAGGCGACGAAGACCGCATGCGGGACATGATGGGGCCGGGGCAAGCCGATACATGCATTCGGCAGGCGCTGCAAATGCTCTGGATGAGCTTGCCTCGCAGCAAAAAGAATCCCGATGACGTCGAGTGCGAGTTTCGTCGGCTTGTCGATCGAGCGCTCCGCGACATGCGTGAGGACTTCGACGCATTTCGTGGCGATGCGGGCTGACCAGCGGTTGCGGTTGCCCGGCTGGCACAAGAGAGCAGGCTGTTCTGCCTGAGGGGTACGGAGATATGCCCGCAGAGTACTACGAGGTCTTCAGTCCACATACGAACCGCGTGATCCACCGTTGGCGACGAATTCGCCAGGTTTGCACCGTGGGGGTTTACACCTGTCTCATACTCGCAATCATCAACCTCGCCAACGATTCCCTCATCATGTTGGGGTTTGTATTCCTAACCGTAGGATTACTCCTGCTGTCGCTCTTCGCCCACTATCGTGTCCTTGCAGCATGGGTTCACCAAGATGAGATCGTTTGCCCTCGTTGTGGATATGACCTGCATTCCCATGATGTTCCGACGTGTCCGGAGTGTGGCTACAAATTGCCGGCAGATGTACGTCGTGCTTACTCAGAGTTGAGAAAAGCCTGCCCAGATAGTCGCCGACCTTGACCGGCAACGCCCGTGATGGCGAATTGACCTTCCGCCCTCACGCCACATCCAGCACTTCGGCGGCGCGGTTGAAATCCTCGGGGCGGATGTAGATCACGTAGCCGAAGCGGCCTTTGCCGTCGGTCACGCCGTTGGTGGAATAGACATTCACGCGGGCTTCGAACAGGCGCTCGTGCACATCGATCAGGGCGCCGATCTCGTCGTCACCCTGCACCAGCAGGGCGGGGTGCGGGCCTTCCAGGTCCAGCGCGGCGCTTTTGGCGGCATGCTGGAACCTGGCGGCGTCCTTGGGGAAGAGCATCAGTTGCGTTCGCATCGGGCCCACGGGCACGGCGTTGAACGCCAGCAGACTCACGCCCGCCTTGGCGAACAGGTCCAGGATGCGATAACCCTCGCCCGGCTGATCCTTGACCGTGGCGTAAAAGTAGGACACGCGTTGAATTTCGATGGCCATGATGCACCTCCAGAGATGGGTCGAGTCTTTCAACAACCATGCTGCTGCACGTTCAGCGATTAATTATACGAGCGCATGCGTTCGCACCCAAGTGATTTTGGTGTACGCAGTGGCCGCTTTCGCAGTCCGGTCCTCGCTGGATAGGGACCTGTTTCGGCCAGAGCCCTGTGACTTGCTTATGGAGGACGACGATGGACAATGGACAGACCGGCCGGGGGCCTGTTGGGGGGCTGGTCGGCGATAGAACGTCTCCCGGTTGGCGAAAAGAGACTGGCGATGACGCAGGATCAAGAGCATCTGAAGTTGTTGTCGGTGTTCCACTATGTGGTGGCGGGTCTGGCGGGATTGTTTTCGCTGTTTCCCATTTTCCACCTGGTGTTCGGGCTGATCATTATTTTTGCGCCGCAGGTATTCGAGCAAAGCGGGGATACGCCGCCCGCTTTTATGGGTTGGTTCATGGTAGTCTTTGCCGTGATATTCATCCCCATCGGGCTGGCGTTCGCCGCATTGATTCTGATGGCCGGGCGATGCATCGTCAGGCGAAGGCGCTACATGTTCTGCCTGGTGATGGCGGGCATTGAGTGTCTATTCGTGCCATTCGGCACGGTGCTGGGCGTGTTCACGATCATCGTGCTGATGCGCGAGTCGGTGAAGGAGATGTTCACACCGGCCGGCATTTCGCAGGTTTCGTAGCCCCGGGCCGCTTGGTCCGGAACGCCGGTTCCCAATGCGTGTGAAGGCGGGGTCCGGACCGAGAGGTGCGGGAGCGCCTATCATTATTCACGTGCTCAGCGTACGTGAATGTGAGGGGAGGCGTCAGGGGGCAGATTGGAGATGGCCATGAAACGCTTGACGACACTGTTGGCGGCTCTGATGATGACTATCGTGATGGTGGGCTGTTCGCAGCCATACACGATCACCTTTACCGACGGCCGGGAGATCACGGTGCCCGACAAGCCGCGGCTGCACCGGCGAAGCGACATGTACACGTACACGGACATGTACGGGCACAAAGTGGAAGTGAACAAGGACGAGATCGCCACGATTGAGCGGGCGCCCAAAGGCCCGTAAGGGCCAAGGGCGAAAACACAACGGAATAAAAGCCACGAGCGACCAGCCATCAGGCGGACGGCGGATCGTGCCGGGGTGCATAGGTATCTCGTCGCTCGTGGCTCGTGGCTTCTTCTTACAATGTCTCCATGTCGGTTGATGAGCAGGGACAACATCGGATTGAGTTGGTGCCGGGGGTATCACTTGCGGGGGCGGGGAGACTTCCGGGGGTGCATTTCAGTTATGCCCGCAGTGGGGGACCGGGGGGGCAGAATGTCAATAAGCTTTCCACGCGGGTGACGTTGACGGTTTATCTCGATGATCTGGCCCAGGTGCTGCCGGCGGCGGCGGTGCGGCGGTTGATGAAACTGGCCGGCTCGCGCCTGGCGGATGATCCACCGCGCCTCGTGATCCGGGCGGCTTCGACGCGCAGTCAGAAGAGCAATCGCGAGGCAGCGATCGAGCGCTTGCGGGAGCTGGTTGCGCAGGCAATGCGCAAGCCCAAAGTGCGGCGAGCGACCAAACCCACGGCCGCATCCAGGCGGCGGCGGCTGGAACAGAAGAAGCAACGCGGGCAGTTGAAGCGGACACGTCGTGATAAGTCGCGTGAAGGTGATGCATGAGATAGCGGGTGCCACGGTCGCGCGTCGGCCGTGACGATTACCCGGCACACCCGCGCGCGGGTGTGGCACCCAGGGGTTGAGCGCAAGTGGACTTCGGCCCTCACCCCAACCCTCTCCCACCCCCGGAAAGGGAGAGGGGGTTGAGCACATTCTGAAAGGTAAGGCATGAGCAATCCGATCGGGCCGCGCGAGATGGCGGTGATGCCGCAGCGGACGGCGGCGTTCTGGCGGATGACGGGGCCGGGGGCGGTGCTGGTGGGGTTGTCGATCGGCGCCGGTGAGATCATTGTCTGGCCGCGCATCGCGGCGCAGTTCGGTTCGACGATGTTGTGGGCGGCGGCGCTGGGCGTGTTCATGCAGTTCTGGATCAACCTGGAGGTGGGTCGTTGGACGGTGGCGACGGGAGAGACGCCGTACCTGGGTTTTGCGCGGTTGTGGCGGCCGTGGGCGATGCTGTTCATTCTGTTCAACTTTTTCGGCTGGTTCTTTCCGGGCTGGGCGCGGGCATCGGGTGCAGCGCTGAAGGCGTTGTGCCTGGGGCCGGAGCATCCGAGCCCGGAGTGGTTATGGACGGGCATCACGTTTGCGGGCGTGCTGGCGGTGCTGTTCGGGCCCAAGCGGGTGTATGCTGCGGTGGAGAAGGTGATCGGAGCGCTGGTGATCCTGATCACGGTGGGTCTGATCTACATCGCGCTGCGTGTGGGAACGTGGGACCTGGTCAAGCAGGTGTTTGCGGGGCTGGCCAACGTGGGGCACGTGGAGACGTCTGAGGGTTTCACGGGCAAGGACCAGTTTATCGCGATCGTGTTCGCCGGCGCCGGCGGGACGGCGAATCTGTTTTACGGTTTTTATCTGCGTGACAAGCGGATCGGCATGGGCGGGCGCATGCCGTCGCTGCTGAATCCGTTTCGCCAGCGACAGGAGACGCGCGGCGGCGCCGGCTTCACGTTCGCTGATGACGATGTGAACCGCGGCCGCTTCCGCGACTGGATGCGTTTCGTGTGGCTGGATCAGACGCTGTATTTCTGGCTGCTGAACACGTTCACGATGTTTCTGTTTATTTTCGGCTCACTGGCGGTGCTGCACCCGGCGGGGATCGTGCCGCAGAGCGCGACGCTGATCTGGGACGAAGCGAAGATGCTGGCTGACACACTGGGGCCGTCGGGGCGGGTGCTGTTCCTGGTGATCGGGGTGGCGACGCTGTTCAGCACGCAGGTGACGCTGGTGGACGGCGTGTCGCGCAGCCTGGCGGATCTGTGTCACAACAGCTTCCGCGCGGCGCAGCGCTACAGCGAGGCGCAGTGGTACGTCGGTTGGGCGTTGTGCATGATCGGGTTCGGCTTCGTGATCACCTGGCTGCTGGGAGTGCTGCAGGTGTCGGTGCTGGGCTTTCTGTTCAACGCGGCATACGTGGGCGGATTCGCGATGGCGGTTTATACCCCGCTACTGCTGTATCTGAATCTGCGGCATCTGCCGCGCAGCGCCCGGCCGCGCCTGCCGCAGGTGTTGATCGTGTCGGTGATCGCGCTGGTGTACGTTGGATTTGCGGTGTATTGCCTGCTGTGGGAGTTGGGTCTGATCGGCGGCTAGGACGGGACGCGATGAATCGCAGCGCTTCGTGGCGGGTGGTGTTCAAAACACCCAGAACCACAACACAGCCAGGGCGGCCAGGACCAGCGCGACCACGGCCAGGGATTTGATCATGCGGGCTTTGGCTTCGGCGGCTTCCTCCGCTTCACGGGCGGCCTGAAGGCGCTGCTCTTCGCGGCGAGAGGCCTGAACCTGCGGATCGACGAACTTCGGTTCGGGGATGCCCTGCATGAGCTTGGGCACCGCGGGATCCACGCTGTCATCGACGCCATCCATGGGCGGCGGAATGTCGGTATCGATGTCCAGGTCCACCTCGGGCCGATGGGCGGCTGCCTGCTTCGGATCGAAGCGCGTCACCGGCTCCTCGACGTCCGGCTCCACGATGTCATAGACATCCGGCTCATTCTCGGGCTCAGGTTGTTTGCGCTCCTTGCTCATCGATCTCACTCAAGCCGGCGACAGTTCGAGCATGGCCATGGCCCGCTGCACGATATGGGCGCTGGACAGGCCGCAGTAGGTCATCAGGTCGTCGGTGCTGCGGCCGCTCTTGGGCAGTCGCGTGACGTGCATCTGCTGCACGGTGAAGCCGGAGCCGTCCGCCGCGGCGACATCCGCGACCGCCGAGCCGAAGCCGCCGCCGTAATTATCTTCGATGGTGAGAATGTTGCCGTTGTTTTCATTGGCCAGATCGAGCAAGGCTTCGCCGTCGAAGGGCAGCGAGTAGAGATCGACCAGCGTGGCGTCGATGCCTTGGGCGTCGAGCTTCTCGATGGCCTTGTTGGCTTCGTGCACCATGTAGCCGCTGGCGACGATCAACAAATCCCTTCCGGGGGTGAGCACTTCAAAGCCGCCGAGGGTGAAGTTATTTTCCTCGCTGTAGAGGAACTCGGTGTCGGGGCGCAGCGTTCGCATGTAAACCGGGCCGTTGTATTCGGCCATGGCCAGGGTGAGTGCGTAAGCCTGGTAGGCATCGGAAGGCTGGAGGATGAAGAAGCCGCGCTCGCCGCCGGGGCGCTGTATGGTGGCGAAGGATCGGAACCAGGCGACATCAGGCAGGGACATCTGGCTGGGGCCGTCAGCCGCCAGGGAGATGCCGGCGTGGGAGCCTGCGATCTTGAAATTAGCGCCGCTGTTGACCGCCATCTCGATCTGGTCGTAGCCGCGCACGGCGAACTTGGCGAAGGTCGAGCAGAAGGGAATCTTGCCCCCGGCGCTGAGGCCGGCCGCGGTGGAGAACATGTTCTGCTCGGCGATGCGGCATTCGAAGTAGCGTTCTTTGAGTGCCGCATCCTTGTAGAACGTTTCAGCGAAGGTGGAGTTGGAGACGTCGGCATCGAGTGCGACCACATCACTGCGTGCGTGCCCCAGGGCACGCAGGGCGATGCCGTAGGCGCGGCGGGTGGCGTATTTGCCTTTATCCAGAGCCTTCTGCTGGCCGAACTTGGCCATCGCTTCGGGGAAAGTCATGGCCGGCTCGACCTTGGGAGCATCGGGCTTTTTGGGCGACATGAGGCTGATCTTCAGCGGGGTGTCCGCGGTGGCGCCGAAGAAGCGAGCGGTGGCGTCAAGTTCTTCGAGCGCCTTGTTCAGTTCATCACCTTCCGCGGGTTTGCCGTGATGGCCGTCTCCCTGCTGCGAAGCGCTGCCCCAGCCCTTGATGGTCTTGGCGACGATGGCCAGCGGGGCGGCCTTGGGATCGTGCTGATGCTGGGCGTGCAGCGAGAGCGCATCGGACACGGCCGTGGGATTGTGGCCGTCGATCAGCGCGACGACAAACCCAGCCGCTTCCAGCTTGGCTGCCAGCGTGTCGGGCGACTGCTGCGGGCTGACCTTGGCGGACTGGGCATAGACGTTGGCGTTGAAGATGGGGCAGACCGCCTTGAGGTCGTGATCCTTGATGAAGTCGATGGCTTCCCAGATCTGACCTTCGCGCGATTCGCCGTCGCCGATGATGCAGAAGACGCGCTTGTCCAGGCCGTCGAGTCGAGCGGCGCAGGCCAGGCCCGCGGCATGACTGAGTCCTTGGCCGAGCGAGCCGGTGGCGGTGTCGAAGAAGGGGAAGCCCTCGACCGGATTGGGGTGGCCGTCCACCACCGAGCCGATGGCGCGCAGGGTCATGGCATCTTCGCGGGTCATGGCCCGGGCAGCGCCGGGCTTGCCGATGTGCACACCCAGGTCGGCGCATGCGGCATAGATGATGGGCACGGCATGACCTTCACTGAGCACCAGGCGATCGCTGGACGGATGATCCGGGTTGGCCGGCTCATAGCGCATGTGCTTGTACATCAGCACGCTGACGATGTGGCTGAGGCTGGCGGCGCTGGTGGGGTGCCCGGAGCCGGCCGCGGCGGTCATTTCGTAGGCCAGTTTGGTTAACTCGATGGCTTTGGCGTGAATCGTGGAATCGAAAGACATTGACAATCCTTCCTGGAGTAGCGTTGGCATGAACCCCCGGCTCGAGGCATTGCCCATCGGCGGGCAAGAGAAGGATTCTAGCAGGGAATGTCCCGGCTTGGGCCGTTGTCTGGATGAAAATTGCCGGGCTGGTGGTGGCCGCTTCAGAACCCTCTCCCCTTGGGAGAGGGCAGGGTGAGGGCGGATTGATCACGGGCGTGTGTTGATGATGTCGCCTGTAGAACCTCGGCCCTCACCCCAGCCCTCTCCCGGGGGGAGAGGGGGTTTGATGTGCCCACGGATGAGGCAAGGGCGTTTGATGCATGTTCACGGAGCGGGGGCCGGTTCGACCTCCAGCAGTAGGGTGGGCCCGGCATGGTCGGGATCCTCACGGGCGACGATCGGGTGCGAGACGCCATAACGGGAGAAGAATCCGAAGACCACCTGGCCGTCCTCATCGTTGTTCAGTTGGTGCAGCATCAGGCTGTCGGAGTAGTCGCGGCCGGAAACAGCGATCACCTGCGAAAAATCCTTGCTGTCCAGCGCCACGCCGCCGACCCACTTGACCACAGCCGGATCGAAGCCGTAACCGTCGCCGTCATTTTTGCGGCCGAAGTCGGTGGCGCTGTTCCAGGTCAGGGGATTGGCCTGGTCTGCGGTCTCGCCCCAGTCAGCGGCGACAGCGATCAGGGCGACGTTGATTACGCCGTCGCGGCTGACGCGCCCATCGCAGACCGCCAGCCTGGCGGCGGTGATGCGGCCCTTGTAGGCCGCGATATCGAAGGCGACGTAAGCCAGCGCCTGGCTGGCCGGGTCGGGCGCGATGGGTGGATTGGCGTCGGGATTGCCCGGCTTGCCCTCGCGGTTGAACACCTCCAGCACCAGCGGCTCCTTGCCCGCCCACTTGGTGTTGGTGAACGTCTGGTCGGGCTTCTCACAGTAGATCGCGTTGTCCTTGTTGGACTCGACCTCGACCGACTCCGCCAAAGCCAGAGTCGGCAGCACAGCCAGGCACAACATCGCGCAGCGGATGGTCAACATGAGCAGTCTCCTGTAGGCCAGAGTTTTCGAGTGGAAATCCCTGATAATGCACAAAAACAGCTAAAGCAAATGGCAGGCGCCAGGGACGCGTAGCGTCCCGGCTATTGGAGAACATTAGCGCCCGTTGTACGGGTGCCACACCCGCGTGCGGGTGTGCCTGATGAATCGCACGGCCGGCGCGCGGCCGTGGCACTCGAGCTAAAGCAAATGGAAAACCGCGCAAGTGGTGATCAGGAGCCGGGCTGGCGGCAGAGGCGAGCGGCGCCGGGGCCGTAGGTGATGGCGTTCTTGCCGTTGCGCTTGGATTCGAGCGTCATTTCGTCCGCGCGATGCAGCAACTCATCGGGCGTGCGGCCATCCCAGGGATAGCTGGCCAGGCCGCCGCTGATGGTCAGCGTGTCGGGGGCCTGATCGAGCAGCTTGGGAAATGCGTGCGAGCAGATGGCCGCCTGGAAGCGTTCAGCGGCGCGGACCACGTCCTGGGGATGATGGCTGTTGGGTCGGCGCGGAGCTTCGGCATCCCAGAAGATCACGGCGAACTCATCGCCGCCGATGCGGGCCACCACGTCGTGCTCGCGGCAGACGGTTTTCATCAGGCGTGCCGACTCGCGCAGGATTTCGTCGCCGGCCCAGTGGCCGTAGTTGTCGTTGTAGTGCTTGAAGTTGTCGATGTCGAAGACCATGACGGTGACCTGCGAACGGTCGTGGCCGGCCCGGTCGAGGATGCGGCGAAGGAAGCGATTGAAGTAGCGGCGATTCCACGCCCCGGTCAACTCGTCGCGCATGGCCAGCTCGTGCAACTGCAACTGCCGGCGATGCAGCGCCAGCCAGCGTGCCAGCCAGTCAGCCCAGGGCTGAAGCTGGGTCGCCGTGGCGTGCGCCGGTGCGTGCAAACGGCCGAAACTGTGACCGTGACAGGCGACCTCGACCGATGCGTGACCTTCGGGCGCTGCCTTGCCGGGCGTCGCAAGGTCCAGGCCCGCGATGGCGGACTGGCTGATCACGATGCGCAGGGCCAGCGAGGGCAATTGGTTTCGTCCTTCGAGCACTGCTTCGACCAGATCGACATCGCCGAGCTGATCGTCATGGGGAGTTTCGAGTTTCGAGTTTCGAGTTTCGAGTTTAGCGGACGTGGCCGCTGTTGAAGCCGTCGAGTTTGATTGCGGAGCTTGCTCCGCATTGGGCAGGATCATCAGGCCGTCGAAGCCGGCCTCGACGGCGGCGCGGGCTTCGTCCTGTTGATCTTGCGGGGCGGTGACGATCAACTGGGCCTGCGGAGCCAGCTCGCGCAGGGCGGCGGCGGTGGTCTGCGCCATGCCGGTGAGCTTGCTGACCGGGCCGATGACGACCTCGACGGGTGTGTTCACCAGTTCAGCCAGGGCGGTCAGATAGTTGGGCGTGCTGGCGATGCGGACCCCGGCCACACCCGCAGCCAGGCGCGTGGTGGCCGGGTCGTCGATGACCAGCCAACGTGCGGCGTCGGCGGCAGTGTCGTGATGTCGGATCGCTTCACTCACGATTCATCCTCGATCGGCGGGCCCAGCAGCATGGCCAGTTCGTCGGCGCTGATCAGTGGTTCGGCAGCATCGGTTGCATGGTTCATGTTGGATGATTCAGTTCGCTGGACCGGACTCACAGAGTCCGGCTCTGTTTTTAACTGCTCTGTTTTTATCTGTACGTCGCCCAGGCGGCCGTTGATCGGCTCAAGTGTCTGACGGCCGTGCCTTTGGCAATATTGCCAGCAGACGGTGTGCGGACGGGCGGTGCGGACGGCCTCGATCAGTTGGGCCGCCTGCTGCTGTTGTTCGGGGTCGGCCACGATCAGGGCCGCGGCATTGCAGCGCAGCAACTCCAGCATGGCCCGCGGCGGATCGTTGACCACGATCACCGCCAGTCCCCGCCGCACCAGGGCGTCGATCAGCGTTGAAGCCCACGGATTTAATCCGGGGGCTTCCTGAGGCGGGGTGAGCAATACACAGCGACCGCCCCGCGAGGGACTAACCGCGCCGCCAGGCACGGGCTGCTCACCCGGGCTTAAGCGTTTGGCCTGCATTGCTTTAATTGTACCCCAGCCCCGGAAGCTGCCAAAAAATCTTGAGAGTCAGTGACTATACTGCCCAAGTTACCACATTCATCCACGGCCAGGATAACGGGTAAGCTTATGTGGACATTGGCGGCGGAGACCTTTACTCCGCAAGAGATCACGATTTTCCTGCTTTCTCTGTTGGTGCTGCTGGGCGCTTCGAGAATACTGGGCGAGGTCATGCGCCGCTGGGGCCAGCCGGCGGTGCTGGGCGAGATTCTCGCCGGCGTCATCCTCGGCAGCACGTTTCTGGGCGGGATGTTTCCGCAATACATGCAGGTGCTTTTCCCGGCCGATGGCGCCGCGGCCCTGGCATTGGAGGGCTATGCCCTGCTGGCCGTGGTGCTTCTGCTGCTGGTGGCCGGCCTGGAGGTCGATCTGTCGGTGGTCTGGCGGCAGGGTAAGGCGGCCATCCTCATCAGTATGACCGGCATCATTTTCCCGCTAACCATCGGCACGGCGCTGGCGGCCGCGATCCCCACCTGGATGGGCAAGGAGCCGCAGGCCGACCTGCTGCCGTTCGCCCTGTTCGTCGGTGTGGCCATGTCCATCACCGCCCTGCCTGTCATCGCCCGCGTCCTGATCGACCTGAACCTGCTCAAGAGCGACATCGGCATGCTCATTATGAGCGCCGCGATGGTCAATGACCTGCTGGGCTGGATGGGCTTCGCCGTGGTCCTGGCCATGATGCAACTGGGTGTGGAACAGAACGGCAACGTGGGCATGACCCTGTTGATGACGCTGGCGTTCGTGGTGGTGATGCTGTCGGCCGGTCGCTGGGCCATTCACCACACCCTGCCCAGTATCCAGGCTCACTCGGCCTGGCCGGGCGGCGTGCTCAGCTTCGTCATCGTCGTGGTGCTGCTGGCCGCGGCTCTGACCGAAACCATCGGCGTCCATGCCATCTTCGGGGCTTTCATCGCCGGCGTGGCCATCGGCGACTCCAGCCATCTGCGCCAGCGCACGCGAGACGTGATCCACCAGTTCGTCACCAATATCTTCGCTCCCGTCTTCTTTGCAACCATCGGACTGCGCATCAACTTCATCGACTCGTTCAACCCGGTCACCGTCCTGCTTGTGCTGGCGGTGGCGCTGGTGGTGAAGATCGGCGGGTGCTACCTGGGCGCCAAGTGGGCGGGTCTGAGCAAGCGTGAAAGTTGGGCCATCGGGGCCGGAATGTCCGCCCGCGGCGCCATGGAAATCGTGCTGGGGCAACTGGCCTTGCGGGCGGGGTTGATCGGCGAGGAATTGTTCGTGGCCATCGTCATCATGGCCCTGGTCACCAGCATGATCAGCGGCCCGATGATGCAGAAAATCCTGCAAAGCCGTCAACGCCGTTCTTTGAAGGATCTGCTATCCGAACGCAGCGTCATCATCAATCCCAAATCTGAAAACCTCGAAGACCTGATCTACGAAATGTCCCGCCGGGCCGCGGAGTTGACCAATCTGAACATCAACGCCATCGCCCTGGCGGTGGTCGATCGTGAGCGCATCATGCACACCGGCCTGCCCGGCGGCCTGGCGGTGCCGCACGCCAGACTGGCTGCCCTGACCAAGCCGTGCATCGTGCTGGCCCTGTCCAAACAGGGCATCGACTTCGATTCGCCCGACGGCCAGCCGGCCCGCATCGTCTGCCTGCTGCTGACCGCATTGGACGACCCCGACAGTCAGATCGAAATGCTCAGCCTCTTCGCCCAGACCTTCGAGCGCCCCGCCACCCGGCAGGCCGCCCTGGCCGCCAACAAACCCACCGAACTGCTGGCCGTGCTCAACCTCGCCCAGGCCGGCGAAGGCGGAACGGAGAATGTCTGATCGCTGATTGCGGATTGCTGATGTAAAGGCATCGCGCGATCGGCCTGTCTTTCCACATCAGCAATCTGCAATCAGACATCAGCCATCACCTGCCCAGATACAAATCCCTCCCCGCCACCAGGGCTGCCATCTTGCGGTCGGACACCGAGCGTTTGAGCATCCAGAACCCGCAGTCGGGATGCACCCAGCGCACGCGGCCTTCGCCCAGCGCCTTTTCCGCTCGCTCGATACTTGCCGCCACCTCGTCGGGCGTTTCCACGTGATTGACTTTCACATCGATCACGCCGATGCCCAGGGCGATCCTGTCATCCACTTCGCGCAGAGCGTCGAGGTCCGAAGCCGGGCGATGGGCCAGCTCCAGCACCAGGTGATCGACGCGCAATGCATTGAGGAAGGCGAGCAGTTTTTTCCATTCGCCTTTCTGGATCGTCTGGCCGCCGTAGTTACCGAAGCACAGGTGCACCGCTTTGTGGCCGTGGTAGGCATCGAGCACGCGGTTGATGGCCTCGGCGGCGATGGCAGCCCGCTGCGGTTGGCCGGGGATGTTGGCTTCATCGACCTGCAGGCAATCGCAGGGCAGGTTCGCCACCTGGCCCGCCAGCACGTCGGCGATCGCCAGCAAACGATCCTCGAAGCTGTGGTAGTGTCGGTCCAGCAGCGTGCGGGCCAGCATGAACGGGCTGGTGACCGTGAACTTGAACGGCCCACCCGCCGCCGCGGCCGCACGTTGACAGTCGCTCAGCAGGTTCAAGCCGCCTTCACCCAGCGGACCTTCGATCACCCCGGCCGGCTGAGCGCGAAAGCCCATCTCCTGCAACCGCGCGAACGCTTCGCCGTCACTGCGGCCGACCACGCTGCGCAGGTTGTGCATGGGGCGCACGAAGTAGTCGATCATGCCGTTGGTGTCGGGATGGTTGACATCGAAGCGATAGAGTTCGCCGTCGGTGGGCAGGTCGATGCCGGCCTGGCGCTGGATGTCGAAGACCACGCGCGTGGCGTCCAGCACCGCCTGGTTGCTGGGAAGTGCCGCCAGCCAGTCGGGCACGGGATAAGAGCCGACGGTGGTGGTGGCGATGCGCGGCAGTGGCAGGTTCAGTTCAGACATGGGCTGGGATTCCTTAATCCGAGATTGTTTGCGAGAATTGCAGCGCCTCGCGCACGAGGTCGGGATTCGCATCGTACCCCACGACGCCCGAGCCGAGCACGGCATGGGGATGTTGGACGACCAATCGTGCGGCCCGTTGCACTTCATTATGCAGGGCGTTGGCGTTTGGGCTGCAGAACACTCGCCCGTCGATATTGACGCGCAGGCGTTGCGGGCGATTGCTGGCCGTTTGCAGCAGAATTTGTTGATCGGTTTCGCGCGGCACGATCAACGATGCGGCCGGCAGATCGAGCAGCGGCCGGGCGATGCGTGCGGTGTCACCCCCGATGATCAGCGTGGCCTTGCCGCCCAATGATGTCAGCAGCTTCGCCAGCGCCGGGGCCGCCACCTGCTCGAACAATGCCGGTGAAACCATCGGCGGGGCGACGCCCGATTCAAACACCACCGGCTCGAATCCGCTGTCGGCCACCTGTTGCAGCCACGGCTCCAGCACGTCCACCAATCGCAGCAATGCCGCGGCCGTCGCCTGCGGTTCGCACGCCAACTCCATCAGCAGCGCGTCCAGCCGCATCAATCCTGCCGCCACCGAGAACGGCCCGGCCAACGGCACGCCGATCGTTGCCCCCGGAAGTAAATCGCGCAATCGTTGCGCCGCTCGCAGCGTCATCGCCAATCGCCCCGGACCGTCGATCCGCAGCGGCGCAAGCTTGTCCAGGTCGGCACAACTGCTGCATGGATGCTCTTCAATCGCGGGCACGCCGGTGTCTGACGCATCGCCCACCACGGCGCCAAAGGCCTCGGCTTCCAGGTTGTACACGTCGATGCCCGCCACGATCCATCGGTGGCCGTAGGTTTGTTGTGCGGTGGCGTGCGCTTCGACCAGCAGGTCGCCATCGCGCGACACGTCCCGCGGGCTGCGCCCGATCAGAGCCGCGGCATGCTCGTAGATCGCCAGTTGCATCCGCATCGCTGCCGCCATCCTCAATAGGGCGCCAGTTGCCCCGCGGGCAGCTTATCGTTGACCGCCGCCATGTGCGCAGCGATCTCTTCCTGCAACTGTTCGACGCTGCGGGCGTCGTCGGTGAGGAAAAACTCCACCCAGCGCTTGCCGTACTGCACGTGATTGCCCTCATCCGACCAGTCCACGTCGGCGAACAACTGCGTGCGCGGGTCGCCCGCCTCCGCATAGCGGCGCACGCGCGGCCGCTTGCGCGGCATGAAATACACCTCCAGCCCCAAGGTCAGATAGCACAGCCGATGCAGGAACGGCATCGACACTGAGGCATCAAACAGCGTCAGGTTCACCCGGTCGGGCTCAACGCCCAATTCCTTCAAACGCAGCATGCCGAACTGAGCGTGCCGCACCTCATCGAAAAAGTGATGGCACATATCGAAGCGAAATGCCCATGGCGCGGGCGCATCCCAGGCATCCAGCAGCACCGAGGCCAGCAGGCCCGCGGCATAAAACTCGTTGAAATAAATGCGGCACTCGGCGAGGCGCATCTGCTCGAAGTCCAGCGTCATGCGGTTGTCGTAGCTTTCAAATTCGCTGTTGGTGATGCGATCATCGAAGACCAGCCGATCCAGCCGCCGCCCCGGCAGCGCGGTGGCTTCATCGGCGGCCGCACCGGTGAGTTTGCGGCGGACATGATCAGCCCAGGGTGATTGGGCGGGTGGGCACTGGTCGATGGTCCGCTGCAGGTCATCGCGGCAGCGGCGCACCACGCGCAGGTCCTGGGCGTTGGCCGATGCATCGGCGCGAGCCAGGTATTGGTCGTAGCCGCTCGCCAGCTCATCGAGGATCACGCGCCAACCGGCCAGCAGGGCGTCGGTGTCCGGTGAATGGAACAGTGCCAGGCCGGCCGCCTTGACCGTTGGCTCCTGGTTGGCTTCGTGGTGTCCGCCGCGCAGTTCGGTCAATCGCCCGCGCAGGTCGTTGGCGCGTTCGGCATGGGCCCAGATCTGGTGGCCGAGCTCGATCTTCAACTCGTAGGCCGGGGTCCACATGAAAGCTGCCGCCAGGGCCCGGATGCACGCTTCTTCCAGATGAGCCCAGCGCCGAAGCAGGCTGACCGTCCGCTGCACATCCACGCCGTGTTCAAGAGCGTTGGTTGTCATGGTTAATACCTTATTCACCCCTTCCGGGGGTGTCTCGGCAGGGCGGGCAATGGCATTTGCAGATCGGGCAATCGATGGGTTTCTGGTATGATGGCGGGCATGCAGCCGCTGCGTCGCCAGCCCGTGGTTTTTCGTATGCCCGCCTGCGGGGTGGGGGTGTTCGAATCGCTGCACGATCGGGATTTTCAGAGCAAACCCATGCGTCACCGCTTCTGGAAGCTGCTGCTGACTTTGCGTGGAGCGGGGCGGTTTGAGACGGCGGGCAGCAGCAGCCGCTTCGAGGAGGGTGATCTGGTGGTGGTGCCGATCGGGCAACAGCACCGCCTGGTGGACGATCCGCAGCGGCCGCTGTCACTGCTGGCGGTGTGCCTGGATCGCAATGTGTTGAAAGGGAGGACGACGGGCGCGCTTCCGGGGGCGGGGGTGGGGGTGATGCGGGTTGATCCATTGCTTGAGCGATCGGTGGCGGCTCTGATTCGGCGGATGATGTACGAGCAGTCGGCAGAGCTTGCCGGTAGTGAGTTGATGCGGGTGGGACTGGCCAAGCAGTTGCTGGCCTTGCTGTCGCGGCGAGCGCAGGACGGAGCGAAGCGCGGCCAGACGGCGGGACAGCGGGCGGTGCGGCTGTACGTGCAGCAGTTAAGCCGCACGTTTTTCGAGCCGGTGGATTTGGACGCCGCCGCCCGTCGCACGGGGTTGAGTCGGCGGCGCTTCACGCAGTTGTTTCGCCAGATCACCGGGCAATCGCACGGGACGTACCTGCGCAAGCTGCGCATCGAGCATGCGCGACTGCTGCTGAGCCGCGGCCGGCGCACGGTGACGATGGTGGCCTTCGAGTGCGGCTTCGCGGACTTATCGAGCTTCTATCGCGCCTTTGCCCGCGAGGAAGGGCGGTCGCCGGGCACGTTCAGGGATGCAGGTGAGTGATACGGTTTCCACTCTCACGCTGCGGACCAACAGCGAATCCACAAGCCAGTTGAGATCGGCTGGCGCATCAGCCATTGATTGAAGATATCGAGCCTGGCAACCGACCTATATGGTGCGGTTGAGCACGCATGTTGAGCGTGCGATTCGTATGAGGTAGAGCATGCCGACTGAAGTCGGCACGCCGGGATCAGGGTTGGGCAACGTTCTGCACGCAGCGCAGGACTTTGGGATCGATAAGGTCGGCGGCGATGAGGTTCCTGCTGCTGCGCACGGTGAAGGTGAACGAATCGCCGGGCAGCAGGGTGACGACCTGGTCGCTGACCTGGGCGTCGTCATCGAGGCGGTCGGCATAGAGGATCACGTCGCGCATCAGCGTTTTGGCGCGGATGGTCAGTTGATGCACATCGCCGCTGCGGACCAGTTCGTGCTCGAAGTCCGCTTTGGGATAGTCCAACTGCTTATCCGCCTGGAAGAACCAGGTGGCCCGCTGGCCATCAGCGTCGGCAACCAGCAACTGGTCGATCGGTTGATCCCATGCGCCCAGCAGATCAGTCAGATCCGCAATGCGGATGCAGGTGCGCGGCTGAGCGACAAACTGCACCTTGCAGGCAGCGAACTGTTTGCCATCCAGCCCCACGCGGGCCAGCTTCGCTTCACCCTGCCAGGGCTGGTCGCTGTCGTTAATCACGAACAGGTGCTGGCGATCGTCATCGCCGGGCTGAATGGTCAGAAGGTGATCGGCGAAGAAGCGGCGGGCGGCGAACCACAGCGGTTTGGGTTTGCCTTCGCTGTCGATGGCCGCCCAACTGGCGACGGGCCAGCAGTCGTTGAGCTGCCAGAAGACAGCACCCATGCAGCGCGGCTGGAGACTGCGGAACCACTCGACGGCGCATTGCATGGCCCGGGCCTGGATCAGTTGCGCGTGGTAATGCCAATCGTCGAAGTTGGCGAAAGCGGCGGGGCCGAAGTCAGCTTCGATCCATTGCGCGATGCGGGCCGGGCCGTTGGTCTGCTTGTTGTGGTGCATGACCGAAGGTGAATCGGGCTGCAGCCGGCCATCGGGAATGCAATGGCGATAGGTGGAATAGTTGGCCGGCCCGATCCAGCCGAACTCATTGGCGTAGCGCGGGCGGCGCGTGCGGTAGTAGCTGTAATGGGCGCGGTTCCAGGCGGTCCATTCGTGCAGCGTGCCGTGGCGATCATCGCTGGGGTGGATGGCCATGTCATTGGAGAATGGACTGCTGGGCGTGTAGGCGCGATCGGGCGTCAGCTCGTTGACGAGAGCGGGCAGGAGTTTGAGGTAGTAGTTCTGGCCCCAGTCGTATTTCTCGGCACACTTTTTCCAGTGTTCGAAGCGATGGAAGAACCAGATGTTCTCGTTGGAGCCGTTGAAGATGACGAGGCTGGGGTGCGAGGCGAGTCGGGCGACGTTCTGGCGCGCTTCGGTTTCGATGCGGTCGCCCAGCAGATGTTCGGGGTACATGGCGCAGGCGAACAGGAAGTCCTGCATGACCATGACGCCGAGGCGATCGCAGGTTTCGTAGAACTGGTGGGATTCAAAGATGCCGCCACCCCAGATGCGGAGCATGTTCATGTTGGCCGCCACCGCCTGTCCGATGCGTTGCTCATAGTCGGCGCGGGTCAGGCGGGTGACGAAGCAGTCATCGGGAATCCAGTTGGCTCCTTTGCTGAAGACGGGCCTGCCGTTGACGTGCAGCGTGAATTTGGAGCCGATGTCGTCGGGCGCGGTGTCGAGCTTGACCGTGCGCAGGCCGGTGCGGCGCGACCAGCGGTCCAGCGGCTGCTGCTGGTCGTCGGCCAGTTCGACGGTCAACGTGTAAAGCGGCTGATCGCCATAACCGCGCGGCCACCATAGCTCGGGTTGCGCTACGGCGAATTCGGCGCTGGCGGTTTTCTGCCCGGTGGGAACGGTGATCGTCGTGCTGGTCAACCGCCCAGCGGGGCTTTGCAGGTTGACGGCCAGATTGAGTGATTCAGCGTCGGCGGCGTCGGACCATCCCAGGTCGATGTCGATCCGCACGTCGGCGGCATCATCGCGCAGTGCGCTGACGCGGGGGCGGACAGCCTCGATGCGGGCGGCCGACCAGGCGTGCAGGTAGATCGGCTTCCAGATGCCGCAGGTAGTCAGACCCGGCCCCCAGTCCCAGCCGAAGTTACAGGCCATCTTGCGCAGGAAGTTGAACGGCCCGCGGCTGATGAGGTTGGCGCTGGGCCCTTCGAAGTCGGGGATTTGGCCGGCGACCTTGTGGATGTGCGTCACCGGGGCGGCGAAGGTGATGACCAGCTCGTTGCCACTCTCGCGCAGCATATCGCGCACCGGGATGCGGTGGCCGATGAACATGTCATCGCAGGTGAGGATGGTTTGGCCGTTGAGCGTGACGGTGGCCAGGGTGTCCAGACCTTCGCAGACCAGGTCCAGTTGCTCGGATTGCAGCAGGGCGGCCTCGGCGTCGAAGCGGCAGCGATACTCCCAGTCGGTGCAGCCGATCCATTCGAGCTTGAGCTCGTTGATGTCGTAGTAAGGCTCGGGAATGAGCCGGGCGGCCAGCAGATCGGTGTGCACGCAGCCGGGCACACTGGCGGCGATGGCTTGATTGGCGGCGATCTGCGGCGGGACATCGTTGCCGGCCGTGCTGCGCAGCGTCCAGCCCTGCGCCAGCGGCACGACGGTGCTTGTCGTGGCGTCAGGTGCGGTGGTCTGTTCGATCGGATGCTTGCTCAACAACGTCAATTACCTCACCGATGCCCCCGCGTCGGCGGGGTGGGGCCTCCATCTGGTGTCGATTGTATAAGGGATTGCCGCGGGTGAAAAATAGTCGAATATTTCAGGCGCCGGAGTCCCGTTTCTGTCGCTCACCCAGGTCGTGCAACATGGTGCGGATGTCCTTGGCGCCGCGGATGGCGACATAAACAGTCACCGAGCTGTACCAGCCGATCACCGCCACCACCAACAGGAACCAGAACCAGTGCTCGATCATGGCGTCACCTCCCAGCGCGGTTGCTCCTTCCGGGGGCGGGTGCGCTTCCGGGGGGGCTTGAGCAGTGAGCCGACGATCATGGCCACCGCCACCACGGCATAGGTGCCGATGTTGACCCAGGCATCCCCGATGTGCTGGGCCGCCCAGCCGCGCTGCATCATCTGCGCTACGCCGTCGATCACCACCGGCTGACCATTTTCCAACACCGGCACGTCCACCTTGTGGAACATGTTCAGCGTCAACGCGATCACGGGCAGGGCCGCCCCGGTGATGATGGCGGACACCGCGCCCCAGTTGTTGGCCCGCTTCCAGTAGCAGCAGGCGATCATCAGGATGGACATGCTGGAAAGATAAATCGTGCCCGTGGTCTGGAGATACTCCCACAGATTGCCTTCCAGCTTGTACCACAGACCCCAGAACAGCAGGAACAACCCGATGCCCGCCACGATGAAGCGGTTCCACAGAATGCCTTTGCGCTCCGACCACTTGCTGCGGCGGAAGGGCGCGAGGATGTCGTTGTAGATCACGCTGCCCCAGGTCAGCATGTAGGAAGAATCGGTGGACATGTCAGCCGCGAGCATGGCTGCGACCAGAATGCCCATCATACCCATGGGGACGATCTGGCTGAGATAGTAGGGCATGGCGAAAAGCGAGCTGTCCGCTTCGCTCATGCCGGTGGCGATTTCCTTGAGGGCCGGGGCGCTGACCGCGCCCAGCGCGGCGATGCCCCAGATGCCGGGGATGATCCAGCGGCAGACGAAGAAGAACGCCGTGCCCGTGTAAACCCGCCGGCCGGTCCTGGAATCCTTGGCTGACAGCAGGCGTGAGATACAGGTCTGCCAGGTGAGCACGGCCGCGGTGTTGGTCAGCAGGTTGGACAGCACGAATTGCCAGCCGAGGTCGGGATGGATGAAGGGATTGAATCCGCCTTCGCCGATGTTGCTGTCCACGATCTCGACCAGGCCGGTGAATCCCACCTTGGCCAACACCAGCACGGTCACCGCCAGCAGTCCGACGCTCATGACCACGAATTGCAGGTAATCGGTCACCAGCACGCTGAGCATGCCGCCGAGGATGGTGTAGATCGCCACCATCAGCAGCAGCACGGTCATGGCCAGTTCAAGGTACTGCACGTTCATGCCGCAGCAGACGACCAGGAACTGCCCGCCCACGCGCAGGAACACGCCCATGTTCAGCAATCCGCCCAGCACGATGACCACGCCCGACAGCCAGCGCACGAAGCTGCCGAAGCGCTGCTGGAAAAGTTCGGGGATGGTGATGACGCCCGAATCGCGCAGCGGTTTGATGCAGAAGCCGGTGTACCCGATGACGAACATGGCCACCGCGTTGCAGATGCCGGGAATGGCGCCGGCAAATCCGCGGGTGTAGCCGGCCTGGGCGGTGTACATGCAGGTGACGATCCCGAACTCTGTGGCTGCCAGCGAGGCGATGCCCAGGTAGAGATTCATCTCGCGCCCGGCCACGAGGAAGTCATCGACCCGTCCCACGAACTTGCGGACGGTGATCCCGGCAATCATGGTCACCAGCAGGTAGATGCCGATGATGCTGCCGTCGATGGGCCAGGAGAAGTGAGACATGCATGAGCCTCGCTGTCGTGGCGGACATGATAATCACAAACTCCGCTGCCTGTCGCATTGCCGCCGGATTCGATCATCTCAGACAGCCGCTTCCAGATGCTCCAGCTCCTGCGCCACCGCGTCCATCAGCGGAGCGATGCGCTCGGCGCTGAAGTCGAAGGACAGCCCGGCCGCGGCGAAAAGCTGTGGCAGCGGGCGCGTGTTGCCCAGGCTCAACGCGGCACGGTAACGCTGCAGGGCTTGCTGCGGTTCGCGGCGATAAGCGAGCCAAAGCTCCAGGGCGCCGAGCTGAGCAATGCCATACTCGATGTAGTAGAACGGCCAGTTGAACAGGTGTAGCTGCTTCTGCCACATCGCCGCCCGCTCGGCTTCCAGGCTGGTCCAATCGACAACTTTGCTGCTGAAGCGGTCAAGCGTGCTCAACCACAGTTCGCTGCGGCGGGCGGCATCTGCGGGGCGGTTGGTGTAGAGCTGGTGCTGGAACTGGTCGATGGTGGCGATCCACGGCAAGGTGCGCACCACCGACTCGAACTGCTGATGAGCCGCCCGGGCCCGGCTCTCCTGGTCCTCGTAAAAAACATCCATGAAGTCAGCCCCGATCAACTCCATCGACATGCTGGCCACCTCGCAAAACTCCAGCGGCGCCTGCTGGAAGAAGATCAACGGCTCAACCGCGCGGGCCCAGATGAAGTGGAACGCATGTCCCGCTTCGTGCAGCAGCGTATCGACATCGCGCTGAAGACCGGCCGCGTTCATGAAGATGAAAGGCTCACCCGACTCGTACAGCGAACTCTGGAACCCGCCCGCCCGTTTGCCCTTGCGCGAGTCGAGATCGAGATTGCGCCCGAAGGTCAAATGCCCGAAGGTTTCTCCCAGCGCCGGAGCGATGCGGTCGAACACCTGCCGCGTGCTGTCGAGCAATTGCTGCGATGTCTCGAAGGGCGACAGGGCTGATCTGTGGCGCTGGTCCACGCCCAGGTCCCACGGACGAAGCGAATTAACCCCCAGCGCGGCGCGGCGACGCTGGTCCAATTGCTCGACCACCGGCAGCACCAGCTTCTGCACCGCATCCGCGAACTGATCGCACTGCGCCGGCGTGTAGTCGAAGCGCCCCATGCTCTTCCAGGCATAACCACGGAAGTTCGGCTCATCGGCGTTGGCAGCCACATTGGCTCGCAGGTCGAGCATCCGGTCAAAGATCGCATCGATCGTTGCGCGGTCCCGCAGCCGGCGCTGGTTGGATAGACGCCAGGTCGTCTCGCGCACGGCGCGGCTGGGATACTCCAGGAATTTGGCCAACTGCTGCAGCGTGTAGGTCTTGCCTTCGTATTCCACCTGCATTTCGCCGATGAGTTTGTCGTAGTCCTTGCTCTGGCGGGCCAGCTCGGTGAACAGCGGCACGTTGGCGTCGCGGAAAATTTCCACGTCTGTGCGCCACTGGCGAAACAGCACGGTGAACTTCGGCTCCCGGGCTTCCAAAGCCGCGGCTCCGGGCGTGGTCAGCAGCATCTTTTGCAGCCTGGAATACATCGGCGCCAGCTTGGGCTGCACGTTCTCGACGAAGTGCATGTAAGCCTGTTCGAGGGCGGGGTCATCGGTGTGGCAGGCGTAGTCGATGTAGCGGCGGTCGCCGTATTCCTGCACCCGGGCCGAGAGATTGGACAGGTCGGTCAGCCATTGCCGGGCGTCGTCGGCGTCGGGGATATCGCGCTGCAGCAACTCGTTGAAGCGCGGTTCGAGCGTGGAGAAATCAGAAGGATCGAACGGCGGAAGATTGTGGGGCATTGGGCCAGTATAGGGGGGAAATTCGAATGACGAAATTCGAAATTCGAAACAATGTCCGAATGACGAATGTCCGTATCTTCGTCATTCGAATTTCTTCATTCGAATTTCCGCGGCTCAGCCTGAGGCTTTGCCAGGGGCTGGGTCCGACGTCTTTCCAGCATTGCCAAGAGCATCTACGCCAATCCCGACTACACAACCGGCGCCGGGGTGGGCTGGGCGCGCCACTTTTACGCCCTGCCCAACGCCAACTATAATCTCATGATGCTCGTCGAAGCATTGCCTGCTGGTGGGAGCCGGATCATCGAGCGCTACGAGTACACCCCCTACGGCGAACGCCAGGTCTATACCCACGGCTTCCTGCTGGCCGATGGCAACCGCGACTGGGTGGTGAACCTGGCCGACAACCAGATCCTCGGCGACCAATGGGGTTACACCGGGCCTAATCTCTCGGCCGACTACAACGGCGATGGTTCCGTGGGCTTTGGCGACCTGGCCATACTCGGCGACGAGTACTCCTTCTCCGTCGCCTACGACAACGATCCGCTGGTGATGTACCCCTCTTCCGGGGGCAGCTACCGCGTCACCGGCTCCTGCGTGCCCATGAACGCGGTCGGGCATCAGGGGTTGTTCCATGATGAGGAGTCGGGGCTGGTCTACAACCGAGCAAGAATGCTCCACCCCAGACTTGGCCGGTTCATGCAGCGCGATCCGTTGGGGTATGTCGATGGGATGGCAACCTATACATATCGCCTAAATAATCCTAATCAGCACGTTGATCCATTTGGCTGTGCCGCGATTGATGTGCAAAGAGTGCGATCTGCTTTAATGTCCGCATTTGCCGTTCATCGGGGATTTATATATGTGGATGTATTTCGTCTTAGCGTCTTTTTTGGGAGAGAATTAGCTGCGTTACAAGGGTTGTCACCCAGTAATGTATATACGGGGCGAGGAAATGGACCTGAATATAGGCCTCTGGCTCGAGAACTCGAATTTCCTACCACGACACCTAATCCATCTAACGTGATTCATGAACTTGTGCATGTGATGAATGGTGCTTTTGTAAATCCGGGGAGAGATGAGGGGCAAGCATACGCAAAACAACGGGTTGTGCCGAGTCTGGGAGGATTTAGAGCAGTAGAAAACCAACTTGATTCTATACTCTCAGCAGGAAAAGCTGAATCACAAGATATTGCTGATCTTCAACTATTCTGGACGAATGCATGGCTGAATATAAACAAGGTTATTGGATCAGATGCACCCGTACATGGGCCATGGCCCAATGGTAAAGTAGGATCTAATGATATTAGTACACACGGGCTGAATGTCTGGTGTGGTGGTCTAAAGGACAAGTACAATAATCACGATGGGGCAAAAGTGGGCTGCTTGGAGTTTCGATGTGATAATCTGCAGAGGAAACCCACTATATATGGAAGAATATCTATAATCACTCTTGAGTTTCGTTTAGATCCCTTACTACGGTAATGACAGTAATGATTAAATGTAAGCCAATAATACACATCATCCTCGTTGCGATTGTTCTTATATTTGGTGCATTTGCAGTATCAATGTGGCTGCCAAGGGATGGTGGAACTAAG
>JADLFV010000045.1 GCA_020849625.1 Phycisphaeraceae bacterium
GCACGCCGTACCTGAAGGCGATCATGGACTGCCTGTCGCCGACCTCGCCGGTCGAGCGCGTGGTGTTCATGAAGGCTGCCCAGCTCGGCGCGACCGAGATGGGGTCGAACTGGATCGGCTACGTGATCCACCACGCGCCAGGGCCAATGATGGCGGTCTGGCCGACGGTGGAAATGGCCAAGCGCAACTCCAAGCAGCGGATCGATCCGCTGATCGAGGAATCGGGCGTTCTGGCCGAACTGATCGCACCGGCCAGGAGCCGGGACTCGGGCAACACCATTCTCGCGAAGGAGTTCCGGGGCGGCGTCCTGGTAATGACGGGCGCCAACAGCGCGGTCGGACTGCGATCGATGCCAGTGCGCTACCTGTTCCTCGACGAGGTGGATGGCTATCCGCTGGACGTCGAGGGTGAAGGCGATGCGATTTCGCTGGCCGAAGCGCGTACCCGAACCTTCGCGCGCCGCAAGATCTTCATCGTCTCGACGCCGACGATCTCGGGTGCGAGCGCCATCGAACGGGAATATGAGGCATCTGATCAGCGACGCTACTTTGTGCCCTGCCCACACTGCTCGCATCGCCAGTGGCTGCGATTCGAGCAGCTGCGGTGGGAAAAGGGTCAACCGGAGAGCGCCGCCTACGTCTGTGAGTCCTGCGATGCACCGATTTTGGAGCACCACAAGACCTGGATGCTGGAACACGGCGAGTGGCGCGCATTGGCACCAGAGAACGGCGCCAAGACCGCAGGCTTCCACTTGTCGTCGCCCTACAGCCCGGTGGGCTGGCGCAGTTGGCGTGAGATTGCCGTTACCTGGGAACTGGTCGTGAGCAAGGAGTCAGGATCGGCGGCAGCCATCAAGACGTTCAAGAACACGGAACTGGGCGAGACCTGGGTCGAGGAAGGCGAAGCGCCGGATTGGCAACGCCTCGTCGAGCGGCGCGAGGACTACCCGGTCGGATCGATTCCTCCCGGTGGACTCTTGCTGGTCGGCGGCGCTGATGTACAGAAGGACCGCATTGAGGCCTCCATTTGGGCCTTCGGGCGCGGCAAGGAGTCCTGGCTGGTCGAGCATCGCGTGTTGATGGGCGATACGGCGCGAGACGCGGTCTGGAAACAACTGGCGGATCTACTTGCGGAGAACTGGACGCATGCGTCCGGCGCGGCACTGCCGCTGGCACGATTCGCCTTGGACACCGGGTTTGCCACCCAAGAGGCCTACACCTTCGTGCGGGCCTGTCGGGACCCGCGCGTCATGGCCGTCAAGGGTGTTGCGCGTGGCGCGGCACTGATCGGTACGCCCACCGCCGTGGATATCTCGAAGGGCGGCAAGAAGCTGCGCCGAGGCATCAAGGTGTTCTCGGTCGCCGTCGGCATTGCCAAGCTCGAGCTCTACAACAACCTGCGCAAATCGGCGGATGTGGCCGAGGACGGAACGAGTCCGGTCTACCCAGCAGGGTTCATCCATCTGCCACATGTGGACGCAGAGTTCATCCAGCAGCTGTGTTCGGAACAACTGATCACACGCCGTAACCGGAATGGCTTTCCCATCCGGGAGTGGCAAAAGATGCGCGAGCGTAACGAGGCCCTGGACTGCTACGTCTACGCACGCGCCGCCGCTTCAGCGGCAGGACTGGATCGTTTCGACGAGCGCCATTGGCGCGAGCTGGCCCGACAACTGGGGATGGCCGATCCGCCTGAACCAACTGCCACCGTAACGACTGACGAGGCCACCCAACGCGGTGGCCTCGCTGTTTCTGGGCCAGGTCGCCGCGCACGCCAGTTGGTGCGCAGCCGCTGGCTCTCCTGATCAACAAAGGACATCCCATGAGTTTGCAGACCCGTATCGAGAGCCTGGTGATTCGCATCGCCCAGGAGTTCAACACGCTCAACGGTAAGACCGGCACGTTGGCGAGCCTGACCACGACCGACAAGTCGAGTCTGGTGGCCGCCATCAACGAGCTTCAGTCAGCCGTTCTCAGCGGCACCGGCATCGACGACGCCACCGTAGCGCTGACCACCACCTACTCGTCGACCAAGATCGTCACGCTGCTCGATACGCTCAAGACCGAGATCCTGGGCGGCGCAGATGCTGCCTACGACACGCTGGTCGAGATCCAACAGTTGCTACAGGACGGGACCAGCGGCCTCGATGCGCTGCTCGCGGCCATCAACAACCGCGTGCGCTTCGATGCCGCGCAGACGCTGACCGTCATCGAGCAACAGCAGGCTCGATCGAACATCGGCGCCATTGCACTGACGGCCATTGGCGATGCCGACACCGACTTTGTCGCCGTGTTCGAGGGAGCGCTGGTCTGATGTCGCTTGCCGATCGAATCACATCTCTCGCCGCGCGTATTGGCATCGAGGTGAAAGCCAAGATCGACGCATCTCATCCGGGGCTTGCTCGCGCGTGGGTGAGCTTTGGCTACGTCAACGGGCAGATGGTGATGCACAGCGCTCGTAACGTCGTGAGCGTGGAGCGTCTGGCGACCGGTCGTTACCGCGTCCATTTCACGCAACCGATGTCCGATGCAGATTACTGCTGGATTGCACTGGCGCGCAGCAGCACCGACAACGGCACACAGCGGGTCGCCATCGTCCGTCCCAGCGCCGACCAAAAGACTGCCAACTACGTTGATGTCGCCTGCGCCACGATGGCAACGTCGTTTGCCGACTCCACCGAGATCAACCTGGTGGTGTATCGCTGATGGCCTACACCCAATCCCAACTCGATGCGCTCGAAGCAGCGCTGGCCAAGGGCGAGCGCCGCGTGAGTTTCGGCGACAAGACCATCGAGTACCGCACCGTCGAGGAACTGGGTGCCGCCATTCGCGAGGTCAAACGAAGTCTGTTTGATGACGCCGTCACAACCGGCCTGTGGCCAGGCGCTCCGCGCCAGATCCGCGTCGCGACCCGGAAGGCCACATGATGAGCTGGTTCTCCAAACTTCGACGCGGTCTGTTTGGTGGCCCGTCACCGACCTATGACGGCATCGGCGGTGGCCGACGCGCGATTGCCTGGCAGGTCAGCAACCCTGGCGCGGTCGCCGCGCTGGCTTTCACCCAGAACGAGCTCCGAGCCAAGAGCCGGGATCTGGTACGACGCAACGCTTGGGCGGCTGCCGGCGTGGAGGCTTTCGTCGCCAACGCGATCGGCACCGGCATCAAGCCGCAGTCGATGCTCCCGGACAACGCGCTTCGAGAAACCATTCACTCGCTTTGGTGGGATTGGTGTGAAGAGGCGGACGCGGCTGGCTTGACCGACTTCTACGGCCTGCAGGCACTCGCGTGCCGGGCAATGCTGGAAGGCGGGGAAGCCCTGGTGCGGCTGCGCTTTCGCCGCCCGGAAGATGGTCTGGCGGTCGGTCTGCAGCTCCAAGTGCTGGAACCGGAGCACCTGCCCACGACGATGAACCTGGAGCTCCCCTCCGGCAACGTGGTGCGGGCCGGCATCGAGTTCGATCGTCTCGGGCGGCGCGCCGCCTACCACCTGTATCGCTCGCATCCCGGCGATGGTGCGCTGGCGCCTATGTCCGGCACGGGCGGAATGGATACCGTGCGCGTGCCCGCTGACGAGATCATTCACATGTTCCGTCCGCTTCGTCCTGGCCAGATCCGGGGCGAGCCATGGCTGGCACGAGCGCTGGTCAAGCTCAATGAGTTGGACCAGTACGACGACGCCGAACTGGTACGCAAGAAGACGGCAGCGATGTTTGCGGGCTTCATCACACGTCTGGCGCCCGAGGACAACCTCATGGGCGAAGGGCTGGCGGATGCCAACGGCGTGTCCCTGGCGGGGCTCGAACCCGGGACCATGCAGTTGCTGGAGCCTGGTGAGGACGTCAAGTTCAGTCAACCGGCAGACGTTGGGGCCAGCTACGCCGAATTCCTGCGCATGCAGTTCCGGGCAGTTGCTGCAGCGATGGGCATCACCTACGAAATGCTCACCGGCGATCTGACGCAGGTGAACTACTCGTCGATTCGCGCCGGCTTGCTGGAGTTTCGCCGCCGCTGCGAAGCCATCCAGCATGGCGTGATCGTTCACCAGC
>JADLFV010000046.1 GCA_020849625.1 Phycisphaeraceae bacterium
CAGGAGCTGACGGAGGCGTTGTACGAGCAGATCGGGCGGATGAAAGTCGAGTTGGACTTTCTGCAAAAAAAGCTGTGGACGAATTGACGGGGGACGCCAAGCGTATGCTCATCGACCGCGCCCATCCCCAACTGGATGTCAGCCGGCAGTGCGAATTACTCGGCCTACCAGACGCCGGCCGAAGCCAGGTCGGGGCTGGATTGGTATCTTGGGTTCTACAATCAGGACAGGCCGCACGGGTCGCATGACGGCCGCACACCGGCGGAGGTGTACGGCATCCGGCCAGGGGAGCCGGCCGAGGCGGCGACACCGCGATGAATCCACCTTAACTTCCCCGGTTGCGCGCCCAGCGCATGGGGAGCACCTCACATCCACTTCAAGCGGCTGCTTCGTTATCACCGTAAAGCGATTGTGTGGCGGATTGAGGCCCCCGAGGACCCGACCATTTTCGTGTCCATCGTAAATTGGTCTTGACTATTTTACGATACTGTCGAAAATGGTCGGCATGCCACCCGTCACACGTATCTACGACACCATGCTCGCGGAGCACCTGGTACAACACCGCCAGATGGCGCTGGTCAGTGGACCGCGGCAGGTCGGTAAGACCACAACGTGCCGCAACCACGCCGACAGCTATGCCAACTGGGATAACACGGACGACCAGGCATCTGTCCTGGCTGGGCCGTCGGCCATGGCCGAGAAACTGGGGCTCGAACGATTATCAGGGAAGCCGCCCGTCGCACTGTTCGACGAGCTGCACAAGTACCCCAGATGGAAGCAGTTTCTTAAGGGCTTCTATGACAGCTATGCCGATCGCGTTCGCGTTCTGGTCACTGGATCGAGTCGGCTCGATACGTACCGTCGCGTCGGTGACAGCCTGATGGGACGTTACTTCCTTTACCACATGCACCCATTCTCGGTCGCCGAAACTAGCTACCGCGAGTTACCCGATCCCAAACGCATCATCAGGATGCCGAAGAAGCCCAAGCCGGCTGACTTCGACGCCCTATGGGAGCACGGCGGCTATCCCGAACCGTTCCTCAAACGCGATCCGCGATTCAGTCGTCGCTGGCAGGCGCTGCGCACTCAGCAACTGCTTCGTGAGGACCTTCGTGACCTGACTCAGATTCAGCAGATCGACCAGATCAGCGTGCTGGCCAGGATGCTTGCCAGTCGTTCCGGAGCGCAGATTACCTTCAGTAGCTTGGCTAGGGATGTGCAGGTCTCTGTGGATACCGTTCGGCGTTGGGTGGAGACGCTCAACAGCCTGCACCACGGCTTTCTGATTAAGCCCTGGTTCAAGAACGTTACCCGCTCACTACGGAAGGAGCCGAAGTGGTTTCTGCGCGATTGGGCAGAGATCGAAGATCCGGGGAGCAGGGCTGAGACGTTCGTGGGGTGCCACCTGCTCAAAGCCGTCGATGGCTGGAACGACCTGGGCTTGGGCAAGTTCCAACTGGCCTACCTGCGCGATAAAGAGAAACGTGAGGTCGATTTCGCCGTGATCCGCGATGGTAGGCCGTGGTTTCTTGTGGAAGTCAAGCACAGCGAAGCATCACTCAGTCCGGCCCTGCGGAGTTTCCAGGATCAGATCAAAGCGCCCTTCGCCTTCCAGGTAGTCATCGACATGGACTACGTCGACGCCAACTGCTTCGCCAAGGTGCAAGGCCCGATGGTCGTGCCAGCCCGGACCTTCCTCTCGCAACTTGTTTGATAGTTCCTTAAACAGAAAACAAACTTCTATCCTGACTGGTTGACTGATGCCCAAGGCCCGGGCAATCCGCCGCTGCGACCAGCCTCGCTCATGTAATGTCAGAATCGAATGAACCTTAGCCACGCTCAGTTGGTTCGCCATCGTCTGCCTCCAGCCCCGATACGGGGCCGGTTCAGACTACGCGACGAACCCTCCTCAGTGGCTGGGTTTGAACGCGCCCATCGGTGGCTGGGGTTGGGCGCTCAGTGACAGCTGTCATTGAGCGGGTGAGAACCAGCCACGCATGTGCGGGTCATAACCAGCCAGTTGTATGAGTGATCTTGTACCTCATTTCGATACCGTTTGGCAATCGTCCGCTTTCTTGGCCACGGTGTTTTTCTTCTCGTTGTCCGGCTCGCCGCGGTTGCGCAGGCGGTAGCTTCGGCCGGTGATGGTCAGCTCGGCCTTGTACAGGTCGGCTATGTCGTAAACGAAGGACAGTTGCTTGCCCGTGTGGATGAAGCCGATGGCGGGCGAGTAGCCAGCGGAGATGATGGCCGCGTGGACTAGGCCATATAGACAGGTGTTGGCAGCCGAGAGGGCGCGGTTGACCGGGTCGCCGGCGAACCACTCCTTGCGATTGTAGGTGCGGCCCTGCCAAGGCATGCCGCTGACCTTGGACGCCTCGGCGTAGGCCTTCCGTACGCGGATGACCGATCATCGAAAGTAAGCAAAGCCGCCATCAGGTGAACCGCAATAGGCGGGCCCTGCGATGTCAGTAAGTAGAGGCCAGCCAGCCAATGCCGCCATGTTCCGCTGTCACCGCAGGGCCGGGTGTCTCGTCATGATTTTATAACTTGATAGGTGAATGGGAAGCCGCATCACCTGCCGTAAAATCAACAGCCTTAGTCGTGCCGTGTAAATCGATTGCGTGGAATATGAGGTCCGCAGGCACGTCGCCCGCACACTTGATCACCTTGGGCAACCCAGGGAGCAAGTCGAAATAATTGTCGCTCAAAATTCTCTCTCCATCGTCCTGGTAATGGACACCGTGGGCGTAGGTGTCCGATGTCACAGTGATCTTTGAACCGCGGACCACACATTCAATTGTCGGGTCGGCCAGGTCCAATTCGCGGTAGGGGCAAAGGTTCCACACACAGGGGATGGTTTCGATCCCATCGGCCTCTATGAAGACTGTATAAATCCATTCATGGGGCGATCTGTCTGCGGAAGCCGGTATGCGATCGCGCGCGATTTCCTTCATGCTGTTCGACGGCACCACCACCGCCCTGGACCGGAACTCCGTGGATGATCCATCCACCGCCACCCACCCGTAGTGAACGGTCATCGACTGATCCACGAGCGAGTCATTCACGACGCGGGCGACCAGGTGCCCATCACGGGCGCGGACAATGGCCCGTACCGGGTTACAGGCGTTACGGATCCAGTAGTAGCTGGGCTTGCGTCGGAGATAATAGTCGATAGGAGTCCAGCCTGTCTCACCCCAGCAGTCATTGAACATCCAGATCAGGGCGCCCGCACAATCATCCATGGGATCGTGCTTGCGGAATCGTAGCGCCTCGATAGTCCGGCCATACATGACGGCCTGAAACATCTGGCCATAACGGATGTACTGCTCGAGTTCCAGCCCATCGGGATCGGCATAGTGATAGCGGATCGCCGCTGGGATGGTACCTTTCTCATAGGTGTTCGTGTGGCACTTCCATGCCAGGCTGTTCTTGTCGATTTCATCGGGTTTCAGGTACTGGCGAATCGAGGCCATGGTGCAGGGCCCGATGACGCCGTACTCACTGACGAATCGCCCACGGCACTCATCGTACACTTCGTGCCGGTAGCGTCTGGTGACATCTTTGCTCATCGTTGCCTTATGCCACCAATGCACGTCGCCATCGATCTCGCAGTTGGGCGATGGCCCGCCCGCGGGACTACCCGGCCAATAGGGCCGGCTTGGGTCCAGATTCAGGCAAACCTCGGGCAAGATCTGCGAATAGATGTGCCGCCCACCCAGGATCAGGTCCGGGTGCGGGAAGTTGTGCTGCGCGTTGCCCCACCATTCGGCAAACGCCCAGGTGTTTTCATTGTTGGCGCACCACAGCACAATGGACGGGTGATGCCGCAACTGGCGGACGACCGCCTCGGCTTCCCGGCGGACCTTGTCGCGGAACTGCACGTCCTCATCAGGGTAGGCATAACAGGCGAACATAAAGTCCTGCCAAACCAGGATCCCGCGACGGTCACAGGCGTTATAGAAGTGTTCTGACTCATAGATCCCACCACCCCACACGCGGAGCATCGTCATATTGGCCTCGGCGGCATCCGCCACCAGGCGTTCATACTTTTCCCTGTCGACCCGGGCGGGGATGGCATCGGCGGGCACCCAGTTGCCACCCCGGCAAAACACATCCTGGCCGTTGACCTGGAGGGCGAAACGGTGCCCCTCCGGCAGCGGCGAGCGGTCAATGGCTACCGTGCGTAGTCCGATCTGACGAGTCCACGTGTCGCGTTCTACCCCATTGATGGTGGCCGTGATCTGCAGGGTGTAGAGCGGCTGCCGCCCCATTGTGTGGGGCCACCACAGTTGCGGTTTTGCAACAACTAGTGTCGTCCGCAGGCGCGTGATGCCGACCGGCAGCATCGTTACCAGTGTTGTGGAGCAGACTTCAACGCCTTCCGGATCGACCAGTGTCACGCGAGCGTCAGATGTGTGTTCCGCTGACGGATGCAGATTTTCCAGGTCGATTTCCACATGGACGTGGCATAGAGCGTGGTCTTCCTCCAGCGTACACCAGTGTTTCACGTCGGATAGTCGCGCACACGAGTATCCGCGCAGTTCGACACCGCGCCAGATGCCGATATTGGGCAGCGCATCCACCCAGTCCCAGCCGTAGGAAAACTGGGGTTTACGCAGCTCAGGCGTGCCCTTAAAACTCTGACGGCTGGCATATATGTTCTCGGCTGAACGCTCGCATGTACGCTGGTCCCTGGCGCGCTCCGTGCCCACGGTCAGACGGACCACCAGCTCGTTTTTCCCATTGCATAAACTGTGGGTGACATCGAACACGGCCGGCACAAACGCGTTCTCGCTCGCACCGATCATGATCCCGTTCAGGAATATCTGCGCGTAGTAGTCCAGGCCCTGGAAGACCAGTTCCTTGATCTGCTCCCCGGCCACGTCAGCATCGACCACGAAGCTGGTCCGATACCACCAGGAATGCTTCTCCGGCCAGCGGCAGGCCGGAGCGTTGGTGCTGACCAGCGGTTCCGGCATAAGGCCGGCCGCCATCAGATCCACATGCACCTCTCCTGGCACCGTGGCCGTGATCCATCCGTCCACCCTGCTCAATACAGTCCGCAATCCGTCCGCACCAGCCTCAATCAAGGCTTCGTGTCGCAGTTGCCACGTCCCATTGATGCTCTGAACCTGCATGCTGAATCTTTCAAACGACGCGGAGTATCTTTCGCCATGTCGCTGTCAAGGGCCTCCCTGGAGCGGGGCCACCTGATACTTCCCAATAAGCCGCGCGGTGGTTACAAGATACTGCTTGCCGATGGTCCTCGCCATTCCGGGGCGAATAGCGTCTCCGCTTCTGTTCGATCAGCTCTGTTGGCCCGATTCCGGCATGCGGCGGATGCGCGGATCGGCGAACACATCGGCCTCATCGCGGCTGGTGCTGCTGAACTCGCTGACGATCGCTCCGTCATCACCCGCCTGAAACCAGTGCCAGATCCCCGGCTCGATGGTGTACTGCTCGCCAGGACGTAGCACCACTTCGTGCCACACCGTGTAGCAACCCGGCTTCGCATCAGGAGGCTTCGCCTTCGGGCGCGGCGTGGGTTCGCCACAGACGTACAGATACACTTCACCGGCGCGGCAACGGAATGTCTCACGCTTGCCCATATCAACCACGGCTCCGTCTGCATCCTTGATTGGCGGATGCAGGTGCTGCGGACACGTCTGGTGAGGCAACAGCATCAACTCCTTGGCGCAATAGCGATCGTTGTTTTCATATACCACCAGTCCCAGGCCCGTGTGAAGCAGGTCACTCAATCCAAAGTCCGCGACCTCAATGTGTTGCCGATCATGCTCAGTCAGTGCGATACCCGCCTCATCAAGCATCTTGAGGCATTGCTCGCGGTACTCGTTGAATTGCTCTTTGGAAATCATGGGTGGTGCTCCCGCAAGCTGCCACGAACAATCCTGGTGCCCCCATGATGCGGGAATGGGCGCTTTGCCATCGCAGGGCATAGCAATATGTGTTGCAGAGCCGTGAGGCGAGTTGTTTCCCTGGACATCATGTCGGTGTGCAGGACACCGGATGCGTGGTCAGCACTGACCATGATCGGTAGATTTCGTCAGCAATGTCGAGCCTGGCGCCCGCACCCAATTCAAACTGGGCAACCACGCCACCTTCCGGCCGGTACAACGCATGGACCACACGCTCCACGGCACTTCGTGCCTCTTGCCGCGTGCCACGGCACAAGACGTGTTGACGATCGATTTCTCCCCAGAATGCGATGCGCCCGGCAAAGCACCGCCCGATCTGCTCAATATCCATGGTGAACAACTGGCTGTTGACCGCGTCGATCCCCACGTCGATCAGGTCTTCGTAGATATCGAAAATCCACCCGTCGCTGTGCAGCAGTAGTTTTTTACCCGCGTCGTGAGCGATGCGGGCGTAATCGGCATACAACGGCTTGAACCAGCGGCGCCAAAGGTCCGGCTGGATCAGCATGGCGCGCTGCGAGCCCCAGTCGTCCAGCACCATCAGCCCGTCGATGTCGGTGGCGGCCCAGGCCTCCATCTCTTTGCAATAGAAGTCATGAATCCTGCCCAGCAGGTCACGCAATTCGGGAGCCTGCTCGGCCAGGTCCATGTAAACGTTCTCGGTGCCGCGCAGGAACTGCAGCCGTTCGAACGGTCGGGCAAATGCATCGGCAAAGACGAACTGATCCGTAGCGGCCACCCGCCGATTAATTGCCTCGCGGTCCAGTTGCAGCAAGGCCCAGGGAATTCTTAGGTCATCGAGTTTCGACCAATCATCGATCAGCGGTTGCTTGACCTCGCCGATGACGCCGGCCTGGATATTGATGAACTCGCAACCCCACTCGTCGTGGTAAACGCCTACCGCGCTCGGGTCACCGCGACGCAATTCCGCCAGGGCGGGCGCCGGCACGCGGGCTCGGATCACATCCGGCGGCCAGTGGCGCATGAACTGCTCCATACCCTGAACCCCGTGCTCCAGTTGCGCGATGGGCAGCACCCAGGTATCACGCGGCACCCGATCAGGGTAATTGAACTCCAAGGCCCGCAGAACCCGCTCCCGAGAAGTCATCCGAGACATCAAAAACTCCTGTCAACACCGGGTACGCCACGAAGGTGGTCAAAAAGCACCGGACAGCTACGACGCCGCCCGATGCGATGGAGGTATCACTTCTTTCGCAACATCATCAAACCGGCACCCGTGGTCAACAGCAGCAGTGATGCCGGCTCGGGCACGAACGGCGAATCCGTGCTGATGACCAATTCATCGAGATCATGACTGGCACCGGGTCGGCCGCTGGCGGGTCCCGAACCGCCGATGCGCACTGCGCCGATGCTCCCCCAGTCGTTGGGTGTATCATGGGACATGCCGCCAACTGACGTGGAAACATCTTCCGGTTGGGACAGGTCGGGATTGACCCAGAAGGTGACCTTTTCGGTACCGCTGAGCAGTTCAACCTTCATAAGCAGGTAGGCCAGCGTTTGCGTATTCACACCGGAATCCAGAAATGTGGTTCCACCCAGCCACGCATTATAGGTGGCAACACCAGATCCCTGGCCAATATACGCCTTATCCAATACGCCAACGTTAACATTGGGTAGCAGGGCCACGCTGAACCAGCGGGTATTATCGCTGGCAACCGTCTTCTGGGCAATGAAGCCGATGTAGAACGTGTCGCCATCGCTGAACGTGGTGCCCATGAGTCGCATGGGATACGCTGAAGTCGTAGCAAGGTTAAACACCGCCTTGCCACCAACGGAAGTAACGCTTGGGTAGGTCAGGCTGGGACTACCCACCACGTTCGAGCCCGCCCCGAAAGTCCACTGCGGGTGCATCCAGGTGGAACCATCCGCCCAGCCCGTGCCGCCACCCAGGCCCTGGATGGCCAGGCCGTCGTCATACTCGAATGACTCCTTGATCGTGGCTCCATAAGCGCTGCCGGCGACCAGCAAGACGCAAAACGCCATACTGGTCAGTTTTCTGAGTATCATGACTTTCTCCTACTATAAGTAAGGAAACGTGTGGATCATGACCAGCTACAAGCTGGAACATGGATTAACGATCAATACGCCGCCGCAGCACCAGGGGCGAGGCCAGGACCAGCATGGCCAATGACACTGGTTCCGGGATCACGATGCCGACCTGGGATAGAGCTTCATCGAAGGCGAGGTCCGGGGAGGTGCCGTAGCCCCAGTTGTCGCCGATGATCTGCAAGTCGGCCAAGTTGACGGTGCTGTCCCAGGTGAAGTCGGCCATGGCCCAGTTGGCGGTGGTGGACTGCCAGTTATCGCCGAGGATTTGCAGATCGGCGAGATTGACCATGCCGTCGCCGTTGGCGTCGCCGGGGTGCGCGAACGGCGAATCGGTGGTGACCATCAGCTCATCCAGCACGTGGCTGGCGCCGGCTCGGCCACCACTGGGCCCCGAGCCGCCGATGCGGATCGCACCGATCGTACCCCAATCGGCGGCTGTATCATGTGACGTGCCACCGACGGCACTGCCGGCATACTCACCTGCTGAGAGGTCAGGGTTCGTCCAGAAAGTCACCTTTTCCGTACCACTGAGCAATTCAACTTTGGCGAGGATATAGGTCAGGTTCTGCGTGTTGACGCCGGAGTCCACGAACGTCGTCCCGCCGAGCCACGCATTGAAGTTGGCCATGCCGGTACCCGAACCAATCCAGGCTTTGTCTAATACACCCAGGTTGACGTTTTCAAGCAGGGCAACGCTCATCCATCGGGTGTTGTCATCGGCGACGGTCTTCTGGGCGAGGAATCCCAAGTAGAACGTATTGCCGTCACTGAACGACGTACCCATCAGTCGCATGGGATATGCCGAAGTCGTAGCAAGGCTGAAGACCGCCTTGCCGCCAACGGATGTGACACCGGGGTAGGTCAGGCTGGGACTGCCCACCACGTTCGATCCCGCCCCGAAGGTCCACTGCGGGTGCATCCAGGTGGAACTTTCCGCCCAGCCCGTGCCCCCGCCCAGGCCCTGGATCGCCAGACCGTCGTCATACTCGAAGGATTCACTGATGGTCACCGCCAAGGCGCCGCTCGCGGCCAACGAAGCGCAAAATGCCGCGCCGGCCAGTGTTGTCACAAATTTGGTCATGATCTTCTCCTTGAACTGGAATTGTGAAGGGACGCGTTGATCCGGGTTTCCGGCCGGATCGCTAAATCACAGGTTTTGTTGTCATCAACCATGAGGTCACCTCCGCGTGGGTAGTCGCTGAGTAATGTTGTCGTACCCGCGCATGGGCACGTCGATCAGTTTCTCATCAGCGCCCTTATAGGCTGCCGCGCTGCCATCGACGAAGCCATAGCACTGGACCAGATCGGCACGCGCATCCGTGGCGCTGATGCCTTCGTAAAACACCGCGACCCAACTCGTCCCGTTGCTGCCATCGATCAGAGGCAGCGGTGCGAGTGGCTGGTGATTCACACGGTACTTGTTACCCGTCTGATCCCACACCTGGTCGGAGACCAGCACGTTCATCTTCTGGCCATCCAGGGTCCAAATCTCATGCGACTTGGTCCAGGGCAGAGCAGCCCACGTGTTGTTCTCCCGGTTGGCGTAGTAGCCACAATACACGTTATAGTTGGAGTAGATCCGGCGCGAGCCCACGGGGAACTTGGCGAAAGACATGTCCCATTGGGGTAGAAACGGGCAGGTGAAGAAGTTCACGTTGCCGATGTATCGCTGCCACAGAAGTCGCGAATCCTCTGTGGCACTCGTGCTGGTGAACGATGACGGCCAGCCTGCGATGGCGCCCCGCATTTCCAGGAAATGGGCGGGTAACCGATTTTCGTCTGCTTCATAGGCCAGCGCCGCGGTAGCGATCGATCGTTGATTGGAAAGGCATTGAAGTTGTTTGGCAGTTTCTCTGGACCGCTGTAACGCTGGCAGCAGAATCGCCAGTAGCAGAGCGATGATGGAAATAACCACCAGCAATTCAATGAGTGTGAAACCCTTCGAGTTCAGGTCGCTTGAGTGGGCTGTCGCGGGACGAGTGGGCATCCGGCTTCTCCTTGAATGTGAATGTGTCGATCCAATGTCGTTCCTGTTAGCGCCATGGCGGTGAGTTGGACGGACGGTTGTTATCATTGGAGCCTTGCTCGCCGGGGAATTGCCACCCCTGGGGGAGCAATGAAGCGATGTCGGCATCGATCACGGGGGAAATTTCGCCGGGATGACGCCGCAGGTATTTCAGCGAACCGTCGCGGCTGTAACGGATGTGACGAGACATGACCTCTCTGGCCGCATCGGCATTTCGCTGGCTGATCGCGTTGAAGATGCGACTGTGCCAGAGGTAAATCTCGGCGACGGTCATCAAGGAATAGCTATCGTGCCGCCGCGTGAAGAAGATCAACATGTAGACCCGTAGGTCTTCCAACATTTTGTGGACGTGGCGCGCAGTCACCCCGGCGCGGAGGATGATCGAATGGAACGCCATGTCCAGAGTGATGAAATGGCGGATTTCTTCCGGAGACATGCTGGGACGGCCGCTGTCGCGAAGGGTCAGACATACTTGATGCGTCTGCTTCAGGATCTGTTGTAACAGTTGGCGCGTGTGTTCGTCGATTTGCTCTGCGGCCCGCGCCGCCGCAAACCCCTCCAGCAGTTCACGCAGATCGAACAATTCTGTAATCTCGGTGAAGGAAGGCTGACGAACGACAGCACCGACGTGAGGGATCTGCTCGACCACGTGTTCCAACTCCAGACGGTGCAGAGCCTCGGCCACGGGCGTGCGGCTGACACCGATCTCCTTGGCCAGTGTCACCACGTTCAACATGCTGCCCGACGCATAGTGGCCATCGATCAACTTCTGGCGGATGTGGCTGTAGGCTCGATCACGGAGTTTGACGGCGCTGGACATTAATCGGCTCTCGTGTTATACATGATGCATGCAACCTGAATTCACTAAATCATACACGAGGCTGAATTACTGTCAATACCGTAGTTCCATATTTATAATTGGTTTAAAATTAAAACTTTAGCGATGGCGGTCGAAACCAAGCAAAATATTTCTCGTGGTCAATACCGCTTGCATGTCATTGAGTGCCTGCTCGACGTCTAGCGTTTTATAGGGAAGCCTGCCATGTTGAAAATCTCCTATAGCATTATCATCCCAGTGGTTATTTGTATCCTCGGTGCCTCCTGGCTCAAGGGTGCAGATAAGCCTGAAATACCCGAACACCCATACCGCGTGTTGAACCCCGTCCGCGTTTCACCTGATTGGACACACCCGCTGTCCATGCGTTGGTCGAGTGTCAACATCCTGCCCTGGACCAATGCCGAACAGCCGCAGATCATCATCATGGAGACATGGCTCTGGCTTGCCCAACAACGCACCATTCACACGGTGGTGGATAAGGAGTCCCTTCGTGACAAAATCCGCCCTTACAATCAGCGCCTCCCGCTTTACGACGCCGGCCAATCCTTCACCGGGCTGCCGCACGGCCAGTATCAACCCCTCTTCCATGACGACGGCGGTTACGACCTGCTCAACCTGTCGAACCTGACCTACCACACTTTCCGTGGACGCGATGCGTCCGGCCCCCAATTCGATCAGCCTTACAAGGTCGAGTCTCAGGGAAATCTCTACGGCAACAAGTTCGCCGCGGATATCGATGGCGACGGTATCCCGGACCTGCTCATCAGCCGGGTGATTGATGGCCACGTCTGGTGGGAGGTGTATCCATTCAAAGAAAACCCGTGGCAGGCCAAACGTATGGATCACATGGGGCCGCACCGCGATCTGGAAGTGACCGAAGGGTTTCGCGGGTACGACATCGACGGCGACTGGCTCGGCAGTCAGGTCAACCACGTGCTCTATTGGGCCAAGGGGGAACGTGTCAATGGACAGCTTCGTTTCGGGCCCGTCGAGTACGTGTATTATGGCCGCGACGATTTCCCCGTCCAGTGGCGCAGCTACAACAAGCTGCACTCACCGGCAGTCATTGAACGGGACGGCCAGACCTGGATTGTCCTCTTCGGTGAACTGGACCGTGCCCTGGCCATGCCGCTGCTCGGCCTGGTGGACGGCCGAATGACCTGCGGCAAGGCCCAGCCCCTGATGCACGACAACCAACCCATCCCCCTGGTCAACATGCCCAATGTGCTGGGCGTGATCGACATGACCGGCGATAGCCGTGACGAGATCGTGCTCGGTTCAGGTTCTTCTGGGCGGATCGTGGTGATCGGCGGTGAAAGTGTCGGGCAGTTCGAGTCACTCGGCACACCTTGGATGATCGGCGGATATGTCTGTGTCGATACGCTGGCCGTGCCGGCGCGCGGTGACTGGGACAGAGACGGCTGGCTCGATCTGGTGATTGGCGATGGCTCCGGTTTGTTCAGCTTGTGGCGAGGCACTGAAGATCCCCTGGTGTACGCTGGGTGCGAATATCTGACCCAACCCGACGGCGTCATGATCCAGCACTCAGGCAAGCGCAACCTCCAGGGCGCCCAGGAGCACAACTGGAGCTACACCCAGGCCGAGCTATTTGACTGGGACGGCGACGGCCGGCTTGATCTGATCGCCAACGACAACACCGCGACGTTCCGATTGTATCGCCGCGTCGATCCCGATGATCCATTAAAGGTGGCCGGGGAAATATTCACAATGGATGGGCACAAACTGCCGGTTGGATGGCGAGCTCGCCCTGCAGGCCTGGACGGTAAATACGGGGTCGCGGGCGATGATCGGCCGGTGCTGATCTACACCGACGTGGACCAGATGGCAGTCATCGGCGTGCCGACCGCGAAGGGCAGCCTGGTCATCGAGCGAACTATTCCCCTGACCTATGCGGACGGCCAACCCATTCAAACCTCACACTTCGGAGGTCTGGCCGGGCGTACACCCTATTCCGTCGCCGACTGGGACAATGATGGACGATGGGACCTGCTGGTGAACGCCACGCGCCAGAACTCACAGTGGTTTGAAACCGATCCGGAAATGATGCGGATCAACGACGCATTGGCGACCAACTCGATGTTCCTGCTGCGCAACGTTGGAGACAACGCCAATCCACGTTTCGAGCGCGCCCGCCGCATTCGCCATGCCGACGGCGTCGCCATCCGCGTTGAGGACCACGCACTCAATGTCTGCGCCACGCACCTGGACGGCGACGACAAGATCGACCTGCTTGCCGGTGATGGGCTTGGCTACGTCTATTATTTCCTGCACGATCAGGTGTCCACTGGACCACCACAAGATTGACCGAATGAATCTGGTCTTGCTTTTTATGATCACCGTATTGCTTAGCCCGGCTCCGCCCTCTGCTGCCCCATTGAAGCTTGGTGACCCACGCACGAAGCAACTCCCTGTCCTCCGGGGTTAGCTTGTACGCTGGCTTGCCCTTGGGTCGGCCGAAGCGCGTGCCCGGAGCGCAGCGGAACCACATCTCCTGGTCCTGGTAGCACTCCAGCCGGCCCTGATCCGCATAGTCGAGAAGCAGCTCGCGTACTCGCTTCCTCTGCTGTCGGAACGGATAGGGGCGACCCCAATAGAGCAGGTCCATGAACTCAAACTCGTTGAACCAGCCTCGGTCCAACAGACGGTTTAAGAGACGCGGGGCTAGGTGAAGACGGTTGGGAAATCGTCGAGGTCTGGGTGCGAAATACATACGGATGAGCCCCACCATTCGAAGCACGGTATCCAACCGCACCGTGTCACAATGCATCGAGAGGGATATCCAGATCCTGCTCACGTTTGCATCCTGCTTCGATGAAGAAGGGGCCTATCACGGTCACGCCGGCAAGCCCGACTGGCTGGATGATCATGCCGCCGCAGAGCGTGAGCGGCGTGCGGCTGACATCAAACCCGTTCTACATCGCATCATCACGTTACTGGATTCGCTCGCCCAACAATGGCAGCAGCAAGAGTGCAGCCACCCTGCTGCAGACATTTCTGGGGCGAAGCTCATTACCAAGAGTCAGGTTGCATCCAAGCTGGGTGTCAGCACCAGGACCCTCGACCGTGGCCAGGACCGCGGTGTCATGCCAGCGGGCCGGAAGGTCGGTGGAAAGCTGATGTGGGACCAGTCTGTCATCGATCGTTGGATCAAGGCTGGCATGCCGAAAGTTCGTCGGGCTCCAACGAGCCATCATTAGCAATAGGAAACTCACCACATGGGATCGATATACAGGGAACAATTCACCAAGCCAATACCTCAAGACGCCAAACTCAGCAGAAAGCAAGGCCGAATCTGTGCTGAGTGGGTCACCAGGAATGGCAAGAAGCGACGAGCAGAAGTTGTTGAAACCAATCTGGGCCAACGGCTCAAGCTGCAATCTCAGTTCTACCACGCCAAGTACCGCGACGGTTCCGGGATCATCCGAAAGGTCGCCACCAAGTGCCGAACACGAGAAGCGGCCATGCAGCGACTTGCCGAGTTGGAACGTGACGCGGAGAAAGTCCGCAGCGGAGTCTTGACCAGCGAACAGGAACGTGCGCGCGAACATCAGCAGGTTCCACTGGCAGAACACATCGTAGACTACCTCGAACACCTGAAAACCAAGCTGGTACGCGGCCGTCCGGTATCGCCCCACCACATCCAAAACGTCAAGCACAACCTAGATCGAGTAGTAACCGAATGCCAGCTGGCGTCGTTGTCAGATCTGGAGCCTCAGGGTATCGGGCGATGGATGACATTGAAACTCTCCGAGGGCGTTGCGCCGGCAACCATCAATCGGTGTGTGGCTGCCGTCAAAGCGCTGTGCGCCTGGTGCTACGACAACCAACGGCTCTCCACCAATCCCCTGACCAGGCTGAAAAAACTCAATGAGCAGGATGACAAGAGGCGAAAACGCCGGGCCCTGTCACCGGATGAATTGCAACGGCTGCTTACTGCGGCTCGGCTGCGTCCACTGGCAGAATTGGTGCGCCCGTCCGAGAAGCTGCCAATAGCCGAACGCAAGGGGCGTCGTTCCTGGCATCGCTTGCCTATTACGGCGAACAACCTGGTGGTAGCCGCAGAGCGCGGCAGCGAATTGCTCGCTCACAACCAACAGAAGCTGTCGGCATTACGGCGAATGGGTGAACAACGTGAGCTGATCTACCGCACGCTGGTATCCCCCATCAGGAGATGTCCCTCTTCGACATCCCGAAAGATCTGATCCGCGTATTCGACCGCGACTTGGTCGCGGCCGGATTGGCAAGAGCGGAATGGCGAGACGGCAAGTGGAAGATCCACAAGGCAGACGAGGATGAGCGGACGCTGGACATTCACTGCCTGCGGCACACCTTTGGCACTTACCTGAGCAGAGCAGGCGTGTCGCCGCGCACCGCCCAGGCTGCCATGCGACACAGCAAGCTGGATCTGACCATGAGCATCTACACGGATCCAGAATTATTGAACGTCACGGAGGCCGTCAAAGCCGCCGGGGCAGAGATCGTCGGCGGCTCCAGCCGAGGGTCTATCCAGTGACCGCTTGTACCAATGCTTGTACCAGATTCTGGCTGGAGCTGTCTCGTCTTGTCAGAGTTTGTCGCGGGCACGAGAACACAACCGGTGTGTCGGCAACTTGTTTTGTTGTGCACAAGTCTCTAATTAAAGGCCTATTATCGATGTTCTTGATGCCCCAGAATGACTTGCCGGTCAAAAGCGGGTGACGGGACTCGAACCCGCAACATTCAGCTTGGGAAGCTGACGCTCTACCAATTGAGCTACACCCGCATGGTGTTCGGCCATTTTAGCATCAAGCTGATCAGGTTTGCAAAGTCCCGTACCCACGCGACTTTGTGGCGATTCCTCGTCGCCCACGTACCGCCGCTCCTCCTCATCGTTATCGCGTTGACAGGTGCGATTGGGCGTCGATTCGCGCTCCAAACGCTGGGGAATTCGCTGGGGGTTGGATTGTCTTGTTTGGCCGGACGTACCTGTCGCCTTCACCGCGTCGCTCGCCACTGTCCGAATCATCGGCAACTGCTCGATGGCCCTCCTGGTATCCGTCAGGCCAAGCACGGTGTAATGCTTCAACGTCGTGCGATAGTCCGCGTGACGCATAATTCGCTGGGCAAGCTGCGGCACCACACCTGCACGAGCCAGATTGGTTCCAAGGGTCGTCCGCATGGCGTGTAGGTCGATGACCCTGCCTTCGGCGTCCTCGACGACAATCCGTGTCTTGGGCCGTTCTCTCTTACCCTTGCCGATCATAACCGGCTCGCCATTTTCGTCCTTGACCACTTCTTCACGAGCCAAACCAGCCCTGAGAAAGTCTTTCTGCCTGGTCAGGTCGGTTACTGTCTGTGGGAACACCTTTGCTTTGGGTGTCGCCATTGACTCATCGCGTCGCTGTTTCAATTCACTCGCCAACTGCGTGTGCATGGGGATTACATCTTCCCGCTTGGCCTTGCCATTGCGTATTGTGATGGTGCCATTCTCAAAATCCACATCCTCCCAGGTCAATTGCTGCAAGTCTCCCTTACGAAGCCCTGCCAAAGCGGCAGCCATGTACCATCCCTTCCGGCCATGCTCTTCGGCTACTACCAGCAGCCTTGCCAACTCATCGTCTGTCAGTGGACGGCGTACACGATGTCGATCATTCCGTTCATCCAACCGTGGCACTACCTTCAACATATTGGCCTCGGTCCTGCCGGTGTCAACGCACCACCCCATGAAAGCCACCACATTCTGCCTGGCATAATTCACTGAGCGGGCAGAAAGCCCATCGTCTCTCAGCTTTCGCAAATAGCGTTCCAGCACATCCGGCGTCAGGTCAAAGAGGCGAGGAATCTCAGATTGCTTAAGCAACTGTTCCAGATGGCGTTTCTTCTGATACACGTGTCGTGGAACATGACCGGCGTGACGGCAGTGTTCGATGTACTCATCAATATGCGTGTTGAGGGGCTTCTTACCCTCAGAGCTATAGCGATCCATCCGTGCGTCTATTACATCGGCGCGACGTAGGGCAACATCGGCCTCAAGCTTCGCTGCAATTCGTTCCGCCGTCCTCTTGTCCGTCGTACGACTGGATTGCTCGCGTCGCTTGCCACTATGATCGACATAATGGATGATCCACACACCCTTATTCTTCCGTTTGAATATTGAAGCCATATTATGACTCCTTCCCACACAGGCTCCCGAGTCCCAATTTACCTTCTACTGCCCACCAGCGCCAGCATTATTTCTTCTTTGTTTGCTTCTTAATCCATGTCTGCAAATCGCCCAACGTGTAGCGTACGCACCGGCCAATTTTCACACTGGGTATGTCCCCGATATTGGTCAATTCCCACAATTTCCGTCGGGAGATGGCAAGCAACTCAGCCACCTCGGCTGGCGTGAACAACAATCGCTTGGGAAGCTCCACCGAGCCAAATAGTGTCTGGTCCTGCATTGCTGTTTCGTCCCTGGCTATTAATCCTCAGTTCCCAGTGACATTTCTTTCCCTCCCCTCCAGAATCAAACCGCCAACCTACTCTCCCCCACCAATAACCCGGTTTATAAACTTTCGCGCCCACGGCTCGGCAGCCGCCCGCAACACGCGCGAGCCGTTCTACGCCGTGTCACGCTACGCAACCCATTTCTTGTCATTTTCTCCATCAACATCTCATATATCCATATATTCATTCACGCACCCATCCACTCCCGCACTCATCCACACATCATTCACGGAATCCAATCCCCTAATGCCACATTCAACGGCAACGCCTCAATCCTTGAATCCTCGACCAGCAACGGCATGTCAGCAAACTTCTTGCGCACCGCCTCCAGCGTCTTCTTATCCACCGCCACGACAACGTGTTTCCGAATCTCGTCCGACCGCAGACAATGCAGAGCATTATGAATCTCATGCCCCGCAGACCCTGCAATCTCAATCGCCACCACCTTGTTCTCCAGGTCCCGGCACAGCACATCCACCTGCTTCTCATCCTCACCGACCCTCAGAATCCCTTCCTTCTGGCACTGCCATCCAGGCAGCTTCGACATCTTCCTAAACAGAAACTCAGTCGCAGCCCTCGTCGGCAAAGCCCCCCGCCCCTTTTTCCACGCCACCCCAAACTCATCCAAAGCCTTTTGAGTCGGCTCAGCCAGCTTCCACGGCCGCCCCCGCATTCCCACAGCCAGCGACCAAAGCTTGATATAGCCCTCGCCAGTCAGATACCGAATAATCTGTCCCTGACGCGACGCAGACCGAACGCCAGACCGCTCAAACCTTGCCGTCAACGCACTAAACTCGTGAGCCTGATTCAGCACATCACGCAAAAACTTCTCCGCATCCTGCCCAAACCTGCTCTTGACCTGGCTCCCCGCCATCCCGCCAAAACAAGCACCCGGCTCCCCTCTGTCCCCATCAGCCACCACAATATCCTCATCCAAAGGTTCCCACTCCAACCCCTCCACAACTTGCCGTGACATCTCGGCAACCTCAGCGTCACTCACCGTCCTGATATCCAATCGCGGTACGTTCGCCCGAAACGGCTGTCCCCAGCCCCTTCCACAACGCGGGAGAAAACAAACGCACTCGCCTGTCTTCAATGTCGCCAGCTCTTCCACTTGCCTTGGCGTAGACAACTTTGCCGCCTTGGCAAACGCGGTCCTATCCCTGCTATCCACGCACTGAAATGACACCAACACATCTGCATTGCCCAACATTTCAATCGGCGCTGTCGAAATGTTCTGGAAGTTAGCCAGCAGGTGAATACCATGATGCCGCAGCGTCAGCATCTTCGCAGAGAAATCATGCTGGCTGGCTAACACCTGGCCTTCATCGAGGATAAACAGCAACGGCTTCATCATCGCCCACCAGCTAACGCGAGAAGATGAACATACTCGAACAGGTACCTGACAATCATCGCCTGATGCTCTGGCAAGCCTGACATCTCAATCACAGTGTTCCCGTCCATCAGTCTCCGTAGGTCCATGCCCTTCTTACAGCGAAACAGGTCACCTGTTGCCCGCATCAAATTGCTGAGAATGAGCACAGCAGAATCACGATAGCGGGCACGATTGGTCCAGCCCTTGTAGGTTTGCGTCTCAAGCCGATAAATCACGCTCAACAGATTGGGCACCTCGCCCCGCTGACGCATGGCTGCCACGACTTCATTGATTTCATATTCTGCGAATTGCAGGCCGTAGGACTTGCAGACTTCGTGGTTCACTATCTGGTCAACCTGCCCCGCAGGCACACCATCAGGCATATCCCACAGGTTTATGCGCAAGTCTTCCAGCCTTACAAGGCGATGGTGACTGTGCATCGCAGCAATCCGCCGATAAGTTTTGTTGCTGTCGATGACAAGCGTGTTGCCATTCGACGCAGTGCCTATCGCAAGATTGGCCATGCAAAAGCTCTTTCCCGTCGCGGTCTGTCCCCCAACAACCACGTGCGTTGTTTGATTCACTGAGCCGTCCCCAAACCCGATACGCACAGGACAACCGCCTTGTGTGGTCAGGATGTGAATGTCCCCAGCGTCCAAACCACAACTCGATGGCGGTTCAACAAAAGCATCTGTCAACAGTGATTCCTCGATATCGCTCACGCGATCATTGATGATGTCATACAAGTGTCGGTCGGGCTTCCCGCGGTCAACGCTATCCTTGAGCCATCCAAGCATGTGATCAAGGCCCAGCTCGTTGATTCGCACTGGCAGCCGTTCCACCCGTCGCGCGATGTCAGCGTACAGATCAACCACAAATTACCTGTCGAAGAACAGGGACTGAAAGAATCCAACCGACTTCGCAGCAACAATTCCATGCCGCAAAGCTACCTCATCCAACTGCATTTCGTGGACAATCTCGTCGTAATGAAGCCTGCAATATCTTCTCCCATCAGGCGCGACAGCAATGTGCCGATGACATCCGTTGGCCGCGCAAAAGGGATACTCGCACGTGAAGTGGTGACGCCTACATGTTGTCGCCGCCCAGTCGAGTTGCTCCGGCGATAACCCCTGCTCCGTCGGTGCTTCTGACATGAAGGCTTCTAACTCCTGCCGACAGGCCTGGCATATGGAACCAACTTCATCGTGGCTGGAAACGACGCACTCGCACGACAGACGAAATAGACGGGGAACCACTTCGGTAATGACGGCTTCGCCGACGCGACGGGTCACCTCGGTTTCCCCAAATCCCATTTGCGGGATCGTCGTCGCGGGAAACACGCGGCGGTTCGTTCCGATGGCCCGAAGGGGAATGTCCATGCGGCCTCCTTCAACTAATCCACTGATCCACCAGGTCCATGAGCTTCCACGCAATCTTCCACGTTGCATACATGACGAACAGCGAAAACCCAATAAATCCAAGCAGTAATAGTGTCCCACTCACCCACCGCAGCAAGGCATGACCGCCCGCCATCCAGTTACCCAGGCCAAGAGGCAACAACCTGCTCCAAAACGACTGCTGTCGGTCGAGAAGAATCGGCCTCGTGGAGAATGGCGGTTCTCGTCCAGCCATCGCAACTGGCTCCATGTTGGGAAAGCCTGATCGCAATGCAGAGCTACAGCGTTAGCCATAGCCCTGCGAGCATGGGTTCAGTCGAAGATGAAACGCGGCCGCTGGTGGACCGTTGTAGCGGGCTTTGCCGCTTTTTCCGGTGTCCGCGTCCGAATTGGGCGACGCTGTGGCGTTGGTCGCGTTGTGAGCGTGATTTGACTCACGCTCTCGGCGTAATCGGCGAGCGTCCGTGTGCCGCCTCCCGAGGCATTCACAAGCTTGAGACGCGGCAAGGTGATGCGTGCCGCCTTCGCAACCTCCACAACATCGGGTGGAGGTGTTCCCGTTGCCAAGTTGTCCCTGCGTACCGTTTTCGTGGTTGCCGCTGTCATAGTTGTCTCCTTTCAAAAGAGGGTTAGACGGCCACGACATAAATTGAGCGTATTTGGTCCTGTGGCATATCTGAAAACATCAGCGCCCTTCGTAGTCCGATGACATAGAGCGGAGCGTTCCCATACGCTGGCAGTAGATCAGCTCCTTTTCCGTCACCAATCAGCAGCCGCAAACACACCCCAGCAACAAAAGACGTCACGAAGCTGACATCAACACCGAGTGCCTGTGCTCCCCCAATGCTCTGATAACGTCGATGCCCAAGCGTTTTTGTCAGCGGCGGTGTCACACCAGGAATTGAAATCGCCACCTCTGCCACGTCCGCCCTTTCCAAGAAATGTGCTTGAACCTGTGGACAAATATCGTGGCAGGCATTGGTCATTTCACTCACAACAGGATCATCAATAAACCAGCACAGCAAATGTGAATCACGAGCCAGGCTTACAATTTCCCCCTTATCCTTGCGCGTGATTCGTCGACATCTCTTGTTGACGTTAACGCTGCTGTTTATCTCCAGCAGATGCTCTGCCTGGGCGTCTACCTTTGACTTTTTAACATCCGCCTCACAGTAGCCATACAGAAGATTCGGCACTTCAACATCCTGCCCGTCGATAAGACAAATCCGTCCGTCTTCCCCTGTACCGACGCCCGCGCGAAGCAACAGTTCACACACTTGCAGCCCCATACGACCGCCAGAGCCAATTACAGCAAGCCGTTTGTTCAGGACATCGCGTACATCAATCAGCGATGACATCCTGTTGTATCTAGCTTCGTCGTTCAATGATTTGCCCTCGACTGTTAAGCTGGAAACGGAAGCCGTCACTGTCAGGCAACTTCTGATGCTCCTCAATCAGGCAGGTAAATGCCTGCCCCTCTGCCAACTGCCTGCGATTAACGTCAGGGCATGCATCACAGCAGCCCAAACACTGTTCCAATTGATGCTGTCCCCTTATTAGGTCGCCATGCAGGGTGTCGCGTCTGAGTCGAATAATGCCCCTGACAGCCTCACGGCATGTCTTGATGACCATGTTTCGCGCCCGCTCATAATCAGTCCTTGGAAGAAGAATGCTGTTCCGTAATAAAGGCTCCCCGACATCTGTCAGCGCCTGGGCAACATCCCTACATGTGGCAGACCTCGAGCGTACCTGTCGCATCACATGTGCAACTCGATGTATTTCATCTCGTGTCGCCATAACCACTGCCTGCCAACTGCCCACGCATCTAACTCGCCGCCTGCTTATGCTGCTGCTCATGCAAATACTCATCAGCAACAGCTATCAGCTTCTCAACAGTCTGCTTGATTGACTTTCCACGACGATACTTCTCGATGATCTTCATCGTCGCGGCATCTAATGTCGTTGTCACCTTGCGCTCATCACTTCCTGACTCGCCCAACTCCTTCAACAGTTCGCTTGCCAACTTGTTAGCCATTGAGACGGCTCCTTTCTGGTAGTGCTTCGTCATAGTCGCTCAAACCGGGAAGACATGAACACGCCATTGGTTACTGCCGACGCATGAAACTCTGCCCCGTCCAACTTTGCAGAAACGCCTCCAGTGACAATGCGACTCCATCGCTATCACTTCTTGCTATGGCGTGCCCTTGTACCGGGCCCGTTACTCCGACGATGAAGCCAGACTCGTCTTCGATGAGTATCCGCTGTGACGGGCATCGCGTTAGCATTTCACCCGACAAAGGACAAATGCTGTCAATTGGCGCAACCATAGCTCTGCTCCTGTCTTAGCGGAACATCCACAACAACCACCAATTGCCTGCGCCGATTACTCGGCTTCTGCTATAATGCTGGGGCGAGCGGTTGCTCGGCTCACGACATGCTTACTAGGCGGCGGAGCCTCGCTTCGACTGCTACGGCCCTCAGCGGATCATTGAATTCATTGAGGGCTATTTTACCCAGGTGGTACACCGCGCCAATGACTCGGATGTAACAAGCGCCACGGAAGCGCCACGATACGGGCGAGGCCGAGTATGTCACAACCAGCTTACAAACTACGACAATGGGCAATTGAGCATCTCATTGCACTGCAAGGAACTACGCAAATGACCGACAAGACTTTTGCGCAGTTCATAGGACTTGGACAGGCTACGTACCGGAACATTATTCATGGTTATAAAAAATCTGGATATGACTGGCCAACGATAACAAAGGTAGCTGACGCCCTAGATGTTCTTAATTCCTGGGACATAATTGAGCCAGCTCCAGGTGCTACTAAAGAGCAATCGGATTACAGGCACGCGTACAATGTACGGCAGGCGTACTATTACGTAATAGAAAAATCTCCACCTTTAGATGCGGCTCCGGCGGAGCAGGCTGCATTCTTCAGCCAGAAAGCCCATTCTTTCCGCCGGCAAAGCGAGCATTTGTTAGCGGCCAAGTGGAACTGGCTTGCCTCTCAAAAATACAAGCAAGCTGGAAATCACCATGAAGAAGTTCAGCGGCTGCTCTATTGTCTAACGAATGCTCGACGAATCGACGATGGTGGTTTAATCTTGAAAGCAACAGATGCAATCTACCAAGCATTTCTCAAGTACCCGCGTTGGTCGCCGTATCTCAAAGTGCAGTTTGACACATACAACGCAGGAATTTGCTGTGATCGTGGCGACGAGAACGCTGCTCATCCATTCATAGAACACGCTATGGGGCTATTCCCGAGGCTGGATGACTCTATCCCAAGACATCGGGCCAACTCGGTCAAGGGACACGCGCTGCGGTTGAGAGCTTGTGTCGAGGCTTTGGAATCCGTAAGCCATGCACTTGAAACTTTGGATGAGGCAGACACATACTTTTGGCATAATGACCGAGCAAGGGCACTTACAACAACTACAAGAACATCGGTACTCATACGGGCTGGCAGATTAGAAGACGCTGATTTGGAACTCCGTAAAAAGGAGAAGCTGTGTTTTCATGCGGGCATACAGGGTAACCGTGCGGTAGCATACACACACTTAGCTTACCTGCAAGAACATGATGGTAATTCAGAGGCACCAGATAATTACAGGAAGGCCGTGGAAATCTACAGCCAATTTGGTATCAAACCAGACTCTGCGACGCGTTTAACAAATGGTGTCCTTCGTCCCGATGTGCAGCTAGGTATGGACCCAAGTAAGCTGGGTGAGATGGATCCAACTCCATTCACAGCAAGCCATGTCAAGAACTACCTAAGGCTCTAAAATGAATGGATCGCCGGGCTTCTCCAGCGGGCGAAACATCCCAGGGAAAATTGTGTCAATATGTTCGAGCAGTTGCGCCCTGCTCCAGTCTTCTTCGTCAATTGCAAAATAGTGGATAGGAAGATTATATGCCCTATCTTGTCTGTGTGAAGGGATTTGTCGACCGGTGATAAATGCGTTAGCGGCTTTTGGTGCATACGCCTCAAATAAAGCCAGCCTCTCGCTGAGTGGCATTTCGAAAGGTATATCTTCAATGATCTCTGATACTCCTACAGGCAACACAGCCACCTTCCTCGGAGGCTCTGCCAAATCGCCTTTCAGGTAATAGTCGAATAGATTGCCGTGAAGTGTATGACAAAGTGCCACCAGTTTGCCATGGTATCGGAATTTTTCAAATGCCATTCTTGTCGTATTTATGCACGTCTACACGTATAGGTATAACTATTTAAGAACGATGGTAATGCAGGACAATGATCAAGATGCGCTTCAAATATGACCCCGCAGCCCTCCGACTGCGGGGCACTCATTTCAAAAACTACGGATGGGCAATCCTAACGTCCCCACTATCTCGCCAACGCCTGATCGATCAACTCAGACGCTTGCTTCTTGCTGCAGCCCTCTGGCACAGCCACGCCTAGCCTTTTCAGGTAATTGACCTGCTTCCAACTTGCCTCAGCATCGTTGTCGCCGGCTTCACCCTTTGGCTGCTTTGTCGTTGACATTAGCTCGGTGCGCCTGTCCTTGCCGACCTGCTCCAGGACAGCCAAGGCAACGTCGTCGCTGCCTGTCTTTTCTTTGACATGCTGGTACAGTTCAAGATAGTCTTGCACTCGCTCCTCATTCGGTTTCTCCATTTTTCAGTACCTCCCTTATCATTGTTAAGTTATGAGGCCTCACCAGCCCCATACCTCATGGGGCTTCAATTTGAGGTGGCCTCATCACTTCGCTGAACGACCGTGGCTCGTAGAGCCGGAAGTTTTACTTGGTTAACCGACTTGAGGAGGTGCCAGTTATGACTTCCAGGAAGTGAAGCGGCTATTTCGCGGATGCGTGCTGCGGAACGGCCAGTCCTCGACGGGCGTGGGAGCTTAGTGACCGAGCGTACCTGAAAGGCGAAATACCCAAGTGGGGATACCGTCACCGACGGAGGGTTCCTTCTTGCGTCTTCTCAGCGAGCGTCGCTTCGAGTGGAACGAGCCGAACATCATTCATGTCTGTGGCCGTCAGCATCGCAATCGAAAGCTTTTTAACTTACAAAAGCTACGCTGACGATAGGACATACATACCTCACGTATGTAGTCCTTGGGAAACAACATGAACTCAAATCCATTCAAGCCGAAGCCCTCACGCCGTGATCGCCGTTCATGCGCCTTCATTTCAACTTTTGGCTTGGAACCGATCTATGTCACCAACCAGGCAACAATCGAAGGCGTCTCTTTGCCCTCAGTTGCTACCCGCTTACGCCGTTGGGCTATGGAGCGAAAAGAAGTAGTAAAGGTCGTCATTGGACACACAAGTCAAGAATACACTGTCGCAGTGCAAATTTGTGAATACGACGATCGTCTTGTCGAACAGATCCGTCAAGAGGCGTCTCGCGCATCTAACCAATTAGGTTCAATCGGCTACGATGTATTTGTGCTGAGTGCAAAACACGCCGATGCTCCTATGTTTCATCGACGTGGTAGCTACATAGTTTATGACCTTGCGGACAATCAAGATGCTCGTTCAATGGCATAGTATTTCGTGACACTCTAGGATTCTAACAGCAATCTGATAGCAAGATTGTTATCGTGATTAAGGCTAATAGCCTCCACGTACAAGTCTCTTTGCTGCTCGCGATTAGCAATACAATTCATTGCTTGCCCAGTTTTAAATTCAGATGCCAAAAGTTGTCCAAGCCCACGGCCCACAACATAACGCACCTGTTCAATGTACCGCTCTGGTAATTCCACGTCATCTGAGTCAGCAGTTCCTTCTTTTTTTTGCAGGCTAATATATTCAATAAGCAATATTTTTGCCACAGCCATGTTCCATTCGTCCATGTTGCCATTGGCAATCTCAAGTGCGTGCTTAGCGTATTGAACAGCCTTCGCTAAACAGATCTTCAATTCTTCTAGATTTTGGGGGCGGGCTTTTCGTATATGCTCAGACTTTTCATGATACAGACGAGCAAGGTGTATCCATACATAGCAGCTCGTTGGACGTTCACTCTTGGCATCGCAAAGGCATTCATAGGCGCTTTGCCAAAGACGATACCATTCGTTTTCTTCACTACGGACAACATGATTCGGAAGCCTTTGGACTTGCTTGAGTTTTAATTCTGCTAATCTCAAGTTTGCTTCAAAAATTCGCTGATCTTTTCCACGCAGTGATGTATAGGAACTTATTGCTCCAGGTAGATCGTGATGCACCTCTAACAAATCTGATGCTGTTTTTAACTGTTGAACTATTTCCGGAGTAGGTGGACGATAGCTGCCTGGCAAAGGGACGGGTTCAGCGTGCGGGCGATTATTTTCTGGTGATGGTTTTGTTACGCCATAAAGCCGTTGGACACCAGGTATCCCACGAAGTAGGCGATCGTACGGCCCCTTGCAGTCGCACTCGAACGGCACAGTGCTTTGGCGTTCCAAACGATTTGCACAATCCCAAGTACTCTCGCTAATCACGATATGCATTGGCAGTGCAAGACCACAAAGACGAGCAGCATAATCAACGGTACTGCCTTGTGGATCTTCTGTCTCGTTATCGCGTAATTTCAACATCCATACCTTACCTGCATGAATACCGATACGAGTTTGTATACGAAAATCCCACTCAGAGTCAGGTATACTCGCGTTGTACATATCCAATTGCATTATCGCATTTAACCCAGACATAATCGCGTGTTCTGCAGCATCGGGGCCCTCAAAATAACCCATTACGCCATCACCAAGAAGCTTCACAACCGTCCCCGGGTGAGAGTAATCTGTTTCGGCTTCAATACATGTACGGATAATTCGATTGTGCTCAAACGGCTTGATCGCGCCCTTAATAGGGCCGTGTTTGTACTTGAATGAAGTTGAAGCACTCAGATCAGCGAAGAACACAACCACTTCCTTGTGATCGTTTTCAAACTGCCTTTCCAGCGCACGATATGTCTCGAAGAGTTGTCCGTCTTGTGCCATGACACCGCTCTCAAAAGAAGTGACCCGGTCAAGCCCCCGCTACGTGACGAATCGAAGGCACAGTGATTGTCCTACTCCAGACCAACGGCGTCAACAGCGAGGTTTGGGGGCGATTAGGTTACCCTGGTACCGGGGCGCCACACACAAGCTGGGCAGCTTGCCTTCATTCGCCCCGTTGCACAGGGGTGATCCGTCAATACTTTGAGGCAGGCACGGGAGCGTACCCTGCCTCTAACATCTAGACTACTTGACACACCGAACATAACCCTATACATTTTAAATAACCATTTATCTCCGGAGCCAAATCATGGGAAAACACGAACAAGGTAAGCCCGATAGCACACCAGGCCACGGCCCACCCAATAACCCCGGAAACCATGGGAAGCCTCCACATCAACCGCCAGGTCCCCCACACCATCCACCAGGTCCACCCAATCCACCACGACCTCCAAAGAAGCGCGACGTCGGATGAGCGGAAAGCTATGGTGGGAGCTATTCCCCGACAGGCTTGGATACGAATTGGCTGCACTCGATGCCGCCAAGATTAGTTACCAACGTGATGAACAGGCTTTTGCAGAAGGTATACTGCGACTTCAACTTCAGTTCACACTCGATGGTGATACGGTTGAGTTGTACGCCATATTTCCTGACCTTTATCCGTACTTTCGGTTCGAGCTAGAGGCGCCGAACTTATACCTTCCCCATCATCAAAATCCTTTTCAGAAAAATCTTTGCCTACTTGGGCGTTCGACTGAATTGTGGAACACAAGCGACTGTTTGGCTAAATTCATCACCGAGCGACTTCCCTTAACAATAAAAGCTGGTCTAAGTGATACCGTGGATGAGGTAACGACTCTCGAACAGCATCAGGCAGAGCCATATGCTGACTATTACTCCTATCAATTCGGGACAGCGATCATTGTCAGTAGCGACTGGAAAATTGATGATCACATCACTTCTGGAACATTAATTCTCGGACTCAACAAATCACTATCTAATCCGTTACATGCGGCGGTATTGGAAATCCATGATGAGGAAGCTAATACCATAGCCCAAGCAAATGATCGTTTGGCAAACACATATGCCAAAGGTAGAGTTGCGGTACGTTGGGTGAGACTGGCACAACCCCCTGAGCAAAACTCGCCAGAATTCATATTCAACCATTGTCGTAGTTTAGATCAATTCCCAAGCAAGACTGAGAGCTACCCTACAAATGAAGGAAGGCTTCAAATATGTGCCGCACTGTTTCCCGAAGAAATTCGCAACTGGAGGCAACTCGAAGACGGGTGGCTGTTTTCGTGTCGAATAGAGCACCCTGATTCCTGGGAGATATGGAAAAAAGACCAAAGAACTCGGCACAGACCCAAACGGCGCAAAAGAAGCCGCTAACAAGACGGTTCTCTGGCTACCTGGCTAGGTCATACTACGCCTCTCCAGATGATCTCGCCTTGCGTGTTCCAGAATTGCAGCCGCTCCGCAACACAACTATCGTGGTCGTTGGTCTCGGTTGCTTGGGCGCTCCAAGTGTTCTGGAATTCGCAAAAGCTGGCGTGGGTCACATTCGACTCGTCGATCATGACGACGTCGATCCGGCTACTACAGTTCGGTGGCCCATCGGATTCAGTGCTTCAGGGAAGCAAAAGGCTCAAGCTCTTCACGATTACATTCAAGATAATTACCCCTACACTGAATCAACACCGCATCATCTCCGAATCGGAGCAATCCGACAGCCTGGCCACAAGTCTCCATCACAAACAACTATTGTGGACGAAATTATCAATGGAGCGAGTTTGATCTACGATGCAACTGCCGAACTCGGCGTGCAGCACTTTTTGAGCGACTACGCCTGGGAAAAAGGCATCACATATATTGGAGTGTCCGGCACAATGGGTGGTTGGGGCGGCAAAGTGTTTCGCGTCCGGCCCCACCACGGCAGTGGGTGCTGGTTTTGCTACAGACTCCTGTGTCACGAAGGTACGATAAAGGAACCACCAAGCGCACCAGTTAATGAACCCCTTGTCCAGCCTATAGGATGTGCAGACCCTACTTTTACAGGTGCAGGCTTTGACATGCTGCAAATAGGTTTAGCTGGAGTTAGACTGGCAGTTTCTACGCTTTGCGAAGGAGTGTCTTCGGGATACCCACCAAGTGATTGGGATGCAATTCACATTCGCCTGCGTGCCGACAATGGAAGCCTCATCCCTCCGTCTTATACTGCACACATGATCCTTCCTCACCGCGACTGCCAAATTGACCATGACTAACCTTAACTTAGATACTGCATGGTTAAATCATGATGCAGTTGAGTGCATGATCGCTGAAGCAGACTCGAAAGCACCTAATGAAACTGGTGGCGTCCTGATGGGGTACTTTGTACAACCGAACAATACACCAGTTATATTGTGGTCTGGTAGACCAGGTCCCAAAGCTGTGCATCTGCCAAGCTACTACGGACCGGATTATGTTTTCGATGAGTTACAAATCGCTGACGTTTATCAGAAATCAGGACGACAACTAACCTACATTGGAGATTGGCATACACATCCAGCTACTGTTCCCCACCTAAGTCGCCGTGACAAACGGACGCTTCGTCGCATCGCAACGTATAGAGCAGCAAGGGTCACCGCGCCGATTATGCTGATCTTAGTATTTGACAATGGTTGGAATCCAGTTATTTGGCAAGGCGCAATTTGTCGTCAGATATATTGGCGAACGACGCTTTCTCTTACGCAGTTGCCGATATCCATCTTTTGATGACGTGTCGTGCTTTTCCGCTCTCTCGAATATCATACGCCAACTCCCGGAAATACCTTCTCCCCCTCTGCCTTGAGCCGCCTGGCCTGTTCAAGTTCAGACAGGATTCTTGAAGCCTGCGTTACCGTTACCCCCAATGCCTCCATCACCAGCCGGAAAACCCGATCGAGCGTCGCCGTATCCAGGCACCCACGCGCCCCGCTCAACGACGAGTGGTCCGTCGTCTCCTCTGTCATCGTAGCCAGGAACCGACGCAGGCCCAGCATCTATGCTAACCCGCTGTGACTGGCTCGCATGTGTCAGTTCATCTGAGAGCACTAATAGTTCATTCCTATCGTCTTTGCTTAAGATCTCGATCACGCTTTAGTTTATCGTCGTGCTTTTCAATCTTGCGATTGAGTAGGCGGCATTTGATAGGGTGTAGATTCGCCATTTCTTCCGCGAATCCTAGGGAGTCGCCAACATTATTAAGCAAAAGAGGATCTACGAGATCAACCACCGATTCGAGTGTCACATATCGATTGTTCACAGTGGCCTTGGCGAGTTCTACAAGTCGTCGAGCTTGTACTTCACGACCTCGACGTACATGGGCATCGACCGCAGTGGAAAAGACACTACTGTCTCGCTCTGCGTCAATAATATTAAGTAGAGTGGAATCAATTCTCTCATGCTGTAGCGAAAGCCAACCCGTTACTTCCAATGCTGCGGCACGGTACTTCGGGTCTGCGCGAGTACAGCGTGGAATTATCCACTGTAATACTTCGTCAACTGTCAGATGCCGACGTAGCATTAGGCAAATGTATCTACGCACCTCAAGATCGCGCTCATGAGGCAGTTGGTCGAACAGGTATTCTAGCCCTTGGGGACGGTCAATATCAATCAGAATGGAAGGGAGATATTCCCGGTCCCGCTCCCATTCTGACCACGCAGCAATTGCGACTCGAAAGGCGTAACTGGGATTTGTTTTGGCAAGGCCGCGGATCGCATTTGCTGCCGAACCTCGAACAAAGCCAACAGACTTAGCAGTTCTATCCAGTAAGTCGTGGACGTCCTCGCGCGAACTGTATCCTATAACTTCGAGGGCTTGACTGGATAGCAGCAATCTTGAGTTATTGATAATCCGATCAGCCAGGCGGTCGAGCAAAGCGTCACGTCCGTCTTGTTCGTAACACAGCCAGACCGCGATCCGTATGTGCTCTTGGGCAGTGCCTTGCTGAAATATGCCCGCGAACTCTTGGATCGCAACTGCGCGATTAATACTTGCCAAAAGATTTATAGCCTCAATACAAGTACCGGTGTGATTGAGATACGGCCTTATGCTATCCAGATCTATGTCAGTTACGCCGCATATTCTCAGTGCCTTCAAGACCGCAGTGGCAATGCTAGCATCGGGAGCAACCGTCCCGAGCATTTTCTGAAGAAAGGCGCTCGCTCGTTTGTGTTTTGTCGATGCTAGTAAGTAGAGCAATGGCCATGATTCTCTTCCACGGTTCTCGCAGACCTCGATCAATCGAGAGAGCAAGTCGTCTGATATTTTAAGCGGCTCGCCGACGATGTCTTCTGCATTGCCAAGGAATGACAATAATCGATTTTCTGAGAGTGCGTCAATTGCTACTTCAATTTCACCAAGAGCAATTAGGCTTTGCACTGCTGTACCTGAATCAATCTGATGTTGTGTGTCGGCTGCTTTAACGTGATCTATTGCAAAAGCTGTCTCGGCCAGCAGTCGCTTTGTTTCATTATCACTAGAAACAACTGCCCACTGCGTACCGAGGTGCCAGCGTTTCCCATAGTCAGCTCTTAGTTCTTGATTGATTACCTGCGCAAATCCTGTCCCGCCAATCTTGAGGAGAATGCTGAGAGCATTCACGATCTCGGCATTGAAGTTTACATGATTCCATTGTTTTGACCAGTTAATTGCTGCAGTTGTTAGCTTGGCTTCAAAATTAGTGTTAGCCAGTGTGCGATACTTGGCAAGAGAATCGGGCGAGCTGACTTTGGCTAACAAATCTAAAGGCAAGTACAAAGGGTGTTGTCGTGGTTCTTCTTGACCATTCAAGTGGCGATCTAAGAGGCGCTCCAGCTCGTTGGCCATCAATTCTAGAGTATTGGGATCAATAAGGTGTTCATTGCCCTGATAATACATCGCCGTCTTGAATGGCCGTTCAGAGGTGACCATTTGGCGTCGTATTGCTTCGCGGGTGTGATCGGGATCAGCTATCATCAGTCTGGGAAGCCAATGATACCGCATCATATAGGCTTCATTGCGTATAAGCTTCTCAATGAGTTCTATTGCACGTGTCGGATGAAGCTGAGCAAGGGTGCTGAATGCGAATCCTTTGTCGTGGCCATTTGACGTACTCAATATCCACGCCTCAAGCCGCGGAATCTCGGTCATGTCGTGGAAACGTCGAATGCAAGCAATGAGGGGGCGATGCGCCACGTGTTGTAGGGACTCAATTAAGTGTGATTTGATCTGAGGCCACTCGGCATCAGCCGTACCCTCCGGGGAAGCAGCTAACAGCCACGCCAATTCCTTAAGTGAGGGATCGGATGAGTCTGATGTTCGAATCTTTTCAAGAAGCCACTGCAGATTCGCTGCTGTTGTGGCGCGCATAACCTGATTGCCGCGTTCATACTCGCGATATGGTCTTTCCTTGACTGGAAGTTCATCAAGAAGTCGGCTTATGCTCTTATGTCGATCCCAGATAATATCAATAACAGATGCCAGCGGCCGTTCCGCTAGTATCTCCATCGCGGCAGCCTGAAGTTCAGCGCAATCGTCTTCGATCCACGACTGCACATGAGCGTCGCACTGTGCCGGAGAGTCGCGGGATATTTTGAGCACACAATCATTGACATAAGAGGGTAGCGGATTCCATTGCTTACCTGTCGTGTCGCGAAGCCTATGTTCGAGGACCGGCAGCACCCGGTATCCGATCGACGAAACAATTACGCGATATATTTCGCCGCAGTCGTGGTTATATTTGAAATGTTCGTCAATTGCCGCCATCACTGCTGCCGCATCTTTAATGTCCTCGTGATTGTCGCTGCGCGTCAACAGCCAGAGGACGTCGCCCAAGACATAGCCAAGGTGGGTATCTTTGCCGGGGACGATATGATCGCGAGAATTTACAACGCGACTTGTGAAGTCGTGTTTGTTAACTGTCTGTGTATGCCTACCGTCTCGACGCCAAGCCACGAGTGCCTCGGCGATTAGCCAGTTGAGCAGGCGATCGTGCCAGACTGCTGCATGTTCGTCGCTGTAGGGGCGTTGAATCCAGCCAGCGTGCTCTAGCCGCAACCTCATATCATCATTGAGTCCAGCACTGCGGAGTGCTTCGCCAGACCACGGATATTGGCCGCCTTCGAGAAGCGACATGGCTAATCGCCGGAGAATAACTACGTCAGATGGATGTTCTGCCTGCACACCAAATGTGCGAAGCCGCTTGTGAAACTCATTACAGATAGCGTATTCACTGGTCGCGTGCCAGCCTGCTGACGTATCAAGTTTCAGATATATACCAGCGACGATTGGACGCAAAAGTAAATTAAATACATCGGAGGGTAGGTGCTCAGGTGATCTGCTGTGTCTTGTTAAGAGGTCACGCAGTTGTGAAGGCGTAAAATCTTGTACGGGGGCCATAACTGTAGCGTCTGTCAGTGCACGAACCTTTATACTCTGAGCAATTGCAGTTGTGGTAAAGAGGGCCAATCGGGCACCCCAGTCAGTCCACGGTTGATTCAACAGATGTTGTGCATCACTCGGCGACTTGACATCATCAATTATGATGTTCAGCCACGGTTCAGGTGATTGTGGTGCCTGTTCTCGCCGTAGTCGTGAGAGCTGATCTAGTGTGGGTGCGGCCGAAAACCGACTAAGGACTTCGCCCCAGATGCGATCAGCAGCCATGTGAAGAGTACTTGTCGCATTATCTTGCAATGACATCCACAGAGTTACTTGAGGTTCGTATGTTAGCTGCTCAAATAGACTGCCAGACTGCCATGTACTACCTTGTCCACTCTCACTCGGAACTACAATTATGGGTGAGTTAATAGTCCAGATGGAGGTGTCTAGGGTGAAAGGGCGTACATCAAATTGAGGTCGATACCCTGCTCTGTGTAGTCGTGATCTTGAAGCAAGATGTGATGCCGAGCGTATTGCTTGCCAAGCATAAAATGGGCGTTCGGCAAGGCCTAGTTCGCGCAGCAAGAATTGCGGAGTTAGTGTAAATGATCCACGAGATGCATGAGTAGCAATAAAGCCAAAAGCCTGATCGATTACTCTCTCAACGTTGCCCGGATCATCTGCCAGTAGTGAAAAATAGCGACGTAGCCGTCGTCGGATCTCGTCGAATCCTTTGTGTGACTTGACGCGAATGCGAGGTAATAGATGCCAGAGCTTGGTATGAACAGTCGCATCATCGTCTTGTTTCGCGCGGGTTTTGCATTCTGTTGCGATGGCATCGAATAAGCTACGCTCCGTGTAGCTAGTATCTTTTGTTTTCGCAATTACTATCTTGTCGTTGAGCAGATGGACATTTCGGCTCTTGTCCCGTAGTGAATTAAAGAAGGTCTGTGCTCCTCCCCAGCGGCCTCGGTGGCCCTCAGTTACGAAGTAGTAATGATCCGGGCCGTCAATGCGTGATAGATCCACCGCTAAGTAGAGATCGGGAATAACGTCGTTAATGAAACTGTTTAATGACCAGGACGACTCTCCAGAACTAGCCTTCAGTTGCTCAACAATCCTACCTTGAGGTTGCCGAAGCTGGAAGTCGCCTCCACCGCCCGCCGGTTCAATTACAAACACACTCGACTCAAGGTCGTCCCCTGTCTTGATTGCACGCACGGCCACAAAACCCGCTCTATCAAGGATGCGTAGGGTTTGATACGTAACGCCGTAGATGTTTGCGGAGCCACCCGGTTGTGTCGCCATGACGGTCTGATCCACTTGACCAAGAAAGTCAAATTTGGATACGACTTAAACACCGCTGGTGGCCATACTAATGGGCCCCCGACGGCGGCTTTGTCGACTCAGTTAATCGCGATCCTTGGCGCGTTGATACTGAGTTATGCTAGATGATGATACATCTTGGGTGGGAGCACCACAAACGAGCTCATCGCTTTACCGCATTTGAAAATCGGCGTTGACCTTACTTGACTGCGTGATATAATGCAGACAAGCACATTGCCCCCGGAAGGGCTCGGCGTGGCTTCGGCCTTGCCGGGCCTTTTGTGTTTCACACCATTTACCTTTGCAATAACCACGGAGAATCACGCAACAGCTTGATACACGCTGACGCCCTGGCCGAAGTAGGAGTCATACACGTGCTGATATACCTGCTGGCATTTCTGCTGGTAGATCACCGGCGTGAAGGCGGCAGGCAGTCGGTCAAAGGCCTGTTCAATAGAAAGTCGCACCGCCGCACGCGTCTGCTGCTTCTTCCGCCAGTCCAGCACTAGCTTCTCGTTCTTGAGCGTCTCGAGCAGTTCCTTTGCGACCTTCTTGACCTGCTGCTCTTCCTTCTTGGCCAGCTTGAGCTCCGGTCGAGTCAGGAGGTCAAAGACGGCCAGCTCCTCCTCCGAAAGGCCCTCCGCGATTCCACGTTGCTCTTCCTGGTTGAGGCCCCGCGCAAACTTGACGAGCCGGTCGAAGAACTCCTCGATGTTCATGCATCCAGCGTTGTATTCCTCGATGAGCTGCTGGAACTTCTCGTGGTAATCCAGGCGGCTGCGATTCAGCCTGACCATCGCCTTGAGCTTGCTGTTCACCGCTCCTCGCAGCTTCTCGGCCTCGATCCGCTTGCGGCCACGCTCGAATTGCGCCTTGAGCTTCTCGAAGTCGATCTTGCTGAGGTCGATGCTCTTCTGCCCCGATATGAGGTAGCCCTCGGCGGCGATGGAGTCATCCAGAAGCGTCTCAACGTCGGCCATGACCTTCGAGATGTCGGCCTGCCGCGTCAGCGAGCGAATCTTCTCGGCGATAACCGCGATCAGGGCACAAGCAGGCAGGAACTCATTGACCAACGGGTCGGGCTTGATCGCCCGGAATACACGGGCCACGTTGTCGGCCAACTGACGGAACTTGCGCTTGCTCTCGTCATTGACCAGGACAGCCTCGACCGTGTCGTCGAGAGTTCCCTCGAACGCCTTGGCTTCCTTCAGGACGATAGCCTTCGCGGCGTCCTCGATCATGGCTACCTTGGCAAATGCCTTGGACTGGAGCATCGCGTCAATATCGACGCCACGCGTGCCCAAGAATGATTTGGCCTCGGCGATGGCGGCCTTGAGCATCTCGACCAGTTCGGCCTTGTCCTTGATGGGCCGTTCAGCGTCCCCAGGCCGGGGTGCGTAGATGGCCAGCGCCTTCTGGAGGTCGCGGAACACGCCAACGTAGTCCACGATCAGCCCGTTGACCTTGTCCGGGAAGACCCGGTTGGCGCGGGCGATGGTCTGCATCAGCGTGTGGTTCCGCATCGGCTTGTCGAGGTAGATCGTGGAACAGCTCGGCACGTCAAACCCCGTCATCCACATCGCGCAGACGAACACCATGCGGAACGGGTCGTCGGAGTCCTTGAACTTCTTGTCCATGTCCTCGGCGACCATCCGCTTACGGTGCGGAACGATGTCCACGCCCTTCTTCTTCATCTCCTCGACTTCGTTCTGCGATTGCGAAACGACGACGGCCATGTCCATCGTCCGCATGAACTTGATCTTCTCCTCGATGACCGGCCGGATCGCCGGTGCAGTGGTCTTCAGGTCCGCTTGCAGCTTCTTCAGGTAGACCTTCCAGTACTTCTGGACCTTGTCGTACATCCTGACGGCCGTCGCCTTGTCGATGCAAACGACCATCGCCTTGCCCGGCCCAAGAGACCCTGAGAAATCACGCCCCATATAGTGAGCCACCAGGTCCTCGGCAATTCGCTCCAGGCGGTCATCGCGCGTGATCAGGTGGTACTGGCGTGCAAACTCCCGCTCCAGTTTTTTCTCTTGCTCTTCGTCGAGTTCTGCCGCTTCCAGCAGGGCCTCCATGTCTGTATTGAGGTCCTGGTTCGTAAGTTGAAGCTCCGGGATGCGGTTTTCATAGAAGAGCGGTACTGTGGCGCCGTCTTCAATTGACTGCTGAAAGTTGTAGATGCTGACGTAATCGCCGAAGACCTGCCGTGTTTTCTCCTCCCCAATCATTAACGGCGTGCCCGTGAACCCAATGAACGCCGCTTCCGGCAGCGCCGTCCGCATGTTCATAGCAAAGATATCGTATTGACTGCGGTGGGCCTCGTCTGTGATAACAATGATGTCCGAACGGTCCGACAGCTTCGGGTACTTCTGCCCCTTTTCTGTGTGAAACTTCTGAATCAGCGTGAAGATGTACCGATGGTCCTCCATCAGGAGTTGTTGAAGTTCCTTGCCGCTACCAGCCTGGGCCTGCTTCTCCGTGATGACTCCCGCGTCGGCGAAGTTCTTGTATATCTGGTCGTCCAGCTCCTGGCGATCCGTGACGATGACAAACGTCCAGTTGCCGGCCATCTTCCGCAGGACTTTCTGGGCGAAGAAGATCATCGAGACACTCTTGCCGCTGCCCTGGGTGTGCCAGAACACGCCCAGCTGCCTCTTGTTCTTGCCGATCTTCTTCAGGACGTCGATGGAGTTGTTGACGCCCAAGTACTGGTGGTTCTTGCCCGTCAGCTTGATCAGCCCGCCTCCGGCCTCCATGAACAGCGTGAAGTTCTCCACCAGGTCCAGGAACCGCTCCGGCTCGCACGTGCCACGCAGCATGGTTTCCAGCGAGACTACGCCCTTCTCGCCTTCGCTGTTGATCCGCTTCCACTCCGCGAAGTGCTCCCACAGGGCCGTCAGACTGCCGATCCGTGTGGCGCTGCCGTTCGACAGGATGATCAGCCCGTTGAACCAGAAGAGTTGCGGGATCGCCGTCTTATAATCTCGAAGATTGCCATCATAGGCGTTCTTGAGCGCCCTATGCACCGCCTTGAGTTCGCAGAACAGCAGCGGGATGCCGTTGACGAATCCCACCAGATCCGCCCGGCGCTTATACATCTCCCCTGACACCCAGAACTGCGAGGCCAAGAAGAAGTCGTTCTCTCGCGGTTCCGTCCAGTTGATGAGCTTGACCGTCTCGGTTACATCGTCCCCGTCAGCCGACTTGAACGTGACCTTCACCCCGTCCTTGAGCAGCCGGTAGACCTCGCGGTTGGCCGCCGCCGGGCTCATCTTCCCTCGGTCGCGCGTCAGTTCATCGATGGCCAGCGTGATTGCCTCTGTCGGCAGGGAAGGGTTGAGATTCTCCAGCGCCGGCCGCAGGCGGGACACCAGCACCACCTCTGCGTCGGTCGCCCGTCCCAGCGTGCTTTGCCCCGAGGCGAACTCGTCAAAGCAGTTGGCCGTCTCCCAGCCCAGTTCGCCCAACAGCTTGATGGCTGGCTGCTCGACAAGTGCATCCTCGGTTAGACCGGAAGGCGTCATGGTTTCGCCCCCCCGTTAGCCTCTGTGTCAATGGCTAATTCGCCAACGTCGACCTGGCCGGAGATGAGACGGGGCAGAAGCAGGTCGCGCGTCTTCCCAAGGTTCGCATTGGCCAACCCCAAGTTGCGGACTTGCGCAAAGACATCTGCAACGAATGTTTCAAATTGCCCCAAGATGCGGCTGTCTGGCACTAGAAACGATAGGGAATGCGCCTGGTTTCGATTCAGACCAGGCACCGCAGCATCGTTGTTTATGAAATTCTGTCGCTGAAGGTTGAAGAACACGTAACGCAAAGGTAATTCAGTCTCGACATAGAAAACGGTGTCAATCGGGCAGAAGTCCTCGTCGCTCCAATGGACGCTGCCGATATTGCCCTTACGGCCCACAATGATGCCCGGACCAGTCACGATGGCGGAATCGTGGAAACCGACCACACCGCTTGAGCCATACACAGGCACATCGCCATCTCGACGGTCAGAGGCTTTGAGCCCCTTCCCGTATGCGAGTTGGACAACGTCGCCAAGCTTGACCACGCGCCACCCCTCCGGGATCAGCCCCCTTGGCGACTTGACCATCTTGACCTTCTTGTGGCCTGGGAATCGAAAGCTCACGAACCACTCGCGGTAGATGGTGCGGGCCATCGATTCCAAGATGGTAATCCGCCGTCTGTTGTTCTCGATGAGATCATCGTACGCGGAAAGCACATCGCCAATCTTCTTCTGGATCGGCAGCGGAGGCAGTCGTATCTCTCCACGCGCGATTCCATCGGCGTCAACGGCAGGATACGCTGCCCCCTTCGCGTTGTTCGTCAAGTAGTCGGTGAACGGCTGGTGAGTTACCGTGTAATACAGGAACCGAGGGACGATCTTCTCGGATGGCCGAAGCACCGCAAAACCAGTGGATACGACGATATCTGGCGAAGGTGACTTCATGAAGAGGAATGAACGCCGATTGGGGCGAACCGTGGACAGTATGGTGTCCCCGTCGCGGACCAACCGCCGTGCTCGACTTGGTGCTTCCGAGAACTTGAGCCGCGTCACCCCATCAAGCGTACCAGAGCCGACAGAAGATATGTCAATGTAGCGGATGTCTTCATATTCGCAGGTATTGCCAATGCTCTCGGGGTTAATCGAGATGACAGAACCTAATCGCACGGTCGGCGCGATGACCATTTTGCTGGCGGCATTCATGCCGGTTTGCCCTCCAGAAGGGCCGAGATGTTATCGGCAATCCGCGATTCCAGTTCGCGGGCCTCCGCATTCAGAAGCTCCAACTCCTCGTTCAACTCCTCCATCCGTTCTGAAAAGTCGAAGTCATCATTGCCGCGTTCGGCGACGCCGATGTACCGGCCTGGATTGAGGCTCCAACTTTGGCCTTCAACGTCCTTGATCGTGGCAATCTTGCACAGCCCGAGCACGTCGGCGTACTGCTTGGGAACCTTGCCGAAATACTCCTTGAACAACTCATCGCCGCCTTTCTCCGTCTCGATCTTCTCGCCGCGGTAGAGGCGGACGATGTTGGCCAGGAACTCGATCTGCCCGGCCAGGAATGTACGGTGGGCGCGGTCCACCTGCTGAAAGATGTGATGGGCGTTGAGGAACAGGATCGTGTTACGTCGTTCCTTGGGCTTGCCCCGATCCAGGAACCAGAGCGTCACCGGCAGCGTGACGGTGTAGAAGAAGTTCGGGCCGACGCTGACCATCACGTCCACGGTCCCCGACTGGATAAGCTTCTTGCGAATCTCCAGCTCGCCGCCTCGGGCGTCGGCGGCGCTATTGGCCATGACGAAACCGGCCCGGCCGTGTTCGCCGAGGGAGTGGTAGAACGCCTGAATCCAGAGGTAATTGGCATTGTCCGTGCTGGGCATGCCCAGGGCGAATCGCCGGTCGTCCTTGACCTTATCTTTGTCAACGCCGGAGACGTTGAAAGGAGGATTGGCCATCATGAAGTCGAACTTGCCGCGGCTGTTGTGGAGGTCCTCGTAGTACGTGTTGCCCTGGCGGATGTCGCCGGATAGGCCGTGGACGGCCAGGTTCATCTTGGCCAAGCGGATGGTCTCGGCGACGCGCTCCTGGCCGTAGATGGAGATTTCGGTGGCGGCGACCTTCTTGTGGTGCTCGACGAAGGCGGCCGACTGGACGAACATGCCGCCCGAGCCGCAGGCGGGGTCGTAAATCTTGCCGTGATACGGCTCGATGATCTGCACGATCAGTTTGACGATGCTGGTGGGTGTGAAGAATTCGCCGCCCTTCTGGCCCTCCTTCATGGCGAATTTGCCCAGGAAGTACTCGTAAATCTTCCCGAAGGCGTCGCCTTCGATGTCCATCGGGATACCGCCCAGGATGCGGAAGAGCTGGATCAGCGTCGCGTTGTCCAGTCGCTTGTATGTCTTGGGCAACACATCTTTGAGTTCCTCGTTCTCAGCTTCGATTGCCTTCATGGCGTTGTTGACAGCCTGTGCAAGGTCTGCCCCCTCGGGAAGCTTCCGAAGGACGGAGAAGCGGGCATCCTTCGGGAGGGCAAGAACGCCCTGGGCTTGGTAATCGGCCTTGCTGACTGTGCGCCGGCCGCCCGGCTTGGTGGTGCCGATGGGGCCGATCTTCTTCTCCGCCTCGGTGAAGCGGTGGTCGGCGTAGCGCAGAAAGATAAGCCCCAGGACGGGCGTCGAGTATTCGGAAGGCTTCAGGTTCGAGTTGGCCCAAAGCTGGTCCGCTGCGGCCCAGAGACGGGACTCCACCTCACCATGATTTGCTGGCATAGCGCTGACTCCAGATAATGATACCTTATCCCGGCGAGGGTGATACCTGCCGGTGATGGTTCATGACATCCTTTTTCCCAATCCAATCGAGTGTTGGCATCACTAAAGCGTCCTCGCGTAAGTCTCGTAGAGGCATCAAGTATCGTGTTTCACTCCAGGCGCGTAAAGCTGGGGGCCGATTTTCTCTCGCCAGCTGACTGGCAGGGGAGAAAAAGCTGTCGTATCATCCACGTGGTAACCGATACTAATTGGGCGGTGCAGTCTTAGGGCAAACGGATGCGCAGCGAAACTGCGAAAATCCGCTACTTAGACCGAGGTATACGGCATGTTCACCCGTGAAGCCGACATGAAGGCCCCGGTGCGGCGGTGGCTCTCTAGGCAGGGAATGTACGTCGCCGAGGAGTTCCCCACCGGATGGGGTATTTGCGATCTCGTGGGGTGCCGGTTCGATCCGATTAAGATCGCCCACCGAACAGAAAGTAAGCAGCGGCAACCACTCGGGTCGCCAGAAGCCGTGTTCATCTACAACCAGCTTCCAGATTCCGAAAGAACTCGACAGGGCATAGCACTGGACGTTCTTATCCATAGGCTAGGACCTTACGTCGCCACGCGACATGTTCAAAAAATCTTGGACCGCCTGGTTGCCACAAATCATGCTCGCGTCACCCGAATGGGTAGATTCCAAAAGGTAAACGGCTGGGCACCCCTGCACTCTCGCTTGGTTGCGGTTGAGTTGAAACTCAATCGACTCAGTGAGGTTCTAGAGCAAGCAAGAGCCAATAGAGTATTGGTGTCAGAATCATTTATTGCATTGCCGATGAACACTGCCAAACGTGCAATGAAATCATCATTCGCTCGTGAAGTTGCAAGCGAGGGGATAGGGTTACTAGCAGTGTCTCGATCATCTTGTCAAGTGCTCCTTGAGACGAATGGCTCATCGGACTGGCTTGATGACAATTTGCAACTTTGGGTAGCCGAGTATTTCTGGCGTATCTATCGAGGCAGGCACTGAAGCATAAATTGTTGTGCGGCAGCACCAGGTTTTCGTGCTTCTGCCGACAAAGCTCCATCCTTAGGTAACAGGATCTTGATTTGCGATCCTGTAACAAGGGCTGAGGAGAAATCTTGAAACATGAACAGAGCACGGCCTGCGGGCTGTACCGCCGCTATTTGTTGAATCCAATCCTCGTAAAATGTGGCACTTTGCAACATGGAAGGCCGTCGTCCTCTTTGCCCAATAAATGAAGCGAATTGTGATTCAATCTTTTCAAGTTCGACACGAACTGCGCTATGGGGTGGAAACTTATGTTTCGCATCTCTAATCCACTTGCCAAGTTCTGGTTTCGCACTGTACCAACGGCGAAGAGAAGGCAAGGCGATTCGATTTTTAGGTTGCGGACGAAATCGTGTCGGCGGATAGTATTTATAACCCGATCCGCAACTGATAGTCGGAATATCAACATATCCTCGTGCCCACAATATCAGATTGATTGCCCAATAAGGCCCCGCCAATATTGTTGTATTTGGGGGCAATACGCTCTTTAGCTGGTGATGGAATTCAACAAGCTTGGGAAACTCTTCTTTGTCAAGACTACTTGTTCCGCACAGATCATCAAACTTGGCATGAACAACCCACACCGCCGAGGCGCGACTCGCTTCGAACAACTTCTGAATCAAGTTTATCTTTCTCCCCCACCCCTTTGATTTAGTTCGATAAACCTCATAATCAGTAACTACAACGGGCAGAATAAATATGCCTTTGGTAGTCCAATTCGATAATTTCCATTCTGCGGCAGTCTTTGCTAGGATTTCATTGATATTGTGTGAATCGGTTGAGGCGTCATACGTCATTTGGGGAACAGTGATCGCTGCTGGTTTGTGTGCGACAATGTTACTGAGAGCCGCGTGAACTAACTGGGATACACGTTTTTTGTCAGCAGCATTTCGATTGGTGGGCTCCTGGTAGTGAGGGAATGTACGAATCCACTGTTCCCAGCCACGCAGTTCACTTTTGTTGCTCGTCCAACCCCCATTCATCATATCGTCATAACCATCGAACGATGGATCAAGCCAAAGCCGCCATCCAGGCGACATTGAGCAACTGCTGGCGAACTCAGCAGAACAGCGAACGAGTTCAACATTACTCATCACTTGTTGTGCTACATCCCGCTCACCTTGTGTTCGGATGAAAGGGATGTACGGTGCTGTTGTTAAGCTAGGCATTGGTATCTCCTGTCAAGCCAGCAGTTCGCTTCAGGTGGCTACAGATATGCTCAGGCTCAGGGAAAATAGATAACTCATCAATCCCAATGGCACCAAGCTGAGTTAAGAGAGTAAGTTTATGCTCACTTAGAATGGGAATGAAGCAGAGCGAGGGTGCCTGATCGGCTGTGAGATCACACTCCCGATTCCCGTGCAGCGTAAATGCACCGCGTTGAAGTTGAATGCGTTCGCTGTTGATTATCGGCTGAATTGCAATGGTTCTCTTCTGTCCCCTCGGATTCTGCTCTGGCGGTAGTTTGAGATACCGCTTTATGATATTCTGGTCCTCTTCCGGATCGAGCAATCTTCTGTCACCCCTCAGGACATGAATGTTCAATTCTGTGGGGTCCATGACAAAAACCATGCCGTCATTCTCAGGCAGAAGACAAGCAAAATACAACGCAATGGCAGCGTTGGATGTCCAATCGAGAAGACGAGTCGGTAGACCATAGTGCTGAGCCAATTGCGTCCATTTTAATCCATCATTGAAGGGCGGTGGCCGATTGATACGAAAATCAGCAATCCGCCTGAACTCTGCAAGCAAGCACAAAGCCTTTTGCACATCCCGCTTCTTCCGGAAACGAAGGGCCGATGGTGCTAGCCTCCATCTCAAATCTGCATGACCCCTGAACCAAAGATGCCCCGACTCAGGCTTGAATGCACTGTCAAGGATAGCCATATACTCGCTAACGCTTGTGACTGGCTTAGCACCTATTGGGCACTTGACCGGACAAGCCTTGTATCTTTGACGGTAAGTTAGCTGTGGAATTCCGCTGCCCAACAGAGTTTCTCCCGGAGTCGGATTGTTCAGTAGTGTATCAGAGTTCTAGGGCGGTTGCATCGGTTACACCACCGCGGCGCTACGTCCGCCGGTTTATCCAATCGCAGTCGGTCGTGCATCAGCACCTGCACCAGTCATTCCATCGCTCGGCGCAATGGGCGGGCTCGATCGCATCCAATCAAACCTAACTAATCTTAACCGAGATCAACTTACACAGAGTCAGCCACCAGTCCAACCATAATCTCTCTCATAAAGCAAAACCTCATGATATCCGACGTGGGTACTTCTCCGCCGCCCTGCCGTCACCGCTGGCATGCTTGCCCCCGTGACTAGACCCGTTGTAATAGTGTCGCAAACAATCCGTACTGCAAAATGTGACTGGATCGCCCAGGGGGCACTTACCACGCATCAAGCCCCAGGTCTGCGCCCGTAGACGCTACGCTTCCTCCTTCAGGGCGTGAAACTCTGTCATCGCATCCTCGTACATACAATTGGACGCTGGATAGTTCCTGCGGTCTTCGGATACCACGCAGCCCCTCTCTTTGAGAAAATCTAGGGCCACCGTCGCCTGGGTGCTGGCCACCCCCGGCAGGTTACGCCACAGGTCGCCCGTGGTGACGCCGTCGTGGCCGTGCGTCTCCAAGTACCAAGCTACCTCCTGGTACGCCTCAAGGCCGCACCGGTGGCGGTAAGTCCGGCCGTCGTCAAGCTCCACGTCGCGGACGAGGACTCCGCGCTCTCCGTGGAAAGACACGTCACGCTGTTTTGAATGGACTCGGGATTTCATGATGGTGTTGAGACCTTACGCCCCCTTCTCGAAGAGGTCGAAGATGGCGACTGTCGCCAACAGACCCACCAGCAGGCAGGTGCCTTCGTCCATGCAATCGAAGCGGCCAGCGGCGCAGACCTTGACAAGGCGGGCGACCTCCTGCTTCGACAACTCGTGCTCAAGCGTCCGCCGTACCGCCGCGCGAGTCTGATCGATGTGGGCGAGTAGTTTCATACATTCTGGGTCCAGTGCCATAGGTCACTCTCCTTTCTCCAGTTCAAAATCGTTGACCCAAAGCTCGCCCAGATCGTTGCGGTGCGGATCGAACCTGTCACTGATTACAGCGACCTGGTAGATCCAATTGTCGATGTCGGGATTCATGTGGCCGTCGAGCACAATGCCCATGCCAACGTCGTACGTGTCTCGCTTCTGCACGACGGCCCCGTCGACTTTGGTGAAAGCAGCGTCCGCTGCCATCATGCGGATGTTGACCACGTCGTACGTGTGGAACCGCTTCATCGTTCACGCCCCCTTCGCCAGGACGAACAGGCCTCGGTCGGTCTTCTGGAAGCGGGCACCTGCTCCTTTCTTATGGAGCTCGCGCAAAATCGAACTGTACAACGTGGCATGCGGGGTCTTGCCTTTGGGGCTGGACCATAACTCTTTGGCGGCTGCTTCTTCGACCATTTGCTTGCAGTTCATGGGCTCGTTGGCTTCGATAAGAACTTGAACAGCGGCGTCGATAAGACTCAGCTTCTTCGGCTTGAGCTGTTTCTTAGCGGGTTCTTGGGCAACCTTGGGAGCAGTTTGTTCTGCCTCGGTAGCAGGAGTCACAACTGGTGTGCTGGGCTTTTGCTCGTCGTGGGTGCCCTCGGCAAGCCGCTGCTTACGCTCCTTGGCGGTCAGTTTCTTACGGACCGGGGGGCGTGGCGCCTTGGCCGGGACTTTGACGTCCGCCTTCTTGGTAGTTTTCTTCTTGGTCATGATGTCGCTCCTATGAAAAAGGTGAACGGTTATCCCGCCATTGGTTAGTTGACGGGAATGGTAACGATGCGTCCTTTGTGGTCATGCAGATAGGCGAACTCAACGCCAGCCGCTTGCAGGCGGTCGGCTTCCCGCTGCTCGACGACCAAGTAGAGGCCGTCCACGTAGACGGCTTCGCCACGCCCACTGGCGTCGGTGTACTGGATCGCCTCGTGGGCGTTGGGGAACTCCGTGGCTTTAATTTCGATGTTGCGTCGTGTCATTGGATGTCCTTTCACCGCGTGACGGCGTAGTAGATGTCGGGCGGAATCTGATCGCGGACGATGGTGTCGAGGTCGTCGATCGCCTTGCGGGCCGCTCGGTAATCCCGCCGTCCAAGCAGGTTCAAAATCTTCTGCAGGTCCTGTACGTCCTCAGCGTATAAACTGGCCAGTTCGATATCCCCGCTGCGTTGGCATTCATGACCCAGCTTCTGCCAGCGTGTGATGTTGTCGCGGAACAGTTTGAGGTCCGAAGGTTCAAGTCGGATGGTGCTGTCGTCTTCCATGTATGAATGTCCTATGCGGTATCAAGGCTGTTAACGTTCATAAAGGTTTCGCCTGTCGGGGACCATATGAGCCATAGCTTCGCGGAAGAATCAAGGGGCAATTGAGAGCTTGTGCGAATATAGATATGAAGGTGCTACGCGCTTACGAAAACCCTCGGAAGTTGCCCCTTATGGCCGCCACGGTCGCTAAAAAGCAGCCCGGTGGCTTGACATGTCCTACCCCATCTATGACAATCATTCCACCCTCGATTTGTCTTGTCGCGATCGTGCCCTTGAGCGGGGGGCAAGAGAACAAGCGAAGCACTTCAGCTTACCCACAGGGTTAGGTGATGGGACAATTACTTGATATCAAGCAAGGTGTCTGCGAGATTAGCAGTAAGCTACAACAAGGAAACCTGATTTTCTTTACCGGCTCGGCTATCTCCCAATTTCATCCGAGCGCGATACCCACCGGGCGGAGACTCAAAGCGGCTCTCATTTCTGGATTATTTGACTCCCTGAGTGACACACGCGTCAAATCCTTAGTAAAGCAACGCGTCGGACTTCGCAGGATATCATCGTTGCCCTTTGAATTGGCGATGGAACGTATCCACGAGTGCCTCAGTACTTACTTTTTTAGCATATTCCATTTCATGAATGACCGAGATTGCAATTCGGTTCACCTTGCTTTAGCACGACTGCTGCGCTTTACCTCATCAAGAACAATTCTCACTACCAACTTTGACTGCTTATTGGAATCAGCACTGAAGAGGCTCCACAACCAGCCGATTGTGCAACATAACGAGTTAAGGAAGATATCTAACTACAAAGTATTCAAACTACACGGAAGCATTGATGATTTCAGTTCAATTTCAGCTACGTTGGCCTCAGTTGGTCGCGGAATGCCAAGACATATTAGTCGACGCCTCTCCCAACTCTTGTCGACTCATGATATATGCTTTATTGGCTACAGTGGCAGCGACATCGATCTTATGCCTTTTATCAAAACTTGTGCTAAGCGGCGCATATTTTGGCTATTACAATCAAAAAGAGAGCTTGTCCACATTAATGACTTTATACGTGAACTGAATCCGTGCTACATAACTGGTGATCTGCGGTCGTTTGTATTAAAACTTCAACACACCATTCTTAAGTCTCGAGCTGTTGAACAACCCAAATCTTCATCGCTACCTTATACACAACTGCATCTGTCCAAATGGTGGAAAATATCCGTGCCTCTAAGAATGCGTCTCTACGTACTGGCCTTACTCTACAAACAGTGTGCCATGTGGCATCAGTCAGGCGAGGTCTTTGCGGCGATTGAACGTAGTCTGCCTCCAATAAAGTCAATGAAATCACGTTTAATGCGAGCGTCACTTTATGGGAAGTGGGCTGATGTAGAATATCGGCGCAGGCGATTAAAAGCCGCAGATAACTTATGGGATAGAGGTTTACAGTCAATAAAAGGCGTAAGAGGAAGAACGGCACAACTGTTTCGCGGTCACCTCCTTAACGACATGGGTGCTGCCTATTATAAGAGGGGTATGTTTTCTGATGCACAACGGTACTTGCTTCAAGCCAAAGATATTGGGGACTCTTGCTCGTCAAAGTTATACAAGGATAATATTCCAGAGCTGCGAGGTAACAATTTTGACAACCTGGGACTTGTCGCTTATGCAACGGGGAGTTTGGATGAAGCTGAAAGTCATTTTCAAAAGGCAATATGTGAATTCACAAAGTCAGGCAATGTGGTCATGAAGGCTGTGTCTACGATTGGCTTGGTCATGGTTTATACGCGGCAAGGTCGAAATGAGGCAATTCAACAAGCCGAGAATGCCTGGAATATCATAGAAGCATTTGGAACGCTTGAGCAACGAGCCGTGACAGCCTGTGACCGCGGTTGGATATATTATTATTGTGGTAATATCGATCAAGCCATCCTGTGGTTTAAATGTGCTATTACCTATGCTGTAAAGTCAAGAGAACCATTGATCGCAACGGAAGCTTCCACGCAGACTATTTCTCTGACTCGCCAGCGATTTCCTTTTTCTAATACTGAACGGGATTTTCTTCGTGGAATTGCCTTGAAGTCACGCGTAAATAGGCAGGCGTGATTGAGGTAGCCTCGCTATCTGTAGATATTCGGGTATATATTTATTTGGTATGGGAATGTATTTTACTCTTGGATCATCCATCAGTTGCAGCATCCTCTCTTCAATCTTCTGATCCGCTGATGCTCTTGCTTCTGGTAGTCGCACGTTGAAGGATATCGCCACCTTGACTGTTCTGTGAGCTTTTCTCTTCCGCATTGTTACAATAGACTTTATGCATACTTAAACTTTGCGTTTGCCCCTCAATAAAAGATAATTCCGCGACAACGGTCGCTTCCCTCCCATCTACCATCCTTCCTGGAGGATGTCGGGCAAAGGGCAGGGCTTTCATTGCAGAGGGCGCGTTCGGTCTCCGATAAATCTCATACCGTACCGTCTTCATTGTGCTCGGGTTCCACATCGAGATGGCGTACCCCTTCACCCCGCATCGCAACGATGACACGGCGTTTGATCATCAACCCCGCAGCAGCCAATTGTTTCTGAATTTTGGCCAGTGCCGTCGTATCCGTGGCCACGACAACGACTCGATCGAAGCCCGAGCGGAGACCGTGTTTCACGTTGGCGACGACGTCAGAGTTGCCTGTCTCGATCTCCACGCCGATTTGTTTGTGGTCGCGTACCGCAAGCACGTCGACACGGCCGCCAGCGCGTGGAGCCTCGAGTTGCACTTTGTATCCCCGGTCGGCCAGTTGCCGGGCATACCAACGTTTCCAGTATGAATGCGCCAAAGATTCACGCGGCGTTACGCCTTCCTCCAATCCCAACGCGATACGACCTTGCGGAGAGAGACGCAGCAGCCTTTTGTGGGTATTGCCGACGGGGATCGTCTGGGCCTCCAGCCAGCCCTGGCGCAGCAGCGTCTGCTGGACACGGCTCGCCTTGCTGCCGCCCCACTTCAAGCGTTGCCGTCGCTGCTGCACGCCATCATCAGGATGGGCGATGACGTCCTCCAAAAACGCCATCGCATCCCCGTTCAAAACCTGATCCGCCGCCGGAAACCCCCGGAAGGTGCCAACATCGTGCGGCACAGCCGACGTAGGGGCGGAACGTGCGGGGCCAGTTGGCGGGTTTTTGAGATAATCCCGCAGCTTTTCGTCGGTCATCGCGCCCTTTGCAATGTCCATCTGCGGAATGCGGATCAAAAAGGGCTGATGCCAGCGATCCTGCAGCTTGACGATGCCGTGCCCCACGGGCAGCATGGCCAGATAGCGCTTCTCCGCCGGCTCCAGGCCGCAGAGACCCGCTGCCATGTTGACGTCGCTGGGGTGCTTCTGACTCAGGAAGATGCTGGCAAAGCTGTTGCCCGTCGCGGCCGGCGAGATCAGATGGCAGTTCTGATCACTTAGAATTACTGCGACACCCAGTTCCCGAAACTGCCTGAGCAGCGACTCGAGCAGCGGCTCCCTGGCCCGCCCGGGCTGGCGATAGAGCACATGGTGCGCCTCGTCCAGACATATAGCAAGGTCCAATCGCTCCCGCACCGGCGCAGCCAGCTTTACGTAATAAAGCCACAAGCAGATCAGCGGGATGAGGAACCGCTTGGCGCTGCTGGCTAACCCGTTCAACTCGATGATAGTGTTCTCGTGAAGCAACGTGCGCAACTGCTCGGCCTGGGTCACACGGTCGTGGCAGGCGATGTCAGTGAAGCGTACGCTCTGCAACGCTCTCATCGCCGAAACCTTCCAGCCACGGACACGCCCCGTATCTGGCATGTTCTCCACCTGGTCGATGACCTGTTGCGTAGTCGGCGTCGTGATGCCTGATTCCTGCAACGCGGCCAGCGCACGATGAAGAATAGACCGGGCACCGTCACCGAGGGTGTAAGCTTCGGCCAGCGTGTCCACGAGATGAGTGATGTAAACGTTCGACTCCAAACCTGGGGGCGCGATGAACGGGTTGAAAGGGAATGGCGAGATGCGCCTTCCTGGTGTGAACACATTGACTCGTTGGAATTGTTTCATCCGGGAACCAAGTATGTGGCGACCGGTGCGTTTCCAATCGAAGAGTACCCAGACGACTCTGTGAGATTCAAGTTGGCTGAGCAGGTGGAAAATCAGATTGGTCTTACCACTGCCAGACCTGCCAAAGATGGAGAGTCCCTGCAGCAACTCCGCCTCATACAATCCAAACGGCCACTTATCCTTTTCATACACCACTGTCCCCAGATGTAATGGACCTCGGGCAACCCCTTCCGGGGGCAGGGAGAGCAGAATGCGGCGTTCGACATCGCCGAACTGGCGTCGGCCTTCATGGATGATCTGGCGATCGATAAGGGATTTGAATTCCGCGTCGGTGGTCTGCCTCACGGTCAGCCAATGCTCAACCTGCTGCGGCATCAGTGGCCGCAGCTTACGGGCCAGGGTTTCAACGTCCATCTTCCCTCGGTGCCAGATAACGATGCTTGTTCAGCAGGGACATCAGGTGTTCATGCAGGGTCCGTAGCTGTTCATCTTCTATCAGTGCAAGGCGGCGGCGCTCCCTTTCAATGTCGCTCAATCGGTCTTTTAATCGTCGGCGGTGTTCCTGGTACGGCTGCGGCGGGTAACGTGGACGGTCTAGTCGCATCAGTTCGGTGTCCAAGTAACATTCCTGCCGCAGCAAACCACGACGCAGGTTTTCATGTAGTGTGCGCGTGCGGTCCAACTCGGCCAGCGTCAAACCGATCTCGCGCTCGAGCCCGGACGACAGGTCAAGACCCCAGAGCCGGTCCTCACTGCGGGGGATAGCGGCGCGTGCATGGGACTCCAAAATTTGCCAGAACGTCGGTTTGACTTCCGGGGTGATCTCGACGATACGCGGACTCATGGACTGTTCACCCCTGTCCTTTCTTGGCGCATCTGTGTTTCGTTGCTGATGCTGCCCAGTCGCTCCTCAGCCATGCGTATGTAAGTCGGCTCAAGTTCGAACCCCACGTAGCGCCGGTCCAGGGTTTTGGACGCGACGGCCGTTGTGCCGCTGCCCATGAACGGGTCCAACACCAGGTCGCCTGGATGGGAACTGACCCGAATGAGACGCTGGATGAAGGCGAGGGGTTTTTCTGTCGGGTGCGATGTATACCTATCGCTGGTTGAGTAGGCGAATGTGTTGACACATTCGGCCTGAGACAGGAAGTTGAAGGTGGAGCCGGTCTTGCCTTTGGTCAGAAAGGCGCACAACTCGAAACCCCGACGCCACGCATTCTTGTAGATCGAAGGCTGCGGTGCCTTCTTGAGTATGGCCAGCAGGTTACGCAGTCGGAACCCCCGCTGCACCGCCTTGCGGGCAAAATACCCCACCTGCTCCTCAGCCAAGAACATATATAAGGATCCGCCCGGCTTGAGCACCCGGTGGCACTCGCTGATCAATCGCAGGATGAACACGTCGTAGTCGAAGGGATGGAATGTATCCCAACTGCCCCAGGCCTCCTGTGTGGACATGATGCGTCCCTGGCGGATCGTCTTCATATTGCGGCTGGCGATTCCGTAGGGCGGATCGGTCACAATCAGATCGACCGATTCGTTTTTGAGCTTGGCGAGTCCCTCGAACGCGTCCATGTGGTGGATGCGGTTGAGTTCCAGCATCAGGCCGCGACAGCCTCCTTACCGTCGTGTTCGTCCAACCTGGCGAGTCGTCGCTCAGCCATGGACACAAATTCAGGATTGATTTCAAATCCGATGAAATCACGCCCTAGTTTGCGGGCGACCACCGCCGTGGTACCAGCGCCCATGAAGGGATCAAGCACCAAGGCTTTGCGGTATCCGCTATTGCACTGACAACCGCCTGTCCACTTCGCAGTCTCCGTCGCTCCCTTTCCTAACTTCCGTGGGGTGGGTAGGAATGTTTGGGGTTGGCCACAACTGTTACAGACCAACAATGGGGTGGTCTTGATGGGGCGTTCCACCAGGGCCTCGGGGAACATAGCGGGATGGAACACATGGTGCGATCCCGTTGCAATCGACCAATAATCCTCGTTCGTTCCCAGTGCGTATTTGCGTTCATGTGTATGTTCATGTCCCGACTTACTCGCCCATCCCCGGACGCTATCCGTTGCAACCTTCCGCGACTGCTGCGGCGAAACCCACATGACATCACCTGGGTTCTTTCCTTTGGGATGCCCGCCGAGCATTGAACCGCCGAGGCCCAGCTCTGCGAATTTCCCCTTAAACCGCTGGCGGCCTGCCATCATGCGTCGATAGTCACGCTCAGCCTGCGGTGTGCCGCGTTTATGCGGCTGACGCACTGCGTCGAGGTCAAAGTAATACCGTTTCGACTTGACAAACAGGAGCAGGTATTCCCAGGAATTGGTGAATCGGTCGCGGGCTGAGTTGGGGATGTGATTGGGCTTGTGCCAGATGATCTTGTTGCGCAGCGTCCAACCACGCTCGACCATGCCGAGCATGAAACGTTCAGGGACACCCACCAAGCACTTGTCCCAGCGACCTCGGCAGTGACCGACAGCCTGCAGATAGGAAAGATCATCCTTCAGGATAGAGGTCTTGCCTTTGCGGCGTGCGGCGTAGTGCGCTGTGGTCGAGCAGCCCCCGTATGTGTCGCCCAAGTTGACCCAGCATGTACCGTGGGGTTTGAGGACACGCTTCACCTCGTCGAAGATATCAAGCAGGTGCTTGACGAACATAGCAAAATTCGGCTCCATGCCAAGCTGGCCGCGCCACGCTCCGCACTGGCCGCAGATGTGACTGTGTGTCTCGAAGTGCCCCAATCCTTTTTGGTCACGGGATATCTTGGCACGACGCGTCCCCCCGGTCCGTCGTTTGATCAAGTGCCCCCAAGGCTCCCTACAGCTAAAGTCGTGCTCGCAGGTTGGGTTGCCGTCCCAGATCATGGTGGTGGACTCGCCATAATCCCGAAGGCTCCAATACGGAGGCGAGGTAACAACCACGTCGACGCTGTTGTTCGGTAACTGTTGCAAGCCTTCCAGCGCGCCCATACAGTGGACCGTGTTTAGCTTCATGGTTCCCTCGGAAACAGACCCTCCTCTTGTGGTGAATCAGTGAAAGAATGCGTCGACAACGGGGCATGAATCAGCAACTCACGCAGGCAACGTCCCGTCTCGGTAAGTTGGTATTGTGGTCGCCTGTGTCGGCGCGACGGCGGATCGATGCGTTTAAGGATACCCTTCCTGAGAAACAACCGTACCACTTCGCGGGTGTTGCTCGCGCTCATGCGCAAATCGGGATCGTCACGACGGGCCACACGGCGGACCCTGGACGGCGTGCTCACTCCCTGAAACGCCTTGAGCACCGCTGCTCGGTGCCGGAAACACACCCATCCGTATAGAGACCAGTCTGTTCCCCGAGATAATTCGGGAAGATGGTAGTCGTGGAGTGGCATGCCCCTCTCTTTGCGCAGCTCGGTGGCGCAATCCTCACCAAGCGGTGTCACCCAATAGACCCGGCTTCGTTGGGCATGCTCGTTCAGGCACCGCACCAGACGGTAGATGCCCAGCTCAGCCAAGGCCAGCCCGCAGCAATCGGGATTCAGCCCTGTATGCCGGGCTAACTGTCCCACCGTGAGCGGGTAGTGTATCGCCAGCAACACCTGCTGCCGTCGTTCCCCTTGCTTCAACCATAGATACACCTCATCAAATCTCATTTTCCCTCGGCCCCGGAATTGGATAGCGTCTGCTTCAGACCGCAAACACCATCAGATTCTAGTAGTAAATTTCCAAAGGTAAAAGAGCGTGCATCTACTTATAGCTTCAACCGATTTAACCTCGCTCGTGCAGTGTATCAAGGCACGCGACGGGGCAGTGTCACGGGATGTCCGCCGGAAGGAGAGAACCTGCGTTTGAGGCATTCGACATTGCAGAAATACTGATCGTGGTCCAGTGACACGAAGCCCCGAATGCCGACGATGCTTTCACGCACTTCGATGATCTCGTCGCCTTCTTCTATCAACTTGCCGCAAGTAAAACATCTCATGGTGTCCCAACAACCCACGATTACATAAAACTTCGGCCAACTTGCCAATGGAAGCCGCCTTAGTTTTAGGATGAGCCATATTACATTACCACAATACATAAATACTTTGATAAACCTCCCAATGTCACGCATGCTGGAATACTTCCGCGATAAATTGTGAGCTTTGTTCACATACAGGCTTTTCGAGGCATACGAAAAACCGCCGTTCCGATAACTGTACACAGATGTCGTTTGGTCGTGCATGGTCATCCCCTGTTAACACAACCCAATTTGTCGATCAAGAACGCATACATGAACGATAAGGTCAAAGAGATGCCGACGAATAGCTTAAGCAGGAATGCAATAATCATTTGATAACCAATACGCAGGAAATAGGACAAATTAATATGAGTATCCACCAATCAGTCGATCCATATGAATGTTGCTTACAAGCCCTGGGAAGACAGGCGCGAAGTGATGGAATTAATTTCCCAGCCGTTACTACACGCCTTCGTCGATGGGCGATTGAACAGGCTGACATCGATCGCATCGTTATTGGGTGGACAGACTGTTCTTATATGTTGAACGTCTACGTCCGGTCATTGAGTCAAACACGAATGCGAGAAGTGGCTGCTGCAATGATACCAGTGCAAGAGTTATTCAATGGACATTGGCCCTACCTACACATACTAAATCCTCCCGAGCAACCAGGCATCACCATAGACCCATTCTTTAGCTACGCAGTGTATCGCAACTTCTAACTCAAGGAGGGAATTGGCCGGAACTAGATGCCATAATCTTCATCAGTTTCGCCTCTGCATCAGCTATTCTGTGATTATAGGGCCATAACATGCGAGCCTTAGCTAAATCTTTCTTCCATTGTTTAAACTGATTTTCGTGGATTTGATCCGATAGCGTTTGTAAGGAAACAAGCATGCTTGTAACCAATGCGTCTGATTCAGCCCGATGAACAGAATCAAAGCGGTCGCGAATGGTAACAACAGCTTCTTGTGCGTGGTGAATTGCCTTCTTATTCAATTGTAGTTCATGCTGCTTAATGTATAGCTCGGCAATTAGTGTCTTTGCCAAGATTTCGCCCCCTATATCCCTGATGCGTAGTGCTGCTTGAAGTGCCTGATTCGCATGCGTAAGGGCAAACGCAATATTACTAGAAACGTTTTCGTCTGTAGTGCTTTCGGCAGTCTTCCTTTGGAAAAGTCTACCCATGTAGAGCCACGGGCTGGCTGATTCTGGCCTCAACTGTTTGGCCATGCACAAATGGTCATACGCGCGGTCCAACCGATTAACCAAATCTCCACTATCCTCACGCTGTATAAGGATTTGGGCAACACGCAAATGTGCATAGAAATGACGATGGTTCTCCTTGGTGATCTCTTCAAGATACTCCACTGCCTTCACTACGTCATTTGGCTTACCACTACGCGCCAGACGCTCTGCTTTATCGATGGTATCTCTAGTTTTGTCATCGTCCTCTTCAGGAGTAGGGAAATACGGAATATCATCGCAGCGCTTAAAATCAGATCCACTGGGCGCAAGCGCACAGACATCTTGAAAGTCACTGCAACCTTTGATGAGCCGCTTCTTGGGTCCACAACTATTGGGGAATGTGGCCTTGCCCCCTGCATCGTGAAAAACTGCCGCAGAGCAAACGACCCCATTATCCATAGCGAGACCACAAAACCGTGATGCCATGTCAACAGTTGGGCCAATCGGGTCCGCGACCGTTGCTGTTGGATATGTAAAGAAATACACGTCTCCAGAACAAACGCCAATACGTGTGACTATTTCATCATATCCGTTTCGCCCATATTTTCTATTGGCTGCAACAATTGTTTCAACAACAGATATGGCTGTCTCTAAAACTTCGGCAGCTTTGTTCTTTCCTTTCCATATTGACAATACGCCGTCACCCATGTACTTAACAACCAAGCCTCTACTTCCAGGTCTTTGTATCGTCGAAGCAACCAGGGCATTGTGCGTTGTCGTTTTCTCAAGCCATTGGAAGGGTTGGTGATATTCTTTATATGCGGTTGATCCTTTCAGGTCGCAAAACATTACATATGCATGTTCGCCAAGCTCAGTAACATGCGTGATTTGATCACGTATGCACGAAAGACTGCTCTCGCTTAGGGGGGCATTTGCAACCGAAGAAGGAGGGCATGATGAAGGATCTAACATTATGTACCTCCAGAATACGTGTCAGGATAAGCTATTATCCACCAGTTGCCACGTCGTGCAACACGCATTGGCATAGTCGCATTGTAGCATTACGCTGCCTGGTCTTGCATATTGTCAAATTGCTACAACACGCAGGCATTCCACCTCCTGACAGGTGACAATCGCCTGGACGGACGAGAGGGGTAACCTGTTTGGGGCGACAAACTCACTTTGCGCCAGCGCATTCTTGGAACATAACGACAGGTACGAGCGCTATTTGGAAACTGCCAAAGAATACGGATGCTGTCCTGGGAGAGTATACTTGTACGATTTGAACTGTTCTAGAACCTGCGCAGCACGCGGAAGATTGATCTGGCCGAGCAGTACCAATTACACGTCGTTTGCACCTGGTTGGGCAACTCACAGCCCGTGGCTGCCAAACACTACCTGCAAATCACCGATGCATACTTCAAATCAGCCGCAAAAGCCGACCCGCGCGCTGCAAAATTCAATGCAGCAGTTGCACGCACCACATCGCACCGAGATGCAGGCGGAGTAGTCCGTGTTACGGTACGATCGCCTCGGGGGCGGACGGAGGACCACCGAGAATAGCCATCTTATCTCGTGCCCAGCCTGTCCATTCGGGACGTGTATCTTTAAAGATCAGGTCGGCGAGCAACCCTCGCAGTTCAGTATCGCGATCGCCGCGTGTCACGCGAGCGCGGGCGAGATTGCCAAGGATCTCGACGTTGTCCGGCTCCAAGTCCAGCGCCTCGCGGTAGTAAGCCACAGCCTTATCCAAGCGATCCACCGCTTCAAAAACCAATCCTAAGTTATTTCGCGGCTCCGGGTGATTGGGCATCAGCTTCACGGCGTACTGGAACTCCCACGCGGCCAGGTAATAGCGGCCCTGCTCGTAGTAAACCTTGCCCAAGTTGTTGTGTGCCGGACCGAACATAACGTCGGCGGTTAAAGCCTGCTTGAGTGTCTCTTCAGCCTTGTCGAGTTCCCCTTGATCCAGGAACTCGAGGGCAACGGCGTTCAGGGTGCGAGCTTCCTCGGTATCACCACGCTCGCCGGTGGGATTGGTTTCATAGACGTCGGTTGAGGCGGTGGGAGTGGATTGACAACCTAACAAGGCTGCCAGGCAAAAGCTCAAAGTCAGAATAGGAAGTAGTTTCATGGTAATCATCCTAATCAACCGTCCCGCTTATTGCATTCGTTTGTGTTGTGGGCGAGTAGACCAGATAGCTCACGGTGGTTTCCAAAGTCCAGAGTTTCTCGTCGTCCGATTCATGAGGCACCGTCAGGCGAATCGCAGTTGCACGGAGGTTGAACGATGAGTCTTCAACCAGCGTCAGGAATCGGCAGACCTGTTCCAGGGAAGCGTTCCGTATCAACACTTGGGTTGGATTTTCCAGATAGGGGCTGTCACCCACGCGCCGAGCCTGGTTGGGCCAGATGCGGACTAGATTGGCGCGGTCAACCTGGGCTTCACCTGCCGCCTTCTCAATCAAGGCCGCCAGTTCGTTAATCTGTACCTCGCTTGCACCCGCCAGATTGGGCTGGTCCCGCAGCCAACTTATCTGGCGCACCAACTGCTGGCATTCTGCCAGTTCCCGGGCGATGTCTTCTGCCGCCGCCTGCTGCCCCCACAATTTGTGCAATGCCCAGCCGGCGGCACACGCGGCAGCAAGCAACAGAAGAGACGAGACAAGAGCAGGATGTCGTTTGTTCATGGCGCACCCCCCTTAACCAGCCCCACCTCGACCTCAGTATCTGGCGGCATGGGCGGTGGCTTTTCGGGTGCCGGTGAAACCATCGCTGAGTTGAGTTTTCCGACCAGGGTGAAGGCGATGCCTTTGTCAGGCAGGTTCTCTGTTCGCGGCGGGTCAATCACGAATTGCCCGTCACTGCGCATCGTCGAGGCGATACGGTCAGCGTCGCTATGGGAACGAGCCTGCCCGTCCAGATAAAGATCATCCCGATCCAGCCGCAACTCCAATACACGGAAGCGCAGCCCCTCGCCACCCTTGGAACCCTTGGAACTTCCGGGGGCCCCGAAAGTGTGACCACCCATTAGGTATGCGATTGACGTCAAGGTTCGATGCAGCGAGTCCAGTGAAGAATGCCAATCGGGTAGCTGCTCACCCTGACCGCTCATGGCGGCCAGCTTGCGGTGTTCACTGCGTAATCGAGCTACGATGCCCGCTGGGACTTTCTGGTCAGGGAACGCTTGGTGGAACAACTCCTGCTGACTGTTTTGCATCTCCTGAACCATCAGTGTGTATTGATGTCCTCGCCACAGACTCGTCGCACAGATGCTAAGCAGTAGAACTATCGTCGCCGCCACGGCGGCATAGAAGGGCGTTTGAACGCGATGAATACGGTCGCCTCGTGCCAGTTGACCTCGACGCAGATCAATATACGCGGCAAAACCCTGACGAGCGATCCGTTCCGCCGCCTCGCCGATGAGCTGGCTGGTATCTCTAACGATGACGTGGGCCTGCCAATCACGCCACGACTCTTGCGACGCTTCGACGACACCCTGACCATCGGCATAGACCCACACCCCCGGAAGGTCTGCTTCCGAACGATGCGGATGTTCCATCGGCTGCTTAAAAAAAGCCGGAAGCCCCGGGGGATCAGGAGAGATTGCGATCCTTGCCGGAGCCTCCGGAAGTCCTGAAAGTATAGAAGGCGAAGTTCCTGGGATTTCTTCTTCCGCCCCCGGAAGTGTTGTATCCGAAGGTGCTGACCCAGGAAGTTCTGTAACGTTGTCACTGACTTGTGGACTGAGACTTACTTCCGGGGGTTTGAACTGGAGAGACAGGTCAAAGCCGTTGTGGCGCCCGCAGGTCCAGCGCAGAGGCTGCCCACCTTCAACCACAAACCAATCAAAACCATCCTCAACGAGCAAGAGCAGTGTGCCGTCAGCAATGCCTTTATCACGAATCGCCGTCTGTGCTACCAAAATGGCGGTGGGGACCAAGGCGCAGACGCGGATCGCCTCATTATCCAACGCCTCCAGCAGAGGCAGCATGCGGCTTGTCTCAACGGCCACACCCAGCGCATGTGTTTCATGCGCAATGAAATCCGCCGTAAGCTGCTCAGCATCCTTGGGCAGGTATTCTTCCAGCCGATACAGCATACCCGACCGGCGCTGGCCACGGTGCAACCCTTCCGTTGAGATGGTGGCCGCCAGGCATGCATCAGACGGGATCGCCAGCACCAGTTCTTTCAATACGGCACCGGCTTCCTCCGCCGTTCGCCTTATCTCAGCGACGACCCCTTTGGCATCTGTCTCAGCAGCGACGGTAATGGGAATTGCCCGACAACTCTCACCGTCACGAACGATGAGCGTTGGACTTTCGTCCTGCATCAGGATGGCTACCACGCGAGGTTTCAAGGCAAGAGTTACTCCTTCGGCACAGATAAGGTGACCGATTGGTCGTAATAGAGCACGGTAATGGAATCCGCCGTAATCTCTTTGATGACAGCTCCATCCACGCTATCACCTACCCCCGGAAAGACCAGTTGTCCGTCAGCACTCGTCACAATGGCCTGTGAGCGATCAGGTTCAAGGATCGTCCCCAGCAATTGGAACTTCATGGGCGGCGGCGCAGCTGCCTTTTTCACTTCCGGGGAGGGAGGTGGGGGATCGTACAAGGGGCGGCGCAGATTGCCGGACCAGACACTCTTGAAGTCTTTGGCCGTTAGCCTGTCCGATACAAGCAGAGTCGTTCCTGCTGCTGTAGGCTCGTCTGTAGCGTCCTTACCCTCGACTTGGTGCTGGTACCCTGGGGAATCGTCCGGGATTGAGGGAGTGAGACCGAAAGACACAACCACCACTGTCGCCGCCAGCGCCGCTGTTGCCAACAGCCATAGACATCGTTTGATGTTGCGTACGGTCATCTTCATGGTGGTTACCAGCGCAGCCGGGCTTGCAGTTTGGGTTTGTCGTGTTCCATGTTCACGACGGCGAAGCTGTACCAGGAGCGTTCCTTGGTGTATAGCTGAGTCCACAGGCTATAATTCTGAGGGTCATCGGTCAGTCGTCCGCCAACGCGCTTGCGTTGCTGGTGGCTCAGCTCCAGCTGCGACAAGAGACTTCCCACGTTGGTTTCTGGCTGTTCGCTGCGTATCTGCTGCAAACGAGCCAACTGACCCATGCTCAGATCGGGTGCCAGGGCGGATTCCAGCACTGGCGGGGGCGCGCTGTGCCAATCGAGTTGGCCGCTACCCCAGCACGTCACATTACGGCTTAACGATTGACACAGATCTTCCGGGGGGGCGTGGACAAAAATCTGCTCATACGTGGCAACTGCTGGCCATGTCTTCTCTTCCTGCTTCGAAGCCTTGCTTTCCTCTTGCTCAAGCGGCTGTAGGGCAATGTCAACCTTGGGGCCGCTGCGGAACATCCGGCGCAGGCTCGTTTCAGTGGCGTCCTGCCCCGCCCTCTGTAATGACTCGTTGACATCCAGCTTGGCGTCTTCATTAGCGAAGATGAGGTGGATAGTTGTTTGGCCTAGGACCAGGGTCTGTTCGGCAACGTGAATATCCGTACCCGCCTCGACGGCTTCGGTTTGCTGCTCTGCGATGATGTCACGAGCTTGTGGAAGCAGGAGCCGTTCGCAGCTTCGGAACGCCCATTTCCGCTGCAATCCGTCCGCAGCATCAATGGTATCCAGCATCTGGCGGCTGCTCGTCCTGGCAATCATAGCCAGCATCGACCCGGCGATGGCCAGCAACAGCAGCGCCATTAACAACGCAAAGCCACCAGCCGGTATGGCAGCACAATGCTTGGTCATGGTGAACCCCCAATCACCCGTTCAATCAGTTGCTTGGGGGCGTCAGCTCGTTGAATGCGAATATGCACACTTGCCGCCCCCGCCCCCGCCCCCGGAAGGGGGGTTGAAGAAGTTGCTTGTGAGTTCGGTGGTTCTGCCGAAGAGTTTTCCGATGAATTCACCTCAAAACATGCAATCCCCATAGCCAGTAGCTCAACCTTGGAATCCCGTGTCGCGTCAGCGCTGTTACCACCAACAGGAACTTGCTCACGTACCAGTAGCTTGGGGGCATCACTCGTACCGCTCTCCATCAACCGATACCGGACAACCATCGGTCGTCGCCCCCGGAAGGGAGCCGAGCCCGACCCGGTGGGGCCGCTATCAGCAGATGTATCAATAGCAAGGCGATTCAATGTCTCGATCCGCAGAACGCCCTCTGCAATCGTCACGGACTTGGTCATGGCCAGGTCGTTTTGGATCAGGTCGAAGATGGGCTGAAATTCCGCCCCCGCGAAGGTCTGGGAACTTGCTGATTCCACGGCTGCTTGGGTGCGCCCCAGCGATGCGGTAACCGTCAGCACAGCCCCCATCAGCACGGCGGCGATGGCCGTGGCCAACAGAAGCTCGATCATGGTAAATCCCCTCGCTTTCATGTCGAGGCTGCTTTCTGTCTTGCCCGAGTCTCCATTGGCTGGCTTCCAGTTTCACCGCTCTCTTCGGGTTCCGGAACCAATAGCCGTATGACAAGTACCTGCTGTTTTCCTTCACCGTCGGAAGTTGTCGTTGACTCGACGGTCGAAGTGGGTGTTCGCCAAAGCGTCAACGTCAGCAGGTTGACATTCAACTTGTCCAGGTCATCGCGTTGTTCGGTCTGTGTCTGCCACCTGTAGTCACCAATGACACCCGAGCCATCACGAGGCAATGTGTCCAAGTCCTGCCACCAGCCCTCCAACAACTGGTCGGTAAGTGTGACCGCCTCCAGTCGCTGTCGAGCCAATGCGGACTGATGAATAAATCGTCCGCGCGCCACAACCACGGCGCTCAACAACGAGCCCAAAATGACAAGGGCTGCCAGCACCTCGATCAGGCTGAAAGCCCAGTCACGACGATGGCCATTGCTCAAGCAACGAGAACACCGCATCAACCTGCTCCTTGGAGTCCGAGGACCACATATGTCCACTTAACCCGGCGAATATCAGAAAACGTTCTTCTCCATTTTGTCCTGAGAGGTGCAATGAGTACGTCGGGCTGTAACCCCCAGTGGTGAACGGTACTTCCACTTCATGATCTGCCCACCCTTGCTGTGACCCCTTTATCCGAACACCAGTCAGCTCAAACCCCGCGGGAACGTCCCAACGGGTTGTCTCCTGGATTGTGGCATAGCTCTCCTGCCCGAGACGACTTTCCACGCCTTGGTTGTCCATGTCGAATACCAGTCTCGTCTCTCGGTCGAAGCGTCTGGCGTGAACGCGAGCTTGTTTATCCAATGTCTGCAAACGATTTACCACATCGTTCAACTCATGAATCTGCCGAACACCGCTCAGTGATACGGTGACCATGCTCACCAACAACCCCACTATCACCAGACACGCCGCCACCTCCACCAACGTAAACCCCGCCCCCGGAAGTAGAACTGTCAATACAACTTGCGACAAGTATTTGCAGCGGTAATCAGGTGCTTGCCGTCGGATGCGTCTCATTGCGAGCTTTCTTTCAACGACCAATTGCCGATATCTTCTTCCCCACTTCCGGGGGTGCCGCCCTCACGGCCGTCGGAGCCAAAACTAAACACCTCGTAGGCGCCATTGCGGCCGGGCTGGTTGTATTGATACGCGCGACCCCAGGGATCGATCGGCTGCTGTTGCAGCAGGGGATCGGGCAACTTGGAGGTCTTCTGCATCAAGACTGCCAAGCCTTCCTCGTTCGTCGGGTAGCGGTCATATATCGAATAGAACGTGTCGATGGCGCTACAGATCGTGGCAATCTCCGCATGGGCAGTGTTCTGCTTGGCCTTGACCAGATAGTTACGGGTCCCGACGGTGACCGCGCCCGCCAACAGCCCAATGATGACCAGGACCACCATGATCTCCACCAAACTAAACCCCCACCCCCGGAAGTAAGCCTGCCCCCGGAAGAGTGGAGAGAGACACGAGCGGTGAGAGAAGTCCCCAACGTAGAAATACCTCTGCTGTGACATAGACGCATGTTGGAACTTCCGGGGGCGGGGGTTAGAGGACATTGCCGACCTCCAGGATGGGCAGAATGGTGGCGAAGGCGACGGTGCCGACGATGGTCGCCAGCAGCAGGATCAGGATCGGTTCCAGCACGGCGGTGAAGCGGGCGGCGGCGGTGGTGACCTGTCGGTCGTAGTCAACAGCCAGACAGTCCAGCATTTCTTCCAGTCGTCCGCTCTGCTGACCCAAAGCAAAGACCTGCACCACCGTGGGCGAGAATGCACGTGTATGCTCCAGGGCCGCGCCGATATCTCGACCCGCCAGGACGGCTTTCTCGCAGGCGTCCAATGCCTCGCGCAAGATTAGATTGGATGTTGATTGTTGTGCGATGGCAATGGCCCGCTCAAACGGGATGCCGCTGCGCATCAATGTCGAGGTGACGAAGGCGATCCGTACCACGGCTTGCTTGCGGATCAATTCACCCAGCAAGGGTAGCCTGAGTAGCATGCCGTGGATGGCCCGTTTGCCGCGATGGGTGGTATGGATCGCCAGCCCGAGAAAGACCACGAATCCGACAATCCCCAGCAACAACCACCAGCGATGGATAAGCAGGTCGCTGGCGCCTTTGACGATGCGGGTCACTGTCGGCAGTTTGTGGCCTGACTCGATGAGTGACTGGAGCAGGTTGGGCACAACATAGCTCATCAGGAAGATAGCGACGCCGATTCCCGTGGTGAACACGATGGCCGGATAAATGAGGGCCGAGCTGATCTTGCCTCGCAGTTGAGCAACCCTCTCTTTATAAGTAGCCAGCTCGTTGAGCACCTGGTCGAGCGTACCGGCGCTCTCGCCGACTTCTGTCATGTGGATGGTCACCGCATCAAAGACACCTGGAAGTTGCCGCATGGCGTCGGCCAGGGACGAGCCGGCGGCGACCTTGTCCTTGAGTTGCATCAACTCCATCCGCATCCAGCCTCGGTGTTGGCGGACGATGGTGTCCAAAGCGTCCGTGACGGTCATGCCAACGCCGAGCAGCGTCGCCAATTCACGAATAATTTCGACGAGTCTTGCTCCTCCTACTAACTTCCGCCCCCGGAAGGGGGTGAGCATCCTTAGGTTTTGGAAACCAGCCAAGTTGCTGGACGAGGTGACTCCCTGAAGCACCATCTCGTACACATTCAAGCCTCGGTCGCGCAACTGATCACGAGCCTGGCGCGGCGTGTCGGCAACCGTGTCCCCTTCGACTTGGGTCAGGTCCAGATCCGTCGCCTTGTAGGTGAACACGGGCATGTGACTCATACTGCCGTTTCAATCGTCACGTGGTGATTCATTCCGGGGGCCGGACTTCCGGGGGCGGGGGTGACGCGGAGGACTTCGTCTACGGTGGTCAACCCGCAACGAACCTTGCTGACCCCGCAGTCTCGCAAGGTCAGCATGCTCCCGGAACTTCCGGAGACGGAAGTTGCGGTGCGCTTAATATCTGCGGCCGTGTCACGCTGCTGAATATGCCTGCGGATGGACTCTTCGATGACCAGCATCTCAAAAATACCTAACCGTCCTCGATAGCCAGTATGGCGGCATTCATCACAGCCTGCCCCTTGACGCAAGCGGTCATGTTCGAGGTTAGGTACAGCATTCAAGCGGCTTAATGCTTCCGCCGGATTGTCAATGAATTGGGCACAATGCTCGCAGACTCGTCGAACCAGACGCTGGGCCAGCACACCCACGACCGAACTGGCCACCAGATAGGGTTCGATCCCAAGGTCGAGTAAACGTGTCACGGCGCTGGCCGCGTCATTGGTGTGCAGCGTGGAGAAAACCAGATGCCCAGTCAGTGCTGATTGAATGGCCAGCACCGCCGTCTCGTGGTCACGGATTTCGCCAACCATGATGATGTCTGGATCCTGCCGCAAAACGCTCCGCAATCCGGTGGCAAACGTCATCCCCTTCCGGGGGTTGACCTGGATCTGATTCACCCCTGGAAGTTGGTATTCGATGGGGTCTTCCAACGTGACGATGTGTTGACGACGGGACGCGATTTCCTGGAGGGCGGCATAGAGGGTGGTGGACTTGCCCGAGCCCGTGGGTCCGGTCACCAGCAGCAAACCGTGGTCAATCCGTATAAGCCCCCGGAACCCCGGAAGGACTTCCGGGGGCATGCCCAGTTCGTTCAACGTGTAGAGACGGGCGCTCTTGTCCAGCAAGCGAATCACCACGCTCTCGCCGAAGTTGGTGGGAACGCTGCTGATTCTCAGGTCGATGATCCGCTCGCCCACCTGCACCGTGGCCCGGCCGTCCTGGGGCAGGCGTTTTTCGGCGATGTTCATTTTGCCCATGACTTTGATGCGGCTGACCATCTCATCGTGCATAGCCCTCGGAAGTTCGTAGGTGTCGAAGAGCATGCCGTCGATGCGAAAACGCACGATGAGCTTGCCTTCGGTAGGCTGAAGGTGAACATCGGAAGCCAGGATCTTGACTGCTTCGAACAGGATGAGGTTGACGACCTTGATGACGGGTGCTCGGCTGGCGACATCCAGCAGGTCTTCTCGTCCCCCGCCCCCGGAAGTCATTAGGGCTACGTCTGCCATCACTTCCGGGGGGCCGTCAAGGATTTCAATCGCGGCTTCGGCTTGACCCTTGCGGCTCTGGTACGCTTGGTTGACTGCTCGCAACACCTCTTCCGCGGGAGCGAAGAATGGCTCGATGCTTCTGCCGAGGTAACGTGACAACACGTCGAGACATTGCCATGAGTCAGGCTTGCCAATGGCGACGGGTAGCCGCTTACTATCACCGTCAAGACCCAGCAGGCAGTGCCGGCGTGCATATCCGATAGGAACGTATTCAAGGAACTGGACTGAAGGCTTCCGCTCCCTCAAATCAGGACTGTAGGTTATCCCCATCTGTTGGGAAAGACTTTCCAGTGAGACAGTCTCGATCTTGGGTGATGACCCGGTCGAAGTCGCGGTGACTGATTGCGGAACGCGCCGCATCAGGTTGTTGAGCACGGTGGTCATGATTAATCTACCGCACCACCATGGGTGCGCTGGTGGGCGCCTGATTGGTCACGTCGGCGCGAGCCACATCTCTTCGGGAAATGTACTTCAGATCCCGGAACTGATCGTCGCGCAGGATGACGGGACGCAGGAACACAAATAGTGTCGCATTGCGATCGCCCTGAGTGCGGGAGCTGAACAGGTACTCAAGACCGGGGACGGCGCCAATGAACGGCACGGCTTGTTTGCTATAGGTGCTGTCCATCCGATTCAAACCTCCTACGACAATGGTGGAACCGTCAGGGATGGTCACTTCACTTTGGATCGAGTTGGTCTGACGAGGTGGCGGCAACCCCCCACCCGAAGCGCCCGTGAAGCTGTTGAGCGACACCTGGAACTCCAGTCGCAGATGGTCACCTTCGGCGATATGGGGGGTGACCATGATCTGCGTGCCCGCCGAGACGAAACCGCCGAAGGAGGTGGTGGAGACGGTGTTCGAGGCGTTGATGCTGGAAAATGGCGCTTCGTTGATGCTGTTGATGGTGCCGCTGGCGTTGTCGTTGACTAGGATCTTGGGGGTGGAGACGACGGTGGCCCGCGAGTTGCCCTTCAAAGCCCTGATGACCACGTCGGCGATGTCCGTGCTCATCACCACGCCGTTGAAACCCGCGCCCGGCTCCAGGACCAGATGGTTGGAGTCATCCAGTGTGCTGAGGCCGAACTGGGAGAAGAACAATGATGAGGCCTGCTTGCCGCCGAGGGAGATGGTGCCTTCTCGTGCTAACTCCACCCCCAGCGAGAAATCGTCAGACGTATCGATGGTGACAATGGTCACCTCAATCAAGACCTGCGGCCGACGCTGGTCCAGCATTTCAATCAGACGCTCATACACCCGCTGCACAGCGGGCTCGGCGATGACAATGATGCTATTGGTATTCAGGTCCGCAGTGACTGTGGCGCGACTGCTCTGAACCGTTTGCAGGGCGCGGGGACGATCAGCTTGTTCAATTGGTTCGTCAGTGACTTCTTCAAACGGAGAAGGCTGCCGCACAATTCCGGTGCCCCCGGAAGTTCCGGGGGCGGAGGGAGGTGGTGTTGACGGGGTACGACCTTCCTGAACATATTCACCCACACTTCCGGGGGCGACACTTCCGGGGGCGTCTGTCAGCGTCACGGATTCGAAGCCACGCTGGCCTTCGATGGCCTCGATCGTCTGTAATACGTCGGCGGCGCTGGCGTTGGTCAGCTTGTAGATTCGGATGGGACTTTGCGTCTCCGGCTGGGCAACATCCAGTGAGGCCTGCAAGGACTTGATACGTTCATGAACTTCCGGGGTGGTGGTGACGACAAGTAGTGATGCGTCCTTGTCCACCGTGGAACGATAGAGGTTCTTGGCTTGTTGCGGATCGATGGTCTCCTTGGCCAGACGGTCCACGCGCTCCGGCGACACCGCTGAGAAACGATAGACCTGCGTGGTCAATCCCAGCGGCACGTCCAGCGAAGCCGCGATGGTCAACGCTTTTTCCACACGCTGCGGGGCGCCAATCACGATAAGTTGGTTGGTTCGGTCGTCTGCCGTCACTTCGAGATCGGCGGTTGTGTCACCCCCACCCACGCGAGCCTGTGCTGTCAATAATTGACTCACCTGAGGAGCCAACACGGTAGCGCTGACATGTTGCGCTGGAACGAATCGTGTGGAAACCTCGCCTGGAGGGCGGTCCATCAACTCCACAAACTTGACGATTCGTGGCATGTTGGCGGCGAAGTCAGTCACGATCAGGAGTTTTTGACCAGCCACGCCGATCGTGTTGGCTCCCGGCTGGGTCAGGAACGGCTTGATGACCGCCTCAATCTGCGTGGGTTGAGCGTATTGGAGGGCAAAGATGCGGCTCTGGACCTCATTCTGGCTGGTGTCGGCTTGCTCATTGGTCACCGTGGCTGAAACTGCCGTTAAATCCTTAATGGCCACCACGTGCTTCCAGCCCGGCTGGTCGCCTTCCACCAGCAATAGCCCTTTCATGCGCAGGGCGCTCTCCAGAAGCCCCAGCAGGGAGTCAACTGGAATGTGCGTTGGGGCCTTGATGGTGATCTTCTTGTTGGCGATCTGCTCGTCGTAGAGGATGTTGATACCCAGTCGCTGGCTGACATAATCGATGAGCACCTTCAGATCGACGTTGGGTGGTAAGTTCAGTTCGACAAAGGCGTCCCCGACATTGGTTTGATTCTCAGTCACAGTAGCAGCGTCGGTTGTCGTCGAAGGATCATGACCTGCTCGATCCTGCACCCCTGCAAGTGTTGTATTGGCAATCACCAGTGCGACTAATCCCGCGCATCGCGTGTCATAGATGATGTGTTGTAATAGCGTCACTTCGAAGATGCCCCCATCGAACAGGTTAACCTGTTTGCCTGGAATCACTCACGTGTGTGGCGTAGTGCTGTCGGTCGCTCAGTATGGCGTGCGTGGTGTTGCTTCGCAATAGGGACATTGTGTCGCGCGCAAATTATTTTTCTTTTTCGCGCCGCATGCTCTTGACAACTTCACTTCAGCGAGATATTCCAAACGTAATTCCTCGGCGCCATGTTTTGAAGTGACTCGTCACGCCGAGAACGTATTCCGAAAGCATCGCTGAAAAACACAACGATACTTGCAACGAGAAGGGGGTTGCTCATCAAGAAGCAACAAACACACACGACCTGACAGATCAAGGTTGTCGGTTGTGGATTCGGTAGTTGGCAGAGCGGGGGCTTGCCTCGGGGACCGAAGGACCGGGTTCCGTGGATAGCCCAGGATAACAGAAGAGATTCGCAACCCCACGTAAGCTGTGAACTTCTCACGGCGTGTTGGGATGGTTGTAGTGCGCCAATGATGAATGGAGACCGACGATGAGCAAGCAATTCTGGGTTAACAACTGGCGACGAGGGCGAGTGCAGATGAGCCTGTTGATGGTGATCGTGCCATTGACGCTCGTGCTATTGGCCTGCAATTTTTGGTACGTCATGCACGCCAGGGCGCAAGCCCAACCCCCGGAAGTAGGGGTGGATATGTACATCAAGGTACAGGAGCTGCGCCGGGACCTTGCCCTGACCAACGAGGATCTGGCGGCACTGGGGCTGAACCGGGAACAGGCCGAGACCGTGCTGCAAACGCTCGTGAGTTGGTGTGAGAGTCACCAAGCCGAGTTGGCAGCTCAGCAGACTGCTGAACGATCAGACCGTCAAGCATTGAGTGAGGTCCAGCGCCAAATCAACATCGGCCCCCGGAACGAGCAGGTTGTTCAACAACTTCCGGGGATCCAGGCCCAGGTGGCCTCGGCCCGTGATCTGCGTAAGCAGCTGTTGGCAGCTGCTGGTAGTGCCGTCGAATCTCAGTTCGATACTGACCAGCAACGGGTTTGGGCAGTAGCCAAGGGAAACATCCCCACCTCGTCGCAGTTGCGCTATGTTTCGGAACTGACGGGCCAACAACGGGCAGAGATTATGGACCTGGCGCGTCGCGCCGCACGTGGCCAGACGACCGAAACCCTGGCCAGCGCTGGCATCCTGACGCTCACCCAGCAAAGCCAGGTGCAACAGGCGGTAAGCAATCAGCGCCTGCGCATGGCGGACGTGCTGCTTGCTGAAAAGGCAGTGCTGCCCGTGCCGCCGGAACTGGCCATCAAAAATGTTGTGAATGATCGGATGGAATTCGAATAACGCAATTTTGCTCCCTCGCACTATTTGGAAGCCTTGTGGGTAAGCGCTTGGAGCCAGTCATGAAACTAACAAGCAATGTATGGGTGGTGTTGCTGGGACTGGTGTTCGGTGGGCACGCGTCAGCCCAGTTGACCTGGACCCAGCCGGAGCAGACGGTCAAGGTCGATCTGGGGACACAGATGGCGGAAGCTGTCTTTGATTTTACGAACAACAGTGATCACCCAGTGACCATCAGGTCAATCCAGAGCGGTTGGGATGTGACAGCTCGCAAACCAGCACGACCTGCGTATCGCCCGGGAGAAAGAGGTCAGTTGCTGGTTAAGTTCGCCATAGGCAGGCGAGAGGGAGAGTTGACGCGCATCATCACCGTTCGCACGAGTTCCAAGCAGGAGCCTATCAAGGAGTTGTTCCTGCATGTGCAAGTTCCACGCCGCGTGGTGGTCGAGCCTTCGACCTTGGTTTGGCACGTGGGGGAGCAGGATGTACAAGTAAAAACCATCGTCATCAAACCTCAGCCTGAATTGAAGATGAAGGTTGCGGGCATCCAGATACACAAACAGCTGGGCCCGGCCATGTGGCGCATGGATGATCGTGATGGATCTGTGCCTGAACTGGATCAGTTGATTGAATCCAAGTTGACCTATGACGAAGCCGAGGGTGCTTACACGCTCGCGATCAAGCCTCTCGATCTCTCGCAGCCCTTGCGATTGCCGCTGGAGTTGGTTCTGGAAGAAGGCCAAGCTGTCATGCGGCCATCGGATCGCCTGCTATGGGTAAGAGTGCTGCCGTTGCCACCAGTCAAGTCAAATGAAGCATCGTCGACTGCATCGGATACGACAGAGGCATCCGAGAGTGTTAAGCAGGACTAAGACACCGGTAACGGCCCCAATCCAGGTGGCTCAAGTCGGCTTGTGTTGTTCCAGGGAATGATTTTGAATGATCTAGTGCAAGTTCCAGGGAGCTTGAACGTGAAGACCATGAAGAACACTGTTTACGGTTTGATGTTGATGGCTCTGACTCTGGCGTCCTTTGAAGCCCTCATGGCGGGGACTCAGCCGGGGGTTAGCGTGGAGTCGGTCCTGCGTGCCTACAACCGTAGGTATGAGGCTCTCAACAACGGCGAGCATATTCCCTGGCCGATGAGCGCCGACGGCAAGCGCGTGGCTCCCGCGTTCCCCAAGGATGGCTGGTACGGTAGCCAGTTGGAGGATCGCCACTTCCGGGCCGCGCTGGCCCGGTATTTTGATGATGTGTTCTTTGGGGTGACCGATGAGAACACCAAGATCTATGACGAGTTCTATAAAGTTGAGGGAATGAGTGAAGGCCCGTTCCCACAATATTACCAAAATGACTTCGACCGTGAGGGAGACGGCGGGAGTAGCATTCATTTCCACAATCCTGGTCTATACTGGAAAGATGGTTCAAATAATACCAGGAAATTGACTATTGACTCGATCTCGCCTGGTGACGTTAAGTGGGATGATGCCGAAGAGAAGGTAAGTGATGCTTGGGCACATGATGACGAGCTCGTTGCATGCAGTCAATTAGGAGATGAGGCTTACGGTTCTCTTTTAGCTGAGTGGCCTCAGGAAGGATATGATCTCGGTCAGGCCTCGCCCGCAATGGCGATGGATTGGGATTGGTGGCATGAGGTTAATTGCTGTAGTGATATGTATCTATATGCACGTAGTACCAAAGCCACACTATGGTACAATGGTACTTTGGGACAGGTCTATACAATTTTCTTGGCGGCTGAAGATGGCGATGAAGATCCAGACAGCTTTGCAGCTCATGCCCCAGTAAAAACTGATGGTAAGCTTCATCGCTGGAAAATCGTAACAGGAGCAGGTACTTGGTGCTCAGCCGGGACGGTGGGAGGACAGACGCCGGAGTTTGATGCCGGCAAGGTTTGTGAAGGATGGGACACATCCACTATTGGTGGAGGGGGATCCAGTTGGAGTATCATAGACCAGCAGATCTTCCCTGGCGTACTCGACGATTCGGACGTAAACGGTCCGAACGGTCCTGGCGACGGCGACGGCGACGGCGACGGCGACGATGGTGAGGATGACGATGAGTGCAGCAACTGCACGACGGATTGTCCCAACGGGGCGTCAGCCAATCCCAGCCTGAACGGTTCGCTTAAACTCACCCTGTCGCTGGGCGGGACGACCTACGGCACCAACAAATCCGCCGGCCGGTTAGTGATTCACGCCGAGGAACCCGCGGCCACGATCTGGACCCCCGAGGGTCTGGATTGTGAGGTGTCTGACAGCGTGGATGTGGTGGCACCGAGTGGGCCTATCCGTCAGGTGTGGACGGGGAGGCTGTTGGCCGACGTGATCACCGATGCGGAAGATATAAGCCTTGGTGCGTACGAGTACGAGGTTCGTTATTACATTGCAGACGATGTCGGCACCAAAAGCACGCTGTACCCCTTGAATCAAGGGGCCACACCCTTCTACGTAGTGAACATCGACAACCTCAACACTTCGACAGACAACGAGCATATCCGGATCACTGAATCACTGGATGAGGGTTCGGGACTGGCGGTATCGAAAATCAACGACTATGTCTGGAACGACACGGAAGAGGAATGGGAACTATACCGGGGACTGGATACGAGCAATCCGACGCTGACCTCCGCCGAGCGTCGCACCTTGCGCACGGTGACCTACAACGAGGATCACAGCGTCTGTACGGTGGTGACCAGTCGCTTCACCGCGACCGGCAGCACCCCGGTGTCGAAAGTGCAAAAAGAACTCACCCAGTATCCCTGGGGCTGGGAGTTGACGAAATACATTGTGGATCCTGACGGTGCCGCATTAACTGATACATGGTCCTATTACGATACTGCGGATGAAGAGAACGACAATAATTACTCTTTCCTTAAGATGCACCAGTCACCCAGCGGTTACTGGGAGCACTATGAGTACGATGACGAGGCCCAGGTCTCGCGCAAGATTGTGCAGTTGGACCACAATCCCTACACGTTGGAGGATGACGTATTCGAGCCGATCGGCCTCGACGCCTTCGCCAATCAGAACATTGCGTATGAATACAGTGTCGATGCGCCAGCGATACTGTTCGTGTCTGCGCAGAATGAAGAAGAGGTTGTGGTGGAGAAGACGGTGGCCAAGGCTGCCGGCGTGGTGAAGGAAGTCAGCTATCGGATCTATCGCACGGCAAGCGACGTGGCGGACACCTACGAGGTGTGGGATGTTCAGTGTGTGACGACGGACCCGGAAGGTGAGGGGGAAATCGAAGAATTTATTGAGGGCCTGTTCGATGGTTCCGACACCACCGGCCACCTGATCACCAGAACCTGGAAGTGGGAGGAAGGTCAAGACCACCAGTTCCAGGTGGCGCAGGTGCTCCGGCCGGATAAGACGATGACGTTTTATGACCGTAGCACCCCCGGAACGACGGTGGTGACGAGCGGCTTTACGGATCCATCGGAGCCGAATCCCACAGCGGGCGACGTGGTCGAGGGTACTGAGACGACCAGCGTGGTGGATGAGAACGGTCTGGCGATCTCGACGAAAACGCGTCGGATTGAGCGCGGTGGCAATTGGTTTACCGTATCACTCGTCTTGACCGCTAATGCCGATGCTTATGGCCGGCCAACACTCACAGAGTACTACTTCGGTGACGAGGCCGACACCCCTGCAAGTTACGACCCAGCTTATACCACGTCCAAGGCGTATGGATGCTGCGGCGTTGAGAACGAAATCGACCGGGCAGGTTTTAAGACCGAGTACGAGTATGATGGCCTGGGACGCCAGAACCTGGTTACAGCGCCCACCGAGATTGAAACCGGAACCTACTACGATGCTACGGGACGCGTCACGGCAACCACGCGAAAAGGGGCGGGTGAGCAGCAGGCAATATTCCTGCAAGGAATTGCTTACGACGTGGCCGGGCGAGTGACTCTGCAAATGGACGGAGACTTCAAGAACATTTACTACGTTTACCGTGAGGTAGGTGGAGACGGGGTTGCTTACACGAATCAGGACGAACGTTATCAGGAAACTCGTGTTTATCCTCACGATACGAACTCTGGGCCGATCCAGGTCACCTGGACTGATCCCCAAGGCCGCATGGTGCGTCAGTGGACGGCGAGCACCACGGCCACGTGGAGCAGTCAGTCACCTCCTTCCGGGGGTGAAGCCCTCACTGAGCTGTCGCGCACGGTGACTAGGTATGACTGGAATGATCGCCCAATCGAACTCCGCACCTACCATGACTTGGCTGACTATGTTGAGGACGAACAGGGCGAGACGCCGTTGGATCTTGATGAAGAAGGGGAAATCGGCACCAACTACTACGTGTCAACCAGTGAGTATGACGTGCTCGGCCGTGAATGGAAGACCGTTGATCCCAGCGGCGACATCACGCTGAGTATTTACGACAACGCCAGCAGCCATCTCCTCGAGCAATGGAAGGGCACGGACGATACGGGGGCTACGACGAGTGATCCGGACGGGTCCGGCAGTCCCAACAACATGGCACGCGTCAGCCGGAACGAATACTACTTCGTGGATATCGGTGACGATCAGGACTACGAACCTGAGGAAGGGGATTACTACACTGACAAATTGATACGAGAGTATCACCTGGCGTCAATCGACACGGCGCCATCAGCCATTCCCACAGATTATGTGGCAACTGACTTCGACGAGAGTTGGGATACTCAGAACGAGTGGCGGATCAGTTGGAGCAAGCCCCAAGCTTCCGGGGGGCCGTGGACCAAGCAGGTTTACAACTATCAGGGGCAGTTGCTGGAAAGCCTGACCTATGAGAACGACAGTGGCAGCCTGGGGGATCTGTTGGCCAAGACGAAGTACGAATACGACGATGATAGCGGTCAACTCACTGCCTCCTGGGTCTACGAGGTCACCGGCGGAACCCCAGGCAATTACCTGGAGACCACATACTTCTACGAGGAACCCGACGGGGAAGGTCTCGGTGGTGATGATCGCCAGGTGAAAGTCGCCACATCCGGGGGCGGATTTACCAAGACGGCTTATGACGCTCACGGCCGCGTCTTACGCACGGTGACCGGCGCGCTGGAGGGAGCAACCACGGATTATTACGGTGCCAATGCCTTCGCCGACGACATCCTGCTCACCGAGACGGTGTACGAATACGACAACACCGACAATGTGATCCTGACTACAACATATACACGCAACCACGACGCCGGTTCGGGCGTCACGGGCTTACTGTCTGCTTCCAGCGATGCTCGTGTGAGTTATACGGCCACGTGGTACGACAATGCCCACCGGCCGACCCATGTGGCCGAGTACGGGACGAATGACGGTGCGACTGGCGCGCCGCCTTCGCCGTGACCGGCGCAACAAAAAAGTGAAGCTTGCTGTCGTTCTGATTGATGTTGAATCGTTGCAACCGTCAAGCCTTTCCTGGGAGACTTCCCGTGAACCGTAGCACACGAATGCTGGCTGCCGCCTCCGGCCTATTCCTGGTCCTGACCCTCACTTCCGGGGGGTGGGCGTTCTCGCGTCCTGAGACGCCCCCGGAGCCCAATAGCTCGGACGGGGTGATCGTCACCAAGACGGAATACGACGACGCCGGCAACCCTTACAAGGTGACCGACAACACCGGCATCGAGACCCGCCGCGAGTACGACGCCCTCGGCCGCCCCCGGAAGGTCGTGGAGAACTACGATGACGGCGCCCCGCTCGACTCGGCACCCGATGTCGATCGCATCACCACTTACACCTACAACGCGGCGAATCAGATTGCCACCCAAACCGCCGATCTGGAAGACACGGAAAGCGACCAGACGACACTGTATGTTTACTCCATCGAATTGAATGACAAGGGCTGCCCGGTCAAGTCCAATACGCTGCTGCGCGCCATTATCTACCCCGACAGCGACGACACCTCCGGAAGCGGCAGCATCAGCAATGGGGGCGACTCAACTTACGACCGCATCGAGCTGACTTACTACGCCGACGGCTCGCTGGAAACGCGCAAGGACTCGCGTGAGGCCGTTCATACTTATGTCTACGATGACGCCGGCCGCTTGATCCATGATCGCATAACCTCACTGGGTCGATCCGCTGAGAACGTCGAGGGTTCTGTGCTCCGGATCAGCCGCACGTACGAGGCCCGTGGCCTGTTGGAATCTGTTGCCAGCTATGACAACGCTACCGTCGGTTCCGGTTCAGTTCTGAATGAGGTGGTCTACGAGTACGACGGTCTGGGCCGCCTGGTGAGCGAGTACCAGGAGCACGGGGGAGCCAAGACGGTCAACACGCACGCCCTGACTCTTGATTACGACGACACTGCGTCTTCCTATGAGTTGACCAAAGGTGGCCGGCTTACCAGCGTGACATACCCCAATGGCCGAAAGGTCCATTGGGTCTATGATGGCCATGACGCCCCCACAAGTATTGACGACGCCATTGGGCGGGCGAACAAGTTAGCCGAGGATGACGGTTCGGGCGACCCCGGAGATACTATTGTCGAATACAGCTACCTTGGCTCCGGCACCGCGGTGATCAAGGACTACCCCGCCCCGGAAGTCAAGCTCAGCTACGCCGACGGCACGGGTGATGACCCCTATGACTCCGGGGGCGGGGGTGGGTTCGATCGCTTTGGAAGGGTGGTCAATCACGGCTGGGTTGATTATTCAGACCAGCCCTTTGACCTGCTGCGCATCACCCATGCCTATGACCGTGCTTCCAACCGCTTGTATGCCCAGCGTGGTGTTTATGTGTCGCATTCTGAAGCGTACACTTACGACGACCTGCACCGGCTGGTGACATACCACCACGGCAACGTCGACAGCTATGGCGCGATTCAGGACTACTGGAAGCCTCAGTTAACCAACTGGACGCTGGACTCTCTCGGCAATCAAATCGAGGTCGGCACCCGTGAAGACACCACCGACTACTTCAAGAACACACCCAATAAGGCCAATGAATACACCGCCCGTGACACGCAGGGATTGGCTCAGGCGGTGACCTTCTCCGACGGCTTCGACGATGATACATCGGGTTATTACGTCAACGCCGGCTCTGATGCCTTTGACGTGGACAGCACCAACGCCGGGGCGCTCACCGTTACTGAACTTATTGACGACACGGGCGACGATGAGGCTGCCGCGATCATCTTATTGGGTGACGGCAGCAGCGATGTGGAGACCGGCCCGGTCTACATGGCCACCTCCACCAAATTCCCCTCTGGCGCCGGTAGCGGCCAGGCCGGGTTCGTCTTCGGCTATCAGAGCGCCAACAGTTACTGGCTGTTGGTCAACGACCTGGGCGATGACACCCGCAAGCTTTACTATGTGGACAGCGGCAGCAAGACCTTGATGGCCTCAACCAGCAGCGCTGGCATCACCGCCAATACGTGGGAGGAACTGGTGTTATCCAGCCGCCGCGGCACTTTGGAGAAGTTGGTGCCTTACAACTTCACCGACGGTTTCCCCTCGGGTCGCATCGGCTTGTGGACCAATTGCGATGAAACGCAGTTTGCGGGCATTCAGGTCGTTGACAATGCCTACAAGAGCGACATGCTAGGCCGGCTCGCCAACTACTCAGCCAATGCCGACGCTATTGGCGGCGGGCTGACCCTGGGCGGCTACTTCGGCGACTACGAGCAGCCCACGCTCTTGCGGGGAATTCGGGGCAAGCGGTTCCAAGTGGTCTTCTCCATCGTGGCAGCAGCCAGTGAGAGTGACCCCACCGGCTATGACGTGGACTTCGTGTTCAATGCCCGGGGTATCGACGACTTCGACTTCATCCGCATCTACTTCGCCAATCCGGCAGTCGTGCCGCAGGGGTATGAGGTGGTGAAAGGTCTGAAGGCTGTCGCGGTTACTCATACCCCATATGCGGGCAACATGCCGGACCTCTCCAGTGGCGGCACGCTGTGGGTCCGGGTGACCAGCGACGGCGCCACCGTCAAGGTCCAGGCCAACGAGGGCAGCACCGAACCGATCTGGGGCGATCTGAGCCAAAGCCCCGATGATCTGGTGTACGAATCTACCGACTTCGACTTTACCACTTCCGGGGGCGGTGGTGGACAAATAGGATTCAAGAGCGGCCAGAACCTCGACAGCTTGGTGGACAACCTCACCGTCAAGACTGACAGGGATAGCAACGGTAGTTACGAGACCACCGACCTGATCGAAACCTTCACCACTTCCAGCGGCTATGCCGAAGAAACTCCCACCTATGACGCGGCCGGCAACCTGACCTATGATGGGGTGTTCTCTTACGTCTATGACGCGTGGAATCGCCTCGTGAAGGTGACCAAAGCATACCGTGATCCAACCTCCGGCGACGTCGAGTACGGCTCCGTCATCTCCATCAGCGAATACGACGGCACCCCCGGAAGCCGCCGCATCGTGAGGACTGTGCAGAATTCAGGCGATCTGGATTACACCTACCACTACTACTTCCACGGCCAGAGCGTGATCGAGGAACGCAACGGCTCCGACTACGTGATGAAACACTACGTGTGGAACACGACACCAGGCGGGTATATTGACGAACTGGTGCTGCTGAGCATCGCCAAGAGCATCTACGCCAATCCCGACTACACTACCGGCGCCGGGACCGGCTGGGCGCGGCACTTCCACGCCCTGCCCAACGCCAACTACAACATCATGATGCTCGTCGAGGCTTTACCTTCAGGAGGGAATCGGATCATCGAGCGCTACGAGTACACCCCCTACGGCGAACGCGAGGTCTATACCCACGGCTTCCTGCTGGCCGACGGCAACCGCGACTGGGTGGTGAACCTGTCCGACAACCAGATCCTCGGCGACCAGTGGGGCCACACCGGGCCTAACCTCTCGGCCGACTACAATGGCGATGGTTCCGTGGGCTTTGGCGACCTGGCCATACTCGGCGACGAGTACAACTTCTCCGTCGCCTACGCCAACGATCCGCTGGTGATGTACCCCTCAGGGGGAGGCAGCTATCGCGTCACCGGCTTCGCCATGCCCATGAATGTGGTCGGGCACCAGGGCCTGTTCCATGATGAGGAGTCGGGACTGGCCTACAACCGGGCGAGAATGCTGCACCCGCACTTGGGCAGGTTCGTGCAGAGGGATCCCTTGGGGTATGTGGATGGGTTGAGTGTATATGCGAACTATGCAGTAATGACATGCACCTTGGATGCATCGGGCCTTGCTGCTGTTCGATTATTGGGCGATCCGCAACTATTAGATGACGGATATCCTGGCTTCGTATTTGATTGGCAAATGTATAATCTCGATGAGTTATCTCACTATGCTCAATTAAATTATTTGAAATTTGATGAGATAACTGATTGGAATCAAAGTTGGCATAAAACAGCGGGCCCGAATCCCATTACTATCATTGATAATAATCATCAATCCGGAATGCCGTCCATCACATTTTACAGGAGTTATGTTGACCATCAAAAGATGGGACCAATACCCAAATCAGCAGGATGGTCCACAAATCTATGCGCCTTTCGAGAAAAGGCTTATGTGGGCGTCTACGTCGTAAGCCGTTATAAACCCGCGACCCCGTACCCGAAAGATCCCGGTCTGAAAGTTCTTGAAGTGGGCCATATGATTTTCACCGCAAATGCTCCCCCGATGCCTGGATTACGTTATTCGGGCTGGGCTGTTGCGGATTATCGACATATTCGGGTGAATTACACTTACATATGGGTGAGCAATGAGGGAGATTGCTGTGGTGTTTATTATCCAGAGGATTCAGGCATCAAGTTCTCTGAGCAGTTATGGTTTGAAGGTGCAATTCACGATTACTTTGTTCATACTGAGTTTAAGTGACTGTCTGGATGAATAGAAAGCAACATTGATGAAGAACACGAAGAAATTGTCCTTGACAATAGGACTGATAACATTTGTGTTACTAGGCGGTCTATCCGTATCATATATACGAGTATCATTAGATGCACCTCCAACTGAATTACCCCCGGACATCTTTGATAAGATCAGGGATAACATGAATGAATTGTGTACTGGTTCCGATGTAGTAAATGTGACGATGTCGTTTATGGGGCGAGGATGGCCTGCTACTATGTGGTGGTCTTCTGTGGGATTGAAAGACAATGTACACATAGTTATATGGTCGGGCGTTTGTATTGATATTATGCTTATATTACTGCTATCACTGGCAGTTATGGTCATATGCTCGATAGTTATACGGGATCGAAACGGGGACGGGGATCGAAACGGGGACGCAGCTAGTATTAACAGGGTGGATTGACTCGTGGTAAGATTTTGCGATGCCAAGACGACCGAGAGTGACGCCTGGTGGTTTCGTGTACCATGTCCTGAACCGGACGGTGGCCGGGTTGCCTTTGTTTCGCAAGGAGGCGGACTACGAGGCGTTCGAGCGGATCATG
>JADLFV010000047.1 GCA_020849625.1 Phycisphaeraceae bacterium
GAAAAAAGAACTCACCACAGAGGACGCAGAGATCGCAGAGAAAAACCGGAATAAGCTTGAATTCAAGTATTTTAGCTCTGTGTTCTCTGCGTTCTCTGCGGTGAATTCCGGTTCTTTTATGAGCTTTTAGTCTGTTTTCGGCGAAAACTGATTTATGGCCAGACCCTATCGCCAGCAGTTGGATGAGTTGGATGTGTTCAGAGCCCTGGCCCATCTGGTGCGGCGCAAGATCGTTGCTGCCTCGCTTGAGCGGGCGCAATCCTTTGAGCTGTTGCAACAATTGGTTCATCGCAGCAACGCTGCGTTAGCTGGTCACTTGCGGATTCTGCGCGAAGCGAAAGTGCTGGCAGCTACGCGGCGCGGACGAGCGGTGACGTACCAGGTGGAACAGCGGACACTGCGCTCATGCACCCAATGGCTTGTCAGTATCACTTCGTCTGCGTCCAACAAGCGACAGACACCATCAACCGCAGCTTGATACGGAATTCACTCTCAATCTGCGTGCCAACAGGTAATCAACAAACCAGTTGATATGGGATGGCACATGAAACATTGATTGAAGATATCGAACCCGACATTAGTCTGTTTTCGCCGAAAACAGATTCATTGCCGGACCCGATCGCCAACGAAAGGATGAGTCGGTTGTAGTTTGAGTACCGGCCTATATGGTGCGGTTGAGCACACCTCTTGAGTGTGCGATTCGTAGGATCCATCACCAATCGTGGTGCGCTCAAGGGCGTCAGGGCATACGAATGCATGCCCATCCGCTGGGTTGCGGTCAGCACACGACATAATTCCGCCGACTGAAACCGATGCGCCTCGCGCGGGACGGACTACTTACCGGCCGAACTGTCCCGAACTGTCGGAAGTGAAGTATTCCTGGAGGGCACGCACGCCGTAGCGGCCCGCTTTCAGGGCGGCCATGGCCTGCACGGCCACCGTGGCGGCGGTCATCGTGGTGACGATGGGGACGCCGAAGCGGGTGGCGGTGGCGCGGAGTTTGCCCTCATCGGTCCCGGCTCCCTTGCGGGTGGGTGTGTTGAAGATCATGGCCAGCTCGCCGTTCTTGATCAGGTCCACGGCGTTGGGCCGGCCTTCGCTGATCTTGCGGATGAGCGTGGTGGTGATGCCGTGCTGCTTGAGAAAGTCGTGGGTGCCCTGCGTGGAGATCACCTCGTAGCCCAGATCGACCAGCTTGCGGGCGACTGGCGCCACGGCGGGCTTGTCATTGGCGCGCACGGAGAGGAAGACTTTGCCTTCGGTGGGCAGTTTGGTGCCGGCGGCGATCTGGCTCTTGGCGAAGGCATGAGCGAAGTCGGCGTCGATCCCCATCACTTCGCCGGTGGATCGCATCTCCGGGCCGAGGATCACGTCCACCCCCGGAAATTTGTTGAAGGGGAAGACGGATTCCTTCACCGACCAGTGCGTGGGAATGACTTCCTCGGTGACGCCGAGCTCCTGCAATGATGCACCGATCATCACCTTGGCGGCCAGCCGAGCCCAGGAGACGCCGGTGGCTTTGCTGACAAAGGGCACGGTGCGTGAAGCGCGGGGGTTGACTTCGATGACGTAGATCTGATCGCCCTTGATGGCGTACTGCACGTTCATCAGGCCGCGCACCTGCAAAGCTTCGGCCATGGCGCGCGACTGCACCTTCAGTTGCTCGACGATCTTCGGGGAAAGCGAATACGGCGGCAGTGAACAGGCCGAGTCACCGCTGTGGATGCCCGCTTCCTCGATGTGCTCCATGACGCCGCAGATCAGAGCGCGGGTATGGGGTTTCGGGTATCGGGTTTCGGGTTTCGGACTGTTGGCCGGGAACTGATCCTCCCGATACCCGATACCCGATACCCGACACCCGAAATCCGCGATGACATCCACGTCACACTCGGTGGCCTGGAAGAGGAACTTGTCCACCAGGATGGGCACGTCGCGCAGGTCGGATGCGCCCAGGGCCATGGCCATGTACTTGCGCAGTTGTTCGTCGTCAAAGACTGTTTCCATGGCCCGCCCGCCGAGCACGAAGCTGGGGCGCACCAGCACGGGATAAGTCAGGCGATTGGCGATGGCGATTGCTTCATCGACGTTGCGGGCGATGCCGTTGGCCGGCTGCTGGATGTTCAACTCGGTGAGCATCTGGGCGAAGTGCTCGCGGTCCTCGGCGCGGTCGATGGATTCGACACTGGTGCCGATGATGGGGACGCCGGCCATTTGCAGGCCGTGGGCGAGGTTGAGCGGGGTTTGGCCTCCGAACTGGACGATGACGCCGTGGAGCAATCCACCGTCGGAGGATTGCTCCACCGAGCCGGCGACTGTGTCGCTGGTCCGGGCACACAGTGCCCGGCTCTGAAGCGGTTTGCCGTTGAGGCGTTCGCAGAGGTTGAGCACGTCTTCCAGCGTGAGCGGTTCGAAGAACAACAGGTCGCTGGTGTCGTAGTCGGTGCTGACGGTCTCCGGGTTGGAGTTGACCATCACCGCTTCGAAGCCCATTTCCTTGGCGGCGAAGGCAGCCTGCACGCAGCAGTAATCGAACTCGATGCCCTGCCCGATGCGATTGGGTCCGCCGCCGAGGATGACGACTTTCTTGCGGTTGGTGATGCGGATTTCGTCGTCGCACACGATCGCCGTGTGCGGGGCTTCGTCGGCGTAACAGACCGGCGAACTGGACTCGACGCGATCGACAGGCGGCGGACACACGCGGATGCGCGGTTTCTCATACGTCGAGTAATAGTACGGCGTAGCGGCTTCGAACTCGGCGGCGCAGGTGTCCACCAGTTTATACACCGGCTCCACTCCGAGCTGCTTGCGGTGATCGCGCACTTTCAGAATCGTGTCGGTGTTGATCTGACCTTCGAAAACTTGCGCCAACTGCGGGTCGCTGTAGCCAAGCTGCTTGGCCCGCCACATCAACTCAGCGTCCACTTCATCCAGCGACTTGCGGGCCAGCAACTGGGCTTCGAAGTCCACCAGTTGCTTGAGCTGATCGAGGAACCAGGGATCGATGTGCGTCAGCTCGAACAGTTGCTCGATGCTGTAGCCCATCTTCATGGCGTAACGGATGTAGTACAGCCGACCCTGGCAGGGGACGGTGAGCTTGCGGGTGAGTTTGGATTCCTCGATGGGGTAGTCGGCGCCGCCGGCGCGGAGGGCTGCCAGCCACTTGTCGTTGCCGTCGAGCCCGAACCCGAAGCGCTTCAACTCCATGGAGCGGATGCCCTTCTGGAGCGACTCTTTGAACGTGCGGCCGATGGACATCGCTTCGCCCACGCTCTTCATCTGCGTGGTCAGCGTTTCATCAGCTTCGGGGAATTTCTCGAAGGTCCAGCGAGGGATCTTGGTCACGACGTAGTCGATGGTGGGCTCGAAGCAGGCGACGGTCTTGCCGGTGATGTCGTTGGGCAGTTCCCACAGTTGGTAGCCGATGGCCAGCTTGGCGGCGATCTTGGCGATGGGGAAGCCGGTGGCCTTGGAAGCCAGGGCGGAGGAGCGCGACACACGGGGGTTCATCTCCACCACAACCATTTCACCATTCCGGGGGTCGATGGCAAACTGGATGTTGGACCCGCCGGTCTCGACGCCGATGGCGCGGATGATGGCCTGGGAGGCGTCGCGCATGCGCTGATACTCTTTGTCGGTCAGCGTCTGGGCGGGGGCGACGGTGATCGAGTCGCCGGTGTGCACGCCCATGGGGTCGAAGTTTTCGATCGAACAGATGATGACGACGTTGTCGTCCTTGTCGCGCATGACTTCCAGTTCGTACTCTTTCCAGCCGATCAGCGACTGGTCGATGAGCACCTGTCGGGTCATGGAGGCGTCAAGTCCGCGGCGGACGATGTCTTCGAACTCTTCGCGGTTGTAGGCGATGCCGCCGCCGGTGCCGCCAAGGGTGAAAGCGGGGCGAATGATTGCAGGCAGACCGACGTCCTCCAACACAGCCCAGGCTTCGTCCATGTTGTGTGCGATGCCGTGGCGTGCGGTGCGCAGGCCGATGGACTGCATGGTCTGGTCGAACTGCTCACGATCCTCAGCGCGATAGATCACCTCACGGGTGGCGCCGATCATCTCGACGCCGAATTTTTCCAGGACGCCGGCGTCGTAGAGCTGGCAGGCGCAGTTGAGGGCGGTCTGACCGCCGAGGGTCGGCAGCAGGGCATCAACCTGGGTGCCGGCCGCCTTCTCAGCTTCGAGGATGCGTTCGACGGCTTCGGGGCAGATCGGCTCGATGTAGGTGCGGTCCGCGGTCTGCGGATCGGTCATGATCGTGGCCGGGTTGGAGATGATCAGGACGATGCGATAGCCCTCTTCGCGCAGGGCTTTGCAGGCCTGGGTGCCGGAATAGTCAAACTCGCAGGCCTGGCCGATGACGATGGGGCCGGAGCCGATGATGAGGATGCTGTGCAGGTCGTCGCGTCGGGGCATAGCGTGCAGGGCCTGTAGGGATGGCGGTCCAGCGGGTGGACTCACCGATGGTGACGGAATCGCGGTTAAAACGGGCAGATGTTAGCGGTTTTGCGGTCGCTTGAAAAACGGCCGCCGCTGCCGGTCAGCCGGGCTGCTGCTCGAAGACCTCGTTGGTCCAGCGAATGGCCTGGGTGTAATGCTCCGCGACATGGTCGGGATCGATCTCCAGAGTGCATGCCAGAGTCTGGAACAACGCAAGGTCGCCCTGCTCGCAGGCCCCCAGCAGCATCAGCAGATCGCCCAGGCTGTTGCGGCCGCCCAGCAAAGCTGTCTTGACATCGATGGGCAGCGTAATCTGCTCCAGGGCTTCGTGCAGCGGCTGATCCATCACCGCGTCCAGCATCGACAGCATGCCCAGCAGGAACAGGTCAAAGCGGCGCTGCGGCATGTCCAGGTCGGCGGCAGATGTCTCGCAGAAGCGGGCACGCACCATGGCGGAGCGGGTCAACTCGGCCGGCTTGTCCTCCGCCAGGCAGGTCACCGCCACCAGGGCCGCCCATTTGCGCAACTGAATCTCACCCAGCAGCAGCATGGCGTGCTTGACCGACTCGATGCGATTGCTGAATCCGAAGTGGGCGGAATTGAGCTGGCGCAGCAGTTTGTAGGACAGCGACATCTCGGTCTTGATCACCTTCTCCAGGCGGTCGAAGTCCAGCTCGGGATGGCTGACCTCAGCCAGGAACATCAGATAGTTGCGCTTGAAGGCGGGAATGTCGCGGCCGCTGAGAATGTTGGGCTTGCTGAAGAAGTAACCCTGGGCGTAGCCGTAGCCCAGTTCCATCGCCTCCCGGTAATCGCGGTGAGTCTCCACCTTCTCGGCCAGCAGACAGGTGTTGCGGCGATGGAAACCACGAATGAACATCTCGCGCTGTTGGCGCGTGGGATTGGCCATGAAGTCAATCTTGATGATGTCCGCCAGATCGATCAACGGCTCGTAGCCGGGGCTGTAAACGAAGTCGTCCAGCGCCAGCATGTATCCCTGGTGCCTGGCCTGGCGACAGGCTTCGATGACCTGCTGCGTCGGCTCGACGGTTTCCAGCACTTCCACCACGCTCATGGGCGGCAGCAGCTTGAAGTCGCCGCGGATCAGGCTGGCGGCCGGGAAGTTGACGAAGGGCACCGCTTCGCCCACCAGATGGTGCAATCCGATGATGTTCAGCGCGTCGTGGATCACCCGGGCCGTGGCCAGTTCGCCATCCGTCGCTGAGTAGGCGTTTTCCATCCCGCTGCGGAACAGCAGCTCGTAGCCGAACACCGCCTGCTGCCGGTCGAAGATGGGCTGACGGGCCACGAAACGGCGGACCGAAGTTGACCGCTCTGGTTGGGACCCACCGGACAAAGACGACTTGGTCTCTGGCGTGGCGAGACTGATCATGAATTCCCCTCTGCGGGCGGCCCCCCCATGAAGAATCGGCCGGATCACAAGGCCTCTCCAGCCGCCGCCCCTCGCACCCATCAGGAAAAACCACATTGTGCGGGGACTATCGGACTATGCAACTCACTCGTGCACATCCACCAGTTGCGCTTCGAGCTTGTCCAGGTCCACCACCGCCACCGTGCAGCGGTCGTGCAGCCAGCCGCAGCACTCGCCGGGGTTGACCCACAACTTGCCCTCGCGCTGGGTGATGGCCGGCATGTGATCGTGGCCGCCGATCACCAGCTCCGCCCCGATCAGGTCGGCTGGCTTGAGCCAGTCAAAGAAATGGTGCATCACGATCGCGCGCCCGCCCAGCTTGATCTTATATGGCCCATCCACCAGATTAGGCAGCACGCTCTTGAGCCCCGCCCGTTCGCCGTCGTTGTTGCCGAAGATGCAATGCGTGGGAATGGCAAGCTCAGCCGGTGCGATGACCTTGGCAGCGAACGGCGCCACGTAATCGCCGGCATGAAAGATCGCATCCACCTTCATCCGCCGGAACATCCCCACCGCCCGGCGAAATGTGGGCAGCCGATCGTGCGTATCGCTGATCACGCCGATCTTCATGGGCTATAGGGTATAGGGGATAGGGTGCTTGTGCTAGGCAGTAGGGAGTAGGCTATAGGGGTTTTTTGTTGGCCCTTGTGTTGGCCGGTTGTCTTGGACCTGGGATAACAAACCCTATACCCTACTGCCTACTCCCTACTGCCTACAGCCTACTGCCTACAGCCTACTGCCTGCTCCCCCATGCCCGACCGTCTCGAACAACTTCAGAAACTTCTGGAAGCCGAGCCCGGCGACGTGGACCTGCTGTACATGATCGCCCTGGAGCACGCCAAGGCCGGCCACCCCGCGGAGGCGATCGCCTGGCTGGACAAGGTCATCACCCAGGACCCCCACTATCACTACGCCTACTACCAGAAAGCCCAGCACCTCTGCCGCCAGTTCCGCACGCAAGAGGCCAAGGCCGTTCTGGACGAGGGATTGAAACTGGCCGCCGCCGACGGCAACGAAAAAGCCCGCAGCGAACTGGCCCAGTTACGCCAGACGATCGTGTGAAGCGGCCATCCATTTCCCGCACACCCGCTCAATCGCGTGATGGGGCAGCCAGTCGGCCAAGCTCTCGCCACAACAGAAACAGCAGCCACAACCCCATCATCGTCGCGACGATCACGTCCGCCGCAAAGACCAATCCCAACCCCCACAGCAACACCGGCAGCACCAGATAATCCATCAGAAAATACGTGTCCCCGTGCACAGCTGTCATCGCAGCGCAACCCATCCACGCCACCAGCCCCACCAGCCCCACGCCATAGAAAAAATGCAGCGCCCCCAACTGCCGATACAGCACTTCCTGCACCAACGGCTCGAGGTACAGAGCGTAAGTCAACCAACCCAGCAACTCCAACGCCACCAACGTCATCAACAGCGAGAATGCCGTCAGATCCCAGTCATAAACAAGTTGTCCCATTCCGAACATGTCCAGCGACGCCGCCGCCACCAGCGGCCAGAGCACCACGCGCAAAGCCCCCAGGTGAACGATCAGCAAACGCAATACGATCCTTCGTCCCCTTCCTCCGGAAACGACCGCCTTGGGTCCACCGCTTTGCAACATGCCCCAGGTCATCGCTGCCACCGCAATCAACAAAATGACGATCAGGATGGAAGCAGTGGTTTTGTTGACCTGTGCTGCGAAATTGTTCAACAGGAACACCACAACCCACCACGCCACCGCCGCCACAAAGTTCGCTGCAAACAGCACCATGACGGCGAGGCGCATCCGCCGCAGCACCGCGACATCCAGCAACCAGCCATGCCGGCGGCGCATGGTCCGCCATAATTCACTGCCGCACTCCGGACAGCGCCCGCCTCGGTGCACCGTGCGCAGGTTGTACCCGCACTCGATGCAGCTCAAATCTTGCTCAATGCGCTTCTCGTCCATCATGCCGCCACCGCCCTGAACCGCCGCAGCGTGCGCCACAGCATCCAGGTCAAAGCATAAATCCAAGCCAGCCAGAGCAAGCCGACGAACGGGCCGATATTCGATAGCCAACCCGGCAGGAATTCAAGCCACACCATTTGTCTGCTGTAATAGAAGTAGCCGCTGGCAGAATATTGCAGGTAGATTGCCCAGCCCACGTTGAGCAGCCCGGCAAGAACGGTCGCCACTCCGCAAAACAAGGCCAGGTACCATAGCGACATCGCGTTGGGCAGCAGCGTTCGTACCAGCGGGCGTAGATACAGAAACAAGCTCCACCATGCAGCCATTTCCACCAGCAACAGTACGATGACTGCTAAACCGATGTACATGGCGAACGTCTCATAGGCAAAGACGTTGTCGGTCATCATGGTGAAACCGATCAGCATCCACAGTAACACACGCAATACGGCGCAAATCCGGCAAAAGCTGCGGCCAAGTCTCCATCGCAAACTTTGGTTTTCGTGTCGTGGCGCCACCGTGGCCTGAAATAGTCCCCAACCAATCAGCAGCCAGGGCACGCACCAGGCCTGAATTAGCATCATTTGCACAACCAGTGGCAACTCATTGAAACGGAAGAAGCTGGCCATCATCAGCGTGGCCAGCAGGATCAATAAGCCGATCAACATGCACACGCACCAGCGGCCATAACCGATGCGCAGGCGCTGCACCCAGTTGGGATCAGCCGTCCACAGCTTCGCTTCGACGCCCCACAGCGGCAGTTGCGCGAACGTCGCCATGGTGAGACTGCCGCACTCGGGACAGTGGTCGCCCTCGCGCAACGAACGCAGGTTGTATCCGCACCCGATGCAGGATAAATCACTCTGTAACCGCCCCTCATCGTCGAACTGAAGAAATGGATGCTCGATCATGTTGTACCCCCTTAGGCCGCTCCACTTCAGTGGAGCGTGCCGACGCCCCGATGAATCGGGGCGGCCTCGTCAACCTTCGATCACCTTCAGCGCCGCTAAATCCTGTACGTCAATCAGTCCCACAGGTTTTCCCTCAACATCGACAATGGGGATCTCATCAAACCGATGCTCGCGCACCACGCGCACGGCGTCGCGCACCATGGCATCGTCGCGCAATGTCGTGGGGTTGGCGGTCATGATGGCGGAGACGGGGCCGGTCCAGACGGTGGGGCCTTGTTCGATCAGTGCGGTGCGCAGGTCGCCGTCGGTGACGATCCCGGCCAGCTTGCCGACGTCGTCCACGATCAGCAGCGCCCCCGGGCGGCGCAGGCCGGTCTTGTCAGCGTGTTTCTGGGCTTCGCCGTAGGCCTGGGCCACGGTCAGCGTGCTCGGGGTCAGGGCCATGTTGACGTTGGCTTTGAAACGCATGGCTTGCGTGACGGGCATCAACTGGCGGCCGAGCCCGCCGGCGGGGTGACGCTTGTGGAAGTCATCGGCAGAGAAGTTTCGCTGGTGCGCCACCGCCAAGGCCAGCGCATCACCCAGGGCCAACATGGCGGTCGTTGACGCGGTCGGCGCCAGGTTGAGCGGACAGGCTTCGGTCACGTCGCCGATGCACAGCGACACGTCGCACAAGCGGGCCAGGTCGCACTGCGGGCGCGAGACCAGGGCAATCCGCGGCACCTTGTCCTGCCGCAGCAGTTCGGCCAGCGTGACCAGTTCGTCGGTGTTGCCGGAGTAGCTCAGCAGCAGCACGGCATCGTCGCGGCGGACTTTGCCCAGGTCGCCGTGCATGGCCTCGACCGGGTGCAGGAAGTGCGACGGCGTGCCGGTGGAGGCAAACGTGGCGGCCAGCTTCTGGCCGATCAGGCCGCTCTTACCCAGTCCGCTGACCACCAGTGCCCCCCCCGGAAGGTTGGCGATCAACGCCACCGCCCGGTCGAACTCATTTCCGGGGGTGATTCGTTGAATGGCGCGGGCCTCGGCCTCCAGAACCTGGCGGGCGAAGGCCTCGTAAGTGGCTTGGCTCGTCGTCATTTTGCTCTTTTATCCGGGGCGGAAAACCGTTACAGTTTACCGACGTGCGGTCAGCGTAACCGGCCGCAGCCACTCTGGAGACCTCAATGTCGCAGGCGTGTCAGATATTCTTGTCCATATTCATGGCTCTGCTGCTGGCTACCCCGCCCGCCCTGGCGGAAGAGCAGCAGGACCAGCGGGTCGAGATCGATCACGCCAAATGGGAGTCAGCCATCGCCGCCTTCGAGCAGCAGGACGCGGAGCATCCGCCCACGCCCGGCGGCATTCTGTTTCTCGGTAGCTCCAGTATTCGCAAATGGGACACCGCCCGCTGCTTCGCCCAGCGCGAGGATGTGGTCAACCGCGGCTTCGGCGGCTCGTGCGTGCCGGACTCGACCTATTACTTCGATCGTGTCGTGCTGCCGCAGCAGCCGCGGATCATCGTGTTTTATGCCGGCGACAACGACATCGCCCGCAAGCAGCCTCCGCGCTATGTGGCTGAGGATTTCCAGACTTTTGCCGATCGCACGCACCAGGCGCTGCCGCAGACGAAGATCATCTACATCGCCATCAAGCCCAGCGTCAGTCGCTGGCAGCTTTGGCCGCAGATGCAGCAGGCCAACAAGTTGATCGCGGACATCTGTGCCGATGACGAGTTGCTGACCTTCCTCGATCTCAGCGACACGCTGCTGGGCGAGGATGGCCAGCCGATCCCCGAGCGATTCACCGACGGCCTGCACCTGACGGAGGATGCCTACGATCTGTGGAGCACACGGGTCGAAGCCCAACTGGTGAACGCAGATCAGCAGAAAGACCAGGCGTCGCCATGAATGACAGCCCGATCCAAGGCGACTATCGCGTGCAACTGGAGGCTTATGCCGGGCCCCTGGACCTTCTGTTGTACCTGGTCAAGCGGCACGAGATCGACCTGCACGACATTCCCATCGCCACGTTGACCGACCAGTACCTACACCACCTGGAAGCCATTCAGGCCATCGCGCCCCACATGGCCCCCGGCATGGACGTGGAGCAGGCCGGCGAGTTTCTGGTTATGGCTGCGACGCTGCTGGAAATCAAAAGCCGGATGATCATGCCGCCCCCCCCGGAAGGTGAACAAGGCGCCGAGGGGGAGCAGGGCGATGCTCTGGCCGGCCTGAGCGACGAAGCGTATGCTGCATCTTCCACTTCCGGAAGCGGGGGGGTTGATCCGCGGTTCGAGCTGGTCAGGCAGTTGCTGGCCTACAAACGATATAAAGATGCTGCCATCGAGTTGGAACTGCGTCACGACGAATGGATGCGGCGATATGCCGCCAGCCCGCACGCCCTGGACGAAGCGATCCGGGCCCAGATCCAGGAAAAAGAGCTGGACCTTGAGGACGTGCACGTGCTGGACCTGTGCGAGGCCTTCGGCCGGCTGATGGACTCCATCGGCCAGACCACCGGCCACGCGGTGACCTACGACGACACGCCCATCAGTCTGCATGCGGCTGACATTCGTGATCGGCTGGCGCGGGAGGGTCCGCTGACTCTGCGCCAGATTTTCGCCGGCCGTCAGACCCGGGCGGAGATGATCGGCCTATTCCTGGCCATGCTCGAACTGGTACGTGATCGGGAGGTACACATCATGCAGCACGAATCGGACGGCGACATCCAGATCCAGTTGACCACCAGCAGCGAAAGCGAAAAATCCACCACGGAGCAGACCGCCGCCACTGCCGCCATCGCTGGGGCCGACCCCGCCTACGACTGGCCCGACCCCGAGGCCTACCAGGCTGCACTGATCCGCGCTCAGCGCCGCTCCGCTCGCCTGGCCCGGCTGCGTGACGGCGAAACCCTGCCGCCGGACCTGGATGATGATGAAGATGAGGATGCCGCGTTCGATCTGAACGCGCCCGGCCTGACCGAGATGCTCGATGACATGGAGTGAGGGCAAGGCCCCATAATCAAAATCTTACAATTCCCCCTTGCATCGTACTGCGGTTGTTCTATGCTGCTGCCACTTGAAGACCAGGCGGCGAGAGTCGCTGCCCGGTTGAGGCAGACCAGCCTGGCCCAAAGAAGTGGCAGGCTTGATTCCGATAACCTCAAACCGTGTTTCGACCTTGTAGGCCGCGCGATTTGAAGGACAGATAACAACGCAGGAGCAGAATTCGTCTCCGGCCAGATGGCAAGTCAAGCTTCAACAACTATTTAGATTCGTTCTATCGCCGTCGGGCCCACCCGGTAATATTGGCACGGGGACGAACGCAGCAGCCAATGCTAAAACACTCGTGAAAAAGAGTTTAGTTTGCCGATACTGTGGCTTGACGAAGTAGGTTTGACAACGTGGCCCGATAGTTGAGATACTTGGCCGCACCATAATTCTCGCATGAAAGCCCAACTCTGACCGATCAGGGAGACCAGCGTTTGGTTCATGGGCATCACCCGGATCCTGTTTTTAGAAGAAAGGAGTCCGTAATGTTGCAAGGCATGCTACGGATGTCGATTTGTGCAGGGCTTGCGTTGGGTGGCGCAACCCTGGCGATGGCGGATCAAACCGCCGACCTCCAGGCTCGTGTGAGCCAACTCGAGTCCCAGCTGGCTCAGGTCCAGAAGACCCAGAGCGATAACTGGATGACCGAGCGTCGCGCCGAAGAGATCAAAGGCCTCATTTCCGAGGTGCTCTCCGACGCCGACACCCGCGCCAGCTTGCTGCAGGACGGCCTGACCGCCGGCCACGACGGCAAGAACTTCTTCCTCAAGAGCAACGACGGCGGATTCGTGCTCAAGATTGCCGGCCAGATCGACATCCGCGCCCTGTGGGACATGCAGGATGACCGCAGCGATAGCGTCGTGCAGGATCTGAACGGTGACGGCGACACCGAGGACACCGTTGACGGCGTCGATGAAGATGACGTCTCGGTCGAGGATGACAGCGACTTCGGCTTCCAGACCCGCCGCGTCAAGCTGATCTTCTTCGGCAATGTCCCCGGCTCCCAGATCGACTACAAGGTTCAACTGGCCACCGACCGCAGCGACGGCAACATCTATCTCGAAGATGTCATCATCGGCCGGGCCATCAATGACAACTTCTATATCAGCGGCGGCAAGCAGAAGCTGCCCTTCCTGCGTGAAGAGCTGACCAGCTCCGCCAAGCTCATCGCCATCGATCGCGGCCTGGTCACCGAGTACTTCACGCTCAACCGCGCTGAAGGCGCCCAGCTCGACTGGTCCAACAACGACAACCTCAAGGCCTCGGTCGCCATCAGCGACGGCTCCAACACTGAGATCAGTGACATGGGCGCCGATGACACCGATTTCGCCGTCACCGCCCGTGCTGACTTCAAGGTCATGGGTGACTGGGAAGCGGCCAAGGACGACGTTGCCTGGCAGGGTCAGGACAACGCCCTGTTCATCGGTGGCGCCGTGCACTATCAGGCAGGCGACGACAACAACGCCGACATCACCAGTGCCGTGGCTGACTACTTCGCCTGGACCGTGGACGCTCTGTACGAGAACGGCGGCGGGCTGTCCGCTTCGGCCGCAGTCGTCGGCGGACACACCGACTATGATTCCTCCGCAGCCGCGGACCGCGACATGTACGGCATCCAGTTGACTGGCGCCTACAACATCGACGATAAGTGGCAGCCGTACGTCCGCTGGGAATGGATTGACCAGGACGTGGCGCTGGCGGGTATTGAGGACAACATCCAGGCTGTGACCTTCGGCGTCAACCGCTTCGTCCGCGGCCACAACGTCAAACTCACCGCCGACGTCGTGTGGGTCTATCAGGGCGACGTGATCTCTAATCCATTCGGCGCCTCAGTCACCAGCACCGGCCTTGGCACCAGCGGTTTCAGCTCGGCCGAGGACGAGGACATAATCATGGTTCGCGCTCAGGTGCAGGTGCTCTTCTAAGTCACCGCACAATCATCCGTGCATCCAAGGCCCTCGGCTCCAAGCCGGGGGCCTTTTCATTGCGCTGGAACCTGCCGGGAAATGGCAATGGGCGATACAGGACGCGAACACTGAGCTAGAGCAAACCAATTCCAAGCGTAGCGCGTTCGGCGCTTGTTAGGTGTTGCGCTACGAGCTGCGATCCGGTAGCTTCCTCTGCGGACACTTGTCTCACCGCGCAAGGAGCTACGGATGGCCCGAC
>JADLFV010000048.1 GCA_020849625.1 Phycisphaeraceae bacterium
GGCTTGACGTACGTCCGCCCGTGCCCGGATCACAAGCGTTCAGAAACCCCCGCCCCCCGGAAGTTGAAATAAATACTTCCGGGGGCGGAGGCTGACAGGCGCGTCGCCTACCGGCTCTATGGGGCCTCGGCGAAACTGGCCTTCCCCCCGGAAGTGATTCACTGCGCGAGCGGTGCGTCACGAGGTGGTGTCGCTTCGCTGCGCGCGTGGCGGGTCTGGGCCGATCGGATCCGTCACGGCGCGGCGGGCGAATTTTCAAATGTCGAATGTCGAATTTCGGATTTCGTATGTTCGCGCAGTGCGGCTGGGATGAATCGATCACAATTCGCAAATCGAAAATCGAAAATCCCAACTCTCCGCTACTGCTCGTCGGTTGGTTTCAGCAGCACTTCGACGATCTGGCCGTCGCGCATGATGCCGTGGCCTTTCCACGAGCCATCGGTCTGCGGCAGCAGGTCGATGGGGTCGGCGATCGACTCGAGGTCCAGCGACTCCAACTCCGTTTCGGGGAAGTTCTTCAGTTCGCCGGCACTGTTGATGCGGATGGCGAAGGTGTCGGTGGGCACGGACAGGGCGACGGTGGCGTGGCGGAAGCGAACGGTGGCGCCGTCGGCCATCAGATCGACGGTCGCCAGGCGCAGGGTCTTGCTGGGCGTGAGCGTGACGCCGGTCTGCGGCGGCGGGGGCGGCGGCAGATACTGGGTTTCAAAGCCTACATCTTCTTCCATCATGTCGAAGCTGGCCTCTCCGCCGAAGGGCTGGCCGTAGTAAGCCGGCGAACTCTGCTGGAAGCTTGGCGCGGCGCCGGCAATGGGTGTGCCGGGCGGATACAGGTTCAGGACCAGCGAGTACGTGCCAGCCGCGTCGGCCAAGCGGCGGGTGAAGATGTCCTGTCGCGCAGAGCCCCAGGCGCTGATGATGCCCGATTCGGTGCGGTCGCTGAGGTTGGCGAACTTCTGAATCTGTTCATCGACAGCCGTGTCATCGCCGCCGGCGGCAAAGACCAGGGCCGCCACCGCGCCCTGGGCCAGGTCGGCGTCCGTGGCGGTGACCTGTTGCAGCAGCGTGTTTTCATTGGGCGAGCTGGAGGCCCAATCGCTGGGCTGAGGCAGATCACCCACCGACAGGCGCTGACAGAACCACACGGCCGCCATGCCGTCGGGCTGGCGCATCAGGTTGACGACGCGCGTGGCTTTGCCTTTGATCGCTTCGTAGATGTGGGCTGCGAAATGGGCGCGATCATCCAGGGACAGGTCCGCCATGGCTGCGGCGATCATGCGGTTGGAACCCAGCAGCGAGCGAGCCCCTTGACCAGACGCGGACTTGTCGCCTTCGATGACCAGCTTGATCAGGGCATTGGTGGCCTGGGGCGAAGTCAACTGCTGGCTGAGGAACGGCGCCAGCGTGCTGGGCGTTCGCTTCTGACTGAAGGCAGCCTTCATCACGCGATCGATCACTTCGCCGACCACCTCGCCGGCCACGGCAGGCTGCGGGGGCTGGCGCGGATCGCTTCCGATGGAAGAAGGCTCAGCGGCGTTGAAAGCCAGCAGCGCGCTCCAGGCCAGGTCACTGGTTTCCTGGTTGCTGCTCTGGAGCAGACTCAGCAGCGCGTGCCGCGGTGAGTTCAGCGGGATCGGCTCGGACAACTGCACTTGCGGGATGGAAGCATCGGTGGGCCGGGGCCCGAACGCCAGACGGTGCACGGCATTGGCGACCTTGCGGCCGAAGGTCTTGCCGCGGTCGGCATGGGCGATGATCTGAAGCGTGCGCTGGCTGACGTGTGCGTCGAAGGAACCCAGCAGGCCGCGATCGAGCCAGGCGGCGCTGAGCGGTTGCGTGGCGGCGCTGGACAAGACATAAGCTGCCGCCTGATCCAGCCGCGGCGGAGGCAGCTCGGAGAAGTTGATGGCTCCGCCGAAGATGGCGACGGTTTCCGGCGTCTGTCCCACCTGCAGCACCACTTCGTTGAGCACGTCACCGGCATCAGGGCCGTCGGGATTCATCAGCAACGTGCGGATGGCGCCGGTCATGGTGGACAGTTCGGCGGGCACCGCCGCGTTGCCGCGCATCAGGCCGCGCAGTTGAATCAACTGCAACGACGGTGGCAGCGAAGCGGCGACACTGTTGAGCAGTTGGGTGGTGGCGGCCGTGGGCGGGTTGACCGCGACCAGACCTTCCAGCACCGTGCGTTGCGCTTCGAGATCGGCCCCAGCCAGCAGCAGCCCGATCAACTGGTGCAACCCATCGCCCTGGATGGCGCGGCCGATGAGGTTGCTGCGCACCAGCACGGAGGCGATTAGCCGATGGGTCAGCGGCTGGGCATCGCGGGCCATCTGGGACAATTGAAAGACGCTGGCGCTGGTGCTGGCGTCCAGCGGCCCCTGACCTGCTGACGTTTTGGCGACCTCGGCCAACAGTTGCAGATTGCTGATGCTGATGTGCCAGGGCAGCGGTGGTTCGCCGCCGAAGGAAAGCTCATCCGTGCTACTGGTCAACTCGAAGATGGCCCAGACATGCGAAGGAATCGGTTGCGTGAAAGTTTCGGGCAGAGCGTTGACCTGATCGCGCAGCTCTCGGAAAGCGTTGACCTGTCGGCGATATTCCTCCTCCGCAGCGCGGCGTTGGGCTGCGTTCTGCGCCGCGTTGCCGCTGCCGTACTGAGGCGCGGGGGCGCCGCCCTCGAAATCACCGCCGCCGCCGGGAAGCAATGTCCCGCCGCCGCTGCGCACGGCGCCGGGGCGTTGCGGCTCAAGTTCCCGCAACAAGTCGGGCCGGGCCTTCAATGCGTACAGCGAGGTCGAGCCCTGGCCGGCCGTGACCCCCGGCATCTGCGCCAGCACGCGATCCAGTTCCCAACTGACCTGCCCATCGGCGGTCAGCGTGATCGTCCGCGCCACGCGCGGCGCGTTCTCCGGTACGCCCATCGCTGCTGCGGCTTCCTGCCCCGCCGGCGGCTGCATCATGGGCGACCACGACGGCGACTGGCCATAGGGCTGGCCGTAAGCTTGTCCGTAGGGCGAAGCGCCCGGCATCTCCTGGAATTCATCCTCGAATCCCATGCTGCCGTATCCGCCGCCGCTGACCCATCCCGCGCCGCCTGCGCCGCCCGCGGCCTGACCGTCAGCCGGCGGAATCTGCCAACATATGAATCGTCCGCCGCCCTTGAGCCAGAACGACGGCTTGTCCAGCTTCGTCTCCTGATTCGCCGCCGACAGGCGCACCGGCAGCTTCACCAGGCGCCGCCCCGGCAGCGTGGCCATGGTCCAGACCGTGTCCTGAATCTGCGTGGGCAGAACTTCGTTGACTTCCAGCAGCATCCCGACATCCAACTCCGCAACCGGGACTACGGTTGAGGTCGGCTCGTCCTGCTGTTGCGTCAGGGCATCCTGGCCGGTCACAGGCGACACCAAGGCCCAGACCAGCGTAAAGACCACCCATCCAACGCTGCGGTGATTAAGCATGAATCCTTACTCCCTGGTAAGAACGGATACGGGGATGTATATCAGGATTCTACCGCATCTTGCGTCCATACCCAAAGCCCACCCACTGCGGTGGGCGCTACTCAAAGCCCACCCACTCCCGGGGGTGGGTCGCCGGGCGAGGTCCGGCAACAGGGCCCGGCAACAGGAGTTGCCGGGCTTTGGACATGGTGAAGCGTGTTGCCCGTACAATCCCCGCCATGACGGATCGGGTGCTCTCCTGTTCGCCGCGGATGAGGCGATGGTTGCTGGGCGTGTACTGGCTGGCGCTGGCGGTGAGCACGCACTGGCCGAAACTCCAGATCGTATGCCCGCTGCCTGACGTGCCCATCGACAAGCTGCTGCACGCCGCGGCCTTCGGCCTGCTGGCCGCCCTGCTGATCGCGGCCATGGGGCGACGGCTCTATCCGCTGGCGGTGTTGATCGCGCTGGCCTACGCGCCGCTGGATGAGATCACCCAGACTCTGGTGCAGCGCACGCTGGATTGGGGCGATACAGTTGCCGGGCTGTGCGGCATCATCCTGTTCGCCGCCATGCTGTGGACGCCCCGCAAGGTGAGCCAACCGTCATCCGCAGACGGCGAACAGGCCGCCGACGCCAGCGGCAGCGCTTTCGTGGGTCATGCCGTGCTGGTGGCGGCGATGACTTTCATCTCCCGGCTCACCGGCCTGCTGCGCGACGCGGTGGTCCTGGGCGTGATGGGTCAGCAGGCGCTCAGCGACGCTTTCTTCATGGCCTTTCAGATTCCCAATCTTTTTCGCCGGCTGTTCGGCGAAGGCGCGCTTAGCGCCGCGTTCATTCCCCACTACACGCAACTGCTCAAGCGCGACAAGGCGGCCGCCCGCCGCTTCAGCCTGCTGTGCATCGGGGGTCTGTTAACGGTGACCGCGGCCATCACGCTGCTGGGTGAACTGGCCCTGGGCGCGTGGCTGTCGCGCATGGCGGCCGATCACCGCTGGCGGTTGGTGGTCGAGTTGACCATGGCCATGCTTCCCTACATGCCGCTGATCTGCGCCGCGGCTCTGGCCGGCAGCGTGTTGCAGGTTCATCGCCGCTTCGGTCCGCCCGCCGCGGCGCCGATCCTGTTGAACCTGGGCATGATCGGCTTCGCCTGGTGGGCTTTCCAAATAGGCCACGATGATGAAGGCGTCGCCTGGATGATGGCGGCCGGTGTCCTCTGCGCCGGCCTGATGCAGTTGGCCTGGCTGAGCGTGCTGGTGGTGCGCCACGCCGGGGTGAGCCTCGGCCTGGCCGGCACCGGCGCGGCGGTGCGCTCCATGATGGTGATGATGCTGCCCATGATCATCGGCCTGGCGGTGTTCCAGATCAACACCTTCATGGACAGTCTGATCGCCTACGGTCTGTCCACGGAAGATGCAACGGCGCAACTGCACCTGTTCGGCCACAGCTTCGACTATCCCATCCTCTCCGGCGCGGTGGCTGCCCTCAACGGTGCCCAGCGCGTCTATCAGTTTCCCCTGGGCGTGTTCGCCATCGCCATCGCCACGGCCATCTTCCCCGCCCTGGCTCATGCCGCCGCCACTGATGATCACCAATCCTACGCCCGCATGCTCCGCCACGGCCTGCGCCTGAGCATGTTCATCGGCCTGCCCGCCAGCATGGGGCTGATCCTGCTGCGCGTGCCGCTGGTGCAACTGTTCTTCGAGCACGGCGCTTTCACGCACGACGACACGCTGCGGACCGCGGACATCATGGCCTGTTACGCGGCCGGCGTGTGGGCCTATTCCACCACACACACATTGACCCGCGCCTTCTACGCCCGCCATGACTCCCGCACGCCGCTGCGCGTCAGCCTGGCCATGGTGGGCTTGAACCTGACGCTGAACCTGACGCTGATCTGGCCGCTGGGCGCCGGGGGACTGGCTCTTTCCACAGCCATCTGCGGCTCGGTGCAGACGGTGATCCTGATTCTGCTGCTGCAACGCGGCGGCGTGCAGGCGGTGGACCGGAGTGTGGCTGGCAGTTGGTTGCGCACGCTGGTGCTGACCGCGCTGATGAGCGCGGCGGTGGGCGCCTTAGCGCAGATGACCAACCCGCTGACCACCTGGCAGGCGCTGGGCGTGGTGCTGGGCGGCGTGGGTGTCGGCGCGGTTGTGGTGCTGGGCGGGGCCTGGATCAGCGGAGCGCCGGAAACGCGCTGGCTGCTGCGCCGAAAGGTCGAAAGTTGAGCGCATTGCGGCCTTTATGCCCGCTGACATACAATAGGGGCACGGTTAGGGTGGCACTATCAATCACAATCAACCAGAACAAGGAGCTACAACATGATGATTCAAAAATGGCAATGGCTGGTGGTCACGGGCGCAGCCCTGATGCTGTGGGGCTGCGATCAAGGTGGCGGCTCGGGCTCGACACCCGCGCCCGGCGGCGGCGCAGAGACACCGGCCATGACCACCGAACCAGCAACCACCGAGGCCGCTGATCAAGCCAAGGAAGCCGCCGAGTCAACCCAGCAGCAGGCAGAACAGATGACCGAGCAGGCCAAAGAGCAGGTCGAAGCCGCCTCCTCCGACATGATGGCCAAAGCTCAGCCGCTGATCGACCAGGCCAAAACGTACCTCGATGAAAACAAGTTCGACCTGGCGGACCAGGCCCTGGCCCAGGTCGAGCAGATGGAAGGTCTGCCGGCCAACATCATGGATCAGGTCAAGAGCCTGCGTTCCATGATCGACGCCAAGAAGCAGATGGACGCGGCCGGCGCAGCGGGCGACAAGCTCCAAGGGCTGACAGGCAACTGATGCCATGCTGCCTTTGACGCGATCAATCGCGGCGCTTCATCACTCGATTAACAAACCACGGCCGACAGGCGAACAACCTGTCGGCCGTTTTTGTGGCGCATGCATTCGGGTGTCAATCGGGGTCACGATTTGAACTGGAACGCCGCCTTGCGCTGCTGCAGGCGGCCGTTGGCAGCCAGGTGCTCGCAGATGTGCTCGATAGTCTCCACGTCCGGGGCGCCGATCGCTTGTGCGATCTGCTCGGCTGTCAGTGCCTCGGATGCGCGATCGCGCAGACAAGCGACGGCTTTCTTCTGCAAGTCCAGCACCGCGGCGGCGGCTTTTTTGCCCGCTTCCACGCCCGGCTGATGATACGCATTGATGTTCACCAGCGAGGCATAAAGTCCCACCGCGCGCTCGTACAATCCGATCAGCGCGCCCAGCGTGCGGGCATCGAGCTTGTCGCACAGGATCGACATCGAGCCGCGCCCGTTTTCGTACAGCGCCTGCCGCGTGCCGAGATAGAACCCGTGCAGGTAATCGCCGCTGGTGATGCCGGGTTCAACCTCCAGTGCAGATGTTGACCTTCCGGGGGCGGGGTGATCCTGGGCAATGACGATGAAGGTGACGAAGAAGTTGTTGACGCCCTCGCGCAACTGCTGCACGTAGGCATGCTGATCGGTCGAACCCTTGTTGCCATAGACCGCGATGCCCTGATGCACCACGGCCCCGTTGAGATCTTTTTCTTTGCCGAGCGATTCCATGACGAGCTGCTGGAGATAGCGTGACAGCAGCAGCAAACGGTCCTTGTAGGGCAAAATCACCATGTCCTTTTCGCCCCGGCCGGCGGTGGCGTAATGCCACATCAGGGCCAGCAGCGCGGCGGGATTCTTCGCGGTGTTGTGACTGCGGGTGAGTTTGTCCATTTTCGCTGCGCCGTCGAGCAATTGACGAATCTTCAATCCCTGCAGCGCGGCAGGCAGCAGGCCCACAGCCGCCATCACGCTGGTGCGCCCGCCGATGAAGTCCCACATGGGAAAGCGCGCCAACCAGCCCCCGGAAGCAGCCTCCTGGTCCAACTTCGAGCCCTCGCCGGTGACAGCCACAGCCTGCTTGGCGAAGTCGAAATTTTTCGCTTTGAACGCAGCTTGAGTTTCGATCATGCCGTTGCGCGTCTCGGGCGTGCCGCCGGACTTGGACACGACCAGCACCAGCGTGCTTTTGAGCCGGGCCCCGATCTGCCTGATGGTGCGGGCGATGCCGTCGGGATCGGTGTTGTCCAGGAAGTGGACCGCCATCCTGTCCCGCCCCCGGAAGTTACCCAGAGCATCCGCGATCAGTTGCGGGCCCAGCGCCGAGCCGCCGATGCCGATCAGCAGCAGGTCCGTGAACTTCGCAGCGTTCGGCGGCGTGATCTTCTTCTGATGCACATCCGCGGCGAAGCGCTCCACGTCGTCGATCATTTTCGTGATCTGGGCTGCGATGGCCGGGTCCGGCGCACCCTTTCCGGGGGCGGGGGCCCGCAGCCAGTAGTGACCCACCATGCGGTTTTCATCGGGGTTGGCGATCGCCCCGCCTTCCAGCGCGTCCATGGCCTCAAACGCGCTCTGCACGGCCGGCTCCATGTTTCGAAAAAAATCTTCCGGGGGATCCATGCGCGAGATGTCCAGGCGAATGCCCAAACCCGGGCACGGGCAAAGAAGCTGCTGATAACGCTGATACAGATCGTGGCTGGGCATGGTGTGTGAATCCAAGGTTGTGAATGATTCGGATTTGAACCGCAGAGACGCGGAGGACACGGAGGAAGGCATGATAAAAGAAAGAAACCAGGAAGGCAGGAAGAAAAAAACAATTCACACGATCTTATTCATGGTTTCCTGGGTTCCTGGATTCCTTCTTCAATGAGTTTTCTTGTCTTCCTCCGTGTCCTCCGCGTCTCCGCGGTTCATCAGTACTCCCGCGGCTGCGGCTGGACGGTCAGGCGGTGGCGCAGGTTCGTGGTCGGATCGATCAACTCCACCTGCACCAGCAGCAGGCTTTGATCGGGTTTGAGGAAACTGCCCACCGGATAGCAGCGGCCGTGGCGGTCCACCGACTGTCGCAGGTCGATGACGTTGTCTGTGCCGATGACGATCTGCTGCATCGGATGGACATACTGCTGGTTGAACCAGAGCGTGACGCCGTCGTAAGTGCGCGGCGTGCGGTTGACCAGGCGCAGCTCGGGGCCGCGGCGCACTGCCACGATGTCCAGGTCATCGCCCCACTTGCCCTCGGCCGGGTAGATCATGGCGGAAAGTTCAGCCACGCGCGGCGGGGGCAGTGTCGGGGTGGTGGAGACGCAGCCGGCGGAAAACAGCAGCAGCAACGAGCAGGCAACAGTGGCGGTTCGCATGGCTTCTATAATGACGGTCATGGTTCATCTGGGCAAACTGGCACTGGACGCGCCGTTTTTTCAGGCGGGACTGGCGGGCTATTCCGATGCCGCCATGCGCCTGATCGCCCGCCGCCACGGCGCGCCCTACTGCGTGACCGAGGCCATGCTCGATCAGTTCCTGCTGCGGGGCGGCAAAGGACTGGCGGCCGCGCGGCTGGATGAACGGGACCATCCCATTGCCGGGCAACTGATGGGCTCGCACCCGCGGGACATCGCGGCCGGGGCCCGGGTGCTGCTGCAACTGGGTTACGACGTGATCGACGTGAACCTGGCCTGCCCGGTCAAGAAGATCCGCAAAAAATGCCGCGGCGGCCACCTGCTGAGCGCCCCGGATGAAGCGATCGCCATTCTTGACGCGGTCAAACAAATGGTGGGCGACGACGCGCCCTGCACGGTGAAGCTTCGCCGCGGCAGCGACGACAGCGCCGAAGCGGAGGCCAACTTCTATCGCATCTTCGAGGCGGCGATCAGCCTGGGTTATGCCGGCGTGGTGGTGCACGGGCGCACGGTGAAGCAGAAGTACCTCGGGCCGTCACGCTGGGCGTTTCTCAAGCAACTGACAGCTCGATATTCTCGCGAAGCCGCCAGCGGTTTTGTCATCGGCGGCAGTGGTGACATCGAAACGGCGGCTGACATCTTCCGCATGATCGACGAGACCGGCGTGCAACTGGTCAGCGTCGCCCGCGGCTGCATCGGCAACCCCTGGCTTTTCACCCAGGCCCGGGCCCTGATCAACGACCGACCCGCACTGCCGCCGACCATCGAGCAACAGGCGAACGTGCTGCGCGAGCATTTCGACCTGTCAGCCCGCCTGCACGGCGAGATCGCCGCCACGCGCATGATGCGCAAGTTCGGCATCCGCTTCAGCAGCCATCACCCCGAGCCGCCGATGCAGCAGCAGATCAAGGATGCGTTCATCGCGGTGCAGACCAGCGGCCAGTGGCGCGCGGTGCTTGAGCGGTTTTATGAAACGAGCCAAGTGTGAGATTTTCGAATTTCGATATACGAATTGCGAATTTGCGATTGGGGACGGCATTTGTGATTCGAAATTCGAAATTCGAAAATTCCCCCTGCTTTTATCGGGCACTTACCGATATTTTCACCCGGTTGCAGGGCGGAGGCGATCCGGCCGAGTTACCATTGGTCGCTGCAAATGCTTGGCAGGGGCAACTTTGGCCTCATGGCTGGGAGTCCGCGAACTTTCATCGGCCGCGGCTCGTTTGATAGAAGTCACAAAAGGAGCTAACGGCCCATGTGCGGAATCGTCGCTTACGTCGGGAACAAGTCGGCCGCTGCCCTGTTGATCGAAGGGCTCAAGCGCCTGGAATATCGCGGCTATGACTCGGCCGGCCTGGCGGTGGTGCGCGGCCAGGATCAGGGCATCGCTCTCTGTCGCAGTGTCGGCCGCGTCAGTGTGCTCGAAGCCCGCTACGCCAAAGATGCCGCCATTTATGAAGGTCAGCTCGGCGTCGCTCACACCCGCTGGGCCACGCACGGCAAAGTCACCGAGGAAAACGCCCATCCCCACATCGGCGCCACCCGCAGCGGGCACACCGTCGCCCTCGTCCACAACGGCACCATCGAAAATTACGCCACCCTGCGCAAGTATCTCGAAGGTCGCGGACACCAGTTCTACGGCCAGTCCGACACCGAAGTGCTGGCCAAGCTGGTGGCGGAACTCTACGAACCCCAGAAGAACATCGACTTGGAGCGAGCGGTGCAGTTGGCCCTGCAGGAAGTCACCGGCGCCTATGCCATTGCCGTGATCTGCGACCGCGAAGCGCACACGCTCATCTGCGCCCGCAAGGGCAGCCCGCTGACCATCGGCCTGGCGGACAACGCCTACGTCGTGGCGTCCGATCAGTCCGCCATCGTCGCCCACACCACGCAGGTCATTCACCTGAATGACTACCAGGTGGCCCGACTCTGTGCCGGCCCCAGCGATCACGGCAGCAACGAGCCCTGGTCCATCGACTTCCGCACCACCACCATCGATAACGTAACCGTCGAGCAGCAGGTGACCGAGCTGGAACTGGACCTCCAGCAGATTGAATTGGCCGGCTACCCGCACTACATGCTCAAGGAGATCATGGAGCAGCCCGAAGCGCTGCGCACCAGCATGACCGGCCGGCTCGATCTGCGTGAGGGCCGGGTGGTGCTGGGTGGATTGACCAACATGTCGCGCGACCTGGCCCGGGCCCGCAAGTTCATCATCACCGGCCAGGGCACCGCCTATCACGCAGCTCTGATCGGCGAGTACCTGATGGAAGAGATGGCCCGCATTCCCTGCGAATGCGAATACGCCAGCGAGTTCCGCTATCGCAATCCGGTGATTGAAGAAGGCACGTTCGTGGTGGCGGTGAGCCAGTCGGGCGAAACCAGCGACACGCTGGAGGCTTTGCGCGAGGCCCGGGAGCGCGGAGCGGTAAGCCTGGGCGTGGTGAATGTCGTCGGTTCGACCATGAGCCGCGAGACGGATGCGGGAGTCTATCTGCGTGTGGGGCCGGAGATCGGCGTCGCTTCCACCAAGGCGTTCCTGGGGCAGCTCGCGGTGCTGACCATGATGGCGCTGTACGTCGGTCGCCGCCGCCACCTTTCGCAGCAGACCATCGGCGAGCTGCTCACTGAGTTGGCTGCCATCCCGGACAAGATCAGCCAGGTGCTGAAGCAGAGTGAAAAGATTCAGGCCTGCGTCGAGAAGGTGGTGGATCGCAACAACTGGCTGTTCCTGGGGCGCGGGTACAACTATCCGGTGGCTCTGGAGGGGGCGTTGAAGCTGAAGGAGCTTTCCTACATCCATGCCGAGGGCATGCCGGCGGCGGAGATGAAGCACGGCCCGATCGCCCTGATCGACGAAGGCATGCCCGTGGTCTTCATCGCCACCCAGGGCAACCAGTATGACAAGGTCATCAGCAACATCGAAGAGGTCAAAGCCCGCGGCGGGCGTATCATCGCCGTGGCCACCGAGGGCGATCAGCACATCGAGCGCTACTGCGAGGGCGATTTCATCTTCCGCGTGCCGCACGCCGCCGAGCCTTTGCAGCCGCTGCTGACCACGGTGCCATTGCAGTTGCTGGCCTACCATGCCGCCCTGCAGCGCGGCCACGACGTGGACAAACCGCGCAACCTGGCCAAGAGCGTCACCGTCGAGTGAGCAAAGCCCCCGATCGCCTGATCGGGGGCCACTGGGGAAACCGGCCACGCGAGTGGCCGGGCTTGGGGTGGTTTCAACCATACATGTTTTTCCGTAGTGCCGTACAATGTCTCTGGCACCACCACACAGGGGACCGATCATGACCCGTTCACTTCGCCCGCTTGCCGCCCTTGCTCTGTTGCTGCTGGTTCTTCCGGGAGCCGGCTGCAATCCGTACACCTATGTCAACGTCCCGCCCCAGTCCGGCGACGTGGCGCGGCACGGCCCGAATCAGGAGCTGGTCCGCGAGGTGGAAGTCGAGGCCATCAGATCGCTGCTGAGCGAGCGGCCGCTCGATCCGCCGGTGGCTGTGGAACTGCCGGTCGGCACCAATGAACTGACCACCAGCGACGTGGCCCGCCGCAGCGGCGAAGGCGTCCTGCCGGTGCATGAGGCACAGGAAGCTGCGTCGCTGATCAAGGTCACCCAGGTGCGCATCCGCGGCCCGCGGGCACAGGTTGACCTGATGTACCCCACCCTCACGGGCATGTCGCAGTTACTGACCGTTTACATGAGCTACACCCCCATCAACGGCTGGCAGACCGAACGCATCGTCGATTGGCCCGGCGTCACCCAGCCTGTGGATCACGGGGGAACGGAGCAGCCATGAGTTGGCCCTTCAGTGCCTTTGCTGATGAGGCGGGCAAACCCATCGATCAACAGATCGCGGCCCTGCTCGATGCCGGCCTGCACTACATAGACCTGCGCAACGTCGGCCAGCACAACATCGTAGATCTGCCCCTGGACGAGGCCCATCGCGTCAAGGCTGCCCTCGATGAGGCGCAGATCCGCGTCTGCATGTTCGGCTCACCCATCGGCAAACTGGACATCGCCGACGATTTTGCCGTCGATCAGCGCCGCCTCGAGCACCTGGCCCAGTTGGCGCCCATCCTCGACTGCCGCTGGGTCCGCATCTTCAGCTACTACAACAAGCAGAACCGGGCCAAGACCCAGTGGCAGGCTGAATCCCTTCAACGCCTCAGCCGGCTGCGCGACATCGCCCGCAAGCACAACCTCGTGCTCTATCACGAAAACGAACGCCACATCTTCGGCGACCGCTGCCCCGAGGTGATCGTCATCACCGACGCCCTGCGCGACGGCAAGAACTTCAAGATCATCTTCGACTTCGACAACTTCAACCAGTCCGGCGACGACGTCTGGGATTGCTGGCTGAAGCTGCGCGATCGCGTGGACTGCCTTCACTTCAAGGACTCCACCGCGCCGCCCAATCCCATGCACGTGCCGCTGGGGCAGGGCAACGGAAAGGTGCGCGCCATCCTCGCCGATGCCCGCGATCGCGGATGGACCGGCCCGGTCATCCTCGAACCGCACCTGGCTCGCTCCGCCGCCGTCCTGGCCACCGGACCCTCCGGCATCGCCAACCAGGCTCTCAGCGATCTGACCTCCGGCGAGAGCTTCCAACTGGCGGCTGACACCGCGCAGAGCCTGCTGGCTGAGCTCGGCATTGACTACTGTTGACTTGCGAATTCCCCACGGAACCGCCTGCCATGACCCGTAAGCATTTCATCTTCACGCTGACGGCCCTGGCGCTGTGCAGTTGGCCTGTACCCGCGCAGCAGCAGGACCCGCAAATCGAACCCGCTCCGCCGGTCGAAGAGCAACCCGTGCGCACGCTCGAACTGGGCACGCCCGCCGAGCCGATCCAACCCCAGGAACACGATGTGCAGGCCCTGCCTCAGCGCGTCGGCATCCCGGCCGCATCGGTTGATATCGACCCGGCCGTCATCGGTGTGGCTCCCGGACAGCCGATGCCCACGCTTCTGCGCGAAGGCCAGTTCATCGTCAACCGTTACGGCCACCTGCGCAAGACCAACGGCATCCTGCTGATGGTCTTCGAGCCGCGCCCCGATCAGCAGCAGCCCGATCCACCCATGCTCATGCAGGCCTGCGCCAGCCTCGAACTGATCGAGCGCCTCATCGAAAACCGCGGGCCCGACACCATGCTCAAAGTCTCCGGCCAGGTCCACGCCTATCGCGGCTTCAACTACCTGCTGCCCACCCTCCTCGAACCCGTCACCGTCACCCCCGCCCCCGGAAGTGAACAAACGTCAGCACCGGAAACCACTGGCGAGGATACAACCTCCACAACCGAGTCCGACTCTCCATCCGCCATCAGCCATCCGCCATCGGCCATCTCCGAGCAGGACACCATGGCCCAACTACTGGCCCTGCGGCCGAGCACCGCGCCCGCGGCCGACGCGGCTGCCGAGACGGATCAGCCTTTGGATCGCTCGCGCCCGCTGATCGAAGCCCTGGCCGAGTTGGAGCCGACCACCGCCGCGGTCAAGATCGATCCAGCCCTGATGGGCATCGCGCCCGAACAGGAGTTGCCGCCGCTGAAACGCGAGGGCGAGTTCGTGGTCGATCGTCGCGGCCGGCTGGTGCGCCCGGCGGAGGGCAAGGCGCTGCTGTTCGTCTTTGATGCTGACAGTGCCGCCGCGGCCGAACTGCCCATGGTGGTGCAGCCCTGTCGCCTGCGCGAGTCGATGGAAGACCTGGTCGCCAATCGCGGCGATTCGGTGGTGTTCATCGTCTCGGGCCAGGTGCACACCTACCGCGGCGCCAACTACCTGCTGCCCACCATGATGAAACTGGCTGTGGACAAAGGCAATCTGTTGAACTGACCCCCCCCGGCTGAGGGCGATTCATCGCCCGTTGTTTTTGAGGAAAGACCCCATGCCCGTGTACGAGTACCAATGCAGCAAGTGCGGCCACGTCACCGAGGCCGTCCGCACCATGAGCGCCGCCGACGAGGCGCTGCCTTGCGAAAAGTGCGGCAGTAAAACCACGCGCCAACACAGCATCTTCCAGGCTGCAGCTGGTAAAAGCTCAAGTTCCTCTTCTCTACCTTCCGGGGGGGGCGGCGGTTGCGGGCCCGGCTGCGGTTGTCACATGCACTGATCGCCTGTCCACCGGCGCACTGTCATTTCCTCTCGCTTTTCATCAGGCTTGCCTGGGCTGCCATGAAACAAGACGCCTTGAACGTCGCGATGATCGGCTCCAAGTTCATGGGCCGGGCCCATGCCAATGCCTATTCGCAGGCGGGTCGATTCTTTGATCTTCCGCGCCCCGTGGTGATGCATACATTGGCTGCCCGCAACCTGGCGCAGACGCGGCAGTTCGCACAACGCTGGGGCTGGCTGCACGCCAGCGACCACTGGCAAGCCGTGGTGCGCGATCCGCAGATCGACCTGGTCGATGTCGGCACACCCAATCACGTGCACATGGAGCAGGCGGTGGCGGCGCTGGAGGCGGGCAAACACGTGGCGTGTGAGAAGCCTTTGGCTGGCACATTGGACGACGCCCGCGCCATGCTGCTGGCGGCCAAACGCAGGCCGAAGCAGCATACTTTCGTGTGGTACAACTACCGCCGCTGCCCCGCACTGGCATTGGCTTACCAGTTGGCGCGGGCCGGGAAACTTGGTCGCATCTATCACGTGCGGGCCTGTTACCTGCAGGATTGGGCGGGCCCCGATGCCCCGCTGGTCTGGCGCTTCCAGGGCAAGGTCGCAGGCTCCGGCTCGCTGGGCGATCTCTGCGCCCACAGCATCGACACCGCACGTTTCATCACCGGCGACCAGATCACCGAAGTCGAAGGTGCTGTGCTGGAAACGTTCATCAAGCAGCGAGCTGTTCTTTCCGACGCGGCCGGCGGCGAAATCTCCGGCAAAGGTGCAGACGCCAAAACCCGCAAAGGCAAAAGCACCGTGGATGATGTGGTCCTGTTCATCGCCCGCTTCAAGGGCGGCGCTGTCGCCAGCTTCGAAGCCAGTCGCCTGGCCACCGGCTACAAGAACAACAACCGCATCGAAATCCATGGCGACAAGGGCGCCATCCGCTTCGACTTCGAGCGCTTGAGTGAACTGGACTGGTACGACGCCACCGCGGATGATCGCTTGGCCGGCTGGACCACCATCAACGTCTCCAATCCCGGCGTCGCCAACGGCGGCCACCCTTATGCCCACGCCTGGTGGCCCACCGCCCACGCCATCGGCTACGAACACACGTTCATCAACCAGGTGGCCGACATGGTGCAGGTGCTATCCGGTAGCAAGCCCGTGGTCCCCCTGCCCGACTTCGCCGACGCCTACGAGACTCAGAAAGTCCTGCACGCCGTAACCGAATCCGCCCGCCACCGCTGCCCGGTCAAGCTCAGTCAGATCAAGTAGCTCACGCCGGTATCAGCGCATCAGCGCGGGCGTCATTCAGTGCGGTCAATTGCTCGCGCAGTTTCGCGCGCATCGTCTGCAACAGTGAAGCGTACTGCGGATCGGCGGCCAGGTTGTGCATGTTGGCTGGATCCTGATGCACGTCGTACAGCTCTTCGGGCGGGCGCTTGTCGAAAGCGAGTTTGAACAGCGGCGCGACCTGCGGGTCGTCGGGGTGGTCGAGCATGTAATCCTTGCTCAGCGAGCCGCGGCCGCCGCTCGGATCCACATCGCTGAATTTCGGCGGATCGCCGGCCGGCCAGCGCTCGGGCTGGAAGTTACGGATGTAGAGATGGTCCGCCGTGCGCAGGGCACGCATGGGATAGCCCACTTCGCCGGCCCGGGCTTCGCCGACGTGCCGCTCGAACGTGGTGATGAGCGAATCGCGGTGCGGGGCGAGGTCCGGGCGGTCGCTTGTCAGTGTGCTCAGCAGGCTGCGTCCGCTCATCGTGGAGGGAATCGCCACGCCGGCCGCGTCGAGGAACGTCGGGGCGAAGTCGGCGAAGCTGATCAGATCATCAATGGTTCTACCGGGCGCGATGTGTCCGGGCCAGCGGATCGCCAGCGGCATGCGCGTGCCGTATTCGTAGAGATTGGCCTTGGCCCGGGGGAAGGGCATGCCGTTGTCGCTGGTGACCACGATGAGGGTGTCGTCGAGCTGGCCGTATTGTTCAAGCAGGGCCAGGGCCTGGCCCAGGTCGCGATCGAAGCGTTCGATCTCAGCCATGTAGTCGATGATGTCCTCGCGCACGTCCGGCACATCAGGCAGGAACGGCGGCACGTTGATGCGCTGCGGATCGAGCCCCGCTGCACGCCCCGAGCCGGGATCGTACGTGCGGTGCGGATCGAAGCTGCCCAGCCAGAAGCAGAAGGGTTGCTCGGCGTTGCACTGATTGAGAAAACGATCAAAACCCTGGACAAAATCCGTGCGCTGGAGTCCTTCGTCGTAATGAGGGCCGGCGGGATTGAACGTTCGGCCGTTGTTGAGGAACTCGCCGGGCCCCCAGCCTTTGCCCGCCATGCCCACCTGGTAGCCGACCTGTGCCAGCAGGTCGGGATACAGCGGCGCGTCGGCGGGAATCGGCCCGCGCAGGTTGGCGGCGTCACCCAGCCGGAACGGCTCCTGCCCGGATAGCACCGCCGCCCGCGAAGGCGAACACGACGGCGAACAACAGAACGCCTGGCGGCAGCATGCGCCTTCTTTGGCTACGCGGTCAAAATTCGGTGTGCGCACCACCGGATCACCGGCCAGCGAGGTGTGCAGCCAGCTCTGGTCGTCGCTGATCATAAACAGAATGTTCGGGCGGCGTTTTGATGTCGAAGTTTGCGCCGAAGCGCGGCGCGGCAGATGTCCCAAACCCAGGCCCAGGCCGGTCAGGCCCATGCACTTGAGCGCATTGCGACGACTGAGTAGCGGTTGACCAGCCATGGCGCACTCCTCGCGCCATCCATCAAACATGGCTACGAGACCAGCGGATCAACTCTCTCCCAGTTGCTTGGACAATTCGGTGACCACCTTCTTGGCGTCGCCGAAGAGCATGGCGCACTTGGGATCGAAGTACAGTTCGTTTTCCACGCCGGCAAAGCCGGGGTTGAGGCTGCGTTTGATGACGATGATGGTGCGGGCTTTATCCACGTCGAGGATGGGCATACCGTAGATCGGGCTTGCCTTGTCATGGCGAGCCGCAGGGTTGGTCACGTCGTTGGCGCCGATGACCAGGGCGACATCAGCCTGCTCGAACTCGGCGTTGGCCGGGTCCAAGTCCAGCAACTGCTCGTAGGGCACGTTGGCTTCGGCCAGCAGCACGTTCATGTGACCGGGCATGCGGCCGGCCACGGGGTGAATGGCGTAATTGACCACGATGCCGCGCTGCTGGAGCTTGTCGGCCATCTCGCGCACCACGTGCTGGGCCTGGGCCACCGCCATACCGTAGCCGGGCACCACCATGACGCGGCTGGCCGACTCGAAGGTGATGACGGCGTCGTCGATGGTGAAGGTGCGCACGGTGCCTTTTTCACTGGTGGTCGCGCCGGCGCCGGCCGCCTCAAAGCCCACCCCGCCGAAGAGCACGTTGCCCAGCGAGCGGTTCATGGCTTTGCACATGATGTTGGTCAGGATCAGACCTGACGCACCGACCAGCGAGCCGGTGATGATCAGGCACATGTTGTGAAGCACGAAACCGGCGAAGGCGCCGGCGATGCCCGAGTAGCTGTTGAGCAGACAGATGACCACGGGCATGTCCGCCCCGCCGATGGGGATCACCAGCAGAATGCCCAGAGCCAGGGCGATCACGGCAATGACGGGGATGGTGGCCCACGCGGGCGGTTCGACTGTCAACCAGATGACAAAGATGGCGCAGATAACCAGCAGCAGCGCGTTCAGCGGCTTCTGCCCCCGGAAGAGGACGGGCTGGCCCGGCGTGATTTTCAGGCCTTGGAGCTTGCCGAAGGCGATCATGCTGCCGGTGAAAGTGACGGAGCCGACCAGCACGGTCAAACCGACGGCCAAGGCGAAGTGCCAGGGCTCTTCGGGCACGAGGCCCAGTCCGGTCTTGGTGAAGTAATCACCGCAGGCCACAAGCATGGACGCCAGGCCGCCGAAGCCGTTGAGCATGGCGACCATCTGCGGCATGCCGGTCATGGGCGTCTTGAACGCCAGCAGCAGACCGGCGATGGTACCGATGGCGATCGCCACGACGATCCAGATGAGGCTGATGAGCTGGTTCTGCTGGATCAGCAGCAGCGTGGTGATCACGGCCAGCAACATACCGACGGAGCTGATGAGGTTGCCGCGGCGGGCGGTCTTGACCTGGCTGAGCATTTTCAGGCCGAAGATGAACAGCACCGCGGCCAGCAGATAGAGCAGGTCCAGGGAGTTGCGGAAAGTATCTGACATTGCAAGCATGGCTTAGCGGCCCTTCTGTCCGCGTTCGGACTTGAACATCTTGAGCATGCGATCAGTCACCACATACCCGCCGACCACGTTGATGGTGGCGAAGATGATGGCCAGGAAGCCGAGGATGGTCCCCGCCAACTGGGCGTGATCGCCCAGGGCGGCGCTGGTGCTGTAGGCGGCCAGCAGGGCGCCCACGATGGTGATGCCGCTGATGGCGTTCGAGCCGCTGGTCAGCGGCGTGTGCAGCAGCACAGGCACGCGGCTGATGACCTCGAAACCAATGAAGATCGCCAACACGAACACGACAATGGAAGTGACAAACGGGTCCATGGGATGCTCCGGGGGGAGATTGCCTGAATGCTTGATTGCTTGATTGCTTGAATGGGTGACTGAATACAATTCCCAAAATCAAGCAATCATCAATTCCTCAAATTGCTTTTCTCACTTGTCCTTCATGGGTGATGACGGCACCGGCCTGGATTTCGTCCTCCAGATTGATCTTCACGTTGCCCTCGACGATCAGCTCCTGGAGAAGATTGGCCATGTTGTTGGCGTAGGCCTGGGCGGCGTGCGACGGCACCAGTGAGGGCAGGTTGAGCGTGCCCACGATGATGACGCCCTGCTCGGTGGTGAACACTTCACCGGGCTTCGTCAATTCACAGTTGCCGCGGCTATGCTCGGGGCTGGCGGCCATGTCCACGATGACGCTGCCGCTGTGCATCTTGGCTACTACGTCGGCAGGGATCAACATGGGCGGTGCCTTGCCGAAGATGGCCGCGGTGGTCACTACCACGTCGGAACCGGTCACGTGCTTGGCCATCAACTCTGCCTGCTTCTTCTGCTGCTCAGCGGACTGTTCCTTGGCGTAGCCGCCGGCCGTCTCGGCGTCAGCGGTGTCCATGGGCAATTCGACGAAGCGAGCGCCCAGCGACTGGACCTGCTCCTTGGTGGCCGGGCGAACGTCGTAGGCTTCCACGATCGCGCCTAAGCGTTTGGCGGTGGCGATGGCCTGCAGGCCCGCGACGCCCACACCGATGATCAGCACCCGCGCCGGCGCCAGCGTACCCGCTGCCGTCATCATCATGGGGAACACTTTGGCACAGTGCTCAGCCCCCATGATCACCGCCTTGTAGCCGGCTATGTTGGCTTGGCTGGACAGCACGTCCATCGACTGGGCGCGGCTGATGCGGGGGATGAACTCCATCGAGATGGCGGTGATCTGGCGCTCGGCCAGCTTGGCCATCAGTTCTTTGTTGAGCGTCGGCTGCAACATGCCGATGACCACCGCCCCGCTCTTGAGCCGATCGGCCTGCTGCGGTGTCGGCCGGTGCAGCATGAGCACGACGTCCGCGTCGTTCCAGCTTGCGCCCGCGGCGTCGATCTCCGCGCCGACCTCGGTAAAACCTTGATCGGGGAAATGGGCAGCCGCTCCGGCGCCGGCTTCCACCGCCACCTGGGCTCCGCCTTTGACCAGCTTCTTGACCACCGCCGGGATCATCGCCACGCGGGTTTCACCACCAGCGGTTTCCTTGGGAATAAATAGCTTCATTGGTCCTTGACCCTCAAGTTGAGCGGGGCAATTTAGCGTATTTGATCCCGCTTGTCACATGGCTGCGAGAGGGCTGCGACGTAACGGACCGACTCGCCCGCCTGCTGAAGCAGGCTCGCCCCTGGACACGGGTAAATCCGTATCATGAACGCCATGCAGCGAAAAACCCTGGAAATCCGCACCCGCAGCCGTGACCAGATGCTCGATCTGACCGAACAGGTCCGACAGGTCGTCCGCGAGACTGACGTACAGTCCGGTACAGTCATGGTTTACGTCCCCCACACCACCGCCGGCGTCACCATCAACGAAAATGCCGACCCCGACGTGGTCCACGACATGCTCACCCAACTCGACCAGATGGTCCCCTGGCGGCAGCCCTTCTACCAGCACGGCGAAGGCAACAGCGCCAGCCACGTCAAAGCCACCATGACCGGCTCCAGCGTCAGCGTGCTGATCGACGGCGGGCAACTGGTGCTGGGCACCTGGCAGGGCATCTGGTTCTGCGAATTCGACGGCCCGCGCACGCGGCAGGTCCACGTGGCGGTGTTCGAAGGGTGAATGAAACACCACAAAAAAACAGCGTAACGTCCCAGCCGCTTGCGGCTTCGCAACGGCTTCAACAACGCGAGGTGTTAAACCACAGGACCATCGGGGGCGCTTCGCGAAGCCGCAAGCGGCTGTACCGCAATCAGCGCTTGGAGAACTGGAAGCGGCGACGAGCGCCGGCCTGACCGTACTTCTTACGCTCGACCTCGCGCGGATCGCGGGTCAGATAGCCTTCGCTGCGCAGCTTCGGTTCCAGTGAGGGATCGTAACCCTTCAGAGCACGGGCCACACCCAGCAGGATGGCATCGGCCTGGCCGGTGATCCCGCCGCCGTTGACGCGGGCGATCACGTCGAGCTTGCCCCTGGTGCTGGTGGCTTCGAGCGGCTTGTAGCAGGCGGCCCGATGCTGCGGCTCGCTGAAGAACTGTTCGACCGCGCGGCCGTTGACCATGAACTTGCCCTCGCCGGGCTTGATGCGGACGCGGGCGACGGCGGTCTTGCGCCGGCCGGTGCCGCCGAAGTAGCCGCCCTTGTCGGGCTGGGCCGGCTGGGCCACGGGCTTGGTCTGGGCCTGCTGGCCGATCGTCACGGCTGCTGCACTGTCGAGGGTGGTGGTGGTGCTGCTCATGGTGGTCAGGGTCAGTCAGCCCGCGGCATTATGCGGCGGACGGGTCCAGGGTCTGCGGGTTCTGGGCACTGTGCGGATGCTCGGAGCCGGCGTAGATTTTCAGCTTGTTGATCTGGGAGTCGGCCAGCTTGTTCTTGGGCAGCATGCGGCGAACCGCCTGCTCCAGCAGCAGTTCGGGCTTGTCAACCAGCATCTTGGCGTAACTGGTCTGCTTGAGTCCCGAGGGGTGGCCGGAGAAAGTCTTGTAGAACTTCTGATTGGCCTTATCACCGGTGAGGCGAACCTTGGCGGCATTGGTCACCACCACGAAATCGCCCACGTCGCAATGCGGGGTGTAGGTCGGCTTGTGCTTGCCCATCAGCAGCGTCGCCAGGCGGACAGCCAGGCGGCCGAGCACCTGATCGGTGGCATCGACGTGCAGCCATTGACGGGTGGCGGTCTGGGGATTGGCTAAGGTCGTCTGACGATTCATGGCTGGTCCATCCACTTGGGCGAGCCGCACAGTGTACCGGCCCCGGACAAGGGGTGTCAAACCCCGGACTTGCACGGCCCCGGCGAGCTTTGGGGCGGGTGCATGACATCCCACTCGGGGCTCAAGAAATTCGAAACCCGAAATTCGAAACTCGAAATAAATCCCAAACTCAAAACCTCGAAACACCCTTTGTCGGCGGCTTTTTCACGTTCGAGTTTTGAGTTTATTTTGGATTTCGAGTTTCGAATTTCGAGTTTTCAGCCCCCCATCCCCTGCCCCGATCAGCCGGTTGCCGCTGGGGCGGCGGGTCGGTACAATGCCCGGCTCGCAAAACAACCGCCAAAGAGGTGCGCCATGGCACATAAAAAGGGACAAGGTTCCACCAAGAACGGCCGCGACTCCAATGCCCAGTTCCGCGGCATCAAGCTCTTTGGCGGTCAGGCCGCCAAGGCCGGCTCGATCATCGTGCGCCAGTGCGGCACCCGCTTCAAGCCCGGCTTCAACGTCAAGCGAGCCAACGACGATTCACTTTTCGCCCTGGCAGAGGGCATCGTCGAGTTCCAGGGTCGCAAAGTCAGCGTGCGGGCTGCTTCCTGAGCTGCTGAATATCTTCACAAAACTCCACGTTTCCTCGGGCGGCTGCGCGAAGCCGCAAGCGGTCCCATGATCATCGACCAGGCTCACATTCACGTGCAGTCGGGCAAGGGCGGCGACGGCGTGGTCAGCTTTCGCCGTGAGAAATACATCAACCGCGGCGGACCCGACGGCGGTGACGGCGGCAACGGCGGTTCGGTCATCCTCATCGCTGACCCGCAGGTGGACACGCTGCTGGACTTCGCCGGCCGCCATCACTGGCACGCTCAGAGCGGCCAACCCGGCGGCGGCAAGCAATGTCACGGCCGCAACGGCGCGGACCTGGAAGTTCATCTGCCTCCGGGCACGCTGATCTATGACGACACCAGCGGTGAACTGCTGGTGGATATGGATCAGCCGGGCAAGCGCTTCACCATCGCCCAGGGCGGCCGGGGCGGCTTCGGCAATGAGCACTTTAAATCCGCCACCCACCAGGCCCCGCGCGAGGCGACCCCCGGTGAACCCGGCCAAGCCTTTGACCTGCGCCTGGAGTTGAAACTGATCGCCGACGTCGGCTTGATCGGCAAACCCAATGCGGGCAAGAGCACGCTGCTCAGTCGCATCAGCCGGGCCACGCCCAAGATCGCCGATTATCCATTCACCACGCTGGAGCCGAACCTGGGCATCGCGGAACTTCCGGGGGGCCGAAGAATGGTGTTTGCCGACGTGCCGGGGCTGATCGAGGGAGCCTCGGACGGGGCGGGATTGGGCATGCGTTTCCTGCGTCACGTCGAGCGAACGCGGGTGCTGGTGCATCTGCTGGAGGTTCAGCCGCTGGATGGCTCGAAACCGGTGGAGAACTATCAGGCCATCCGCCGGGAGCTGGCTTCCTACTCGCCGCTGCTAGCGGAAAAACATGAGATCGTGGCCTTGAGTAAGATGGACCTGCTGCCTGCGGCCGAGGGCGCAGCGATGGCGCAGCGCGTGGCGGCGGAACTGGGGCGGCCCGTGATGGCTGTCAGCGCCGCCAGCGGCCAGAAACTGAACGAACTGTTGGAGGCTTGTTGGCGCCTGCTGGGTCCAGATGAGCACACTCAAAGTCAATCTCCTGGCCATCAGCGTGGGTAACACCCGCACCCGGGTCGGCGCGTTCATCGATGGCGTGCTGACGCAGACAGCCACCTTCGTCAACGAAAAACAAAGTCGCATCCTCGAAGCGGTCAAAAGCGGCTTCGAGCAGGTCGGCCGCCGCGATGATGCCGTCGTGCTGATGACCTCGGTCAACCCCCGGAAGGCTGATGAGCTCGAAACACAAATCAGCGAAATCACGCAGCGCCACGTGCGGCGCGTGGAGCGCGACATTCAGGTGCCCATCGGCCGCCAGCTCGATCCGCAGACCATCGTGGGCGAAGACCGCCTGCTCAACGCCGCGGCCGCCTACGACGTGATGCGGCAGGCCTGCGTGGTCGTCGATGCCGGCACCGCCATCACCATTGACTTCGTGGACGGCACGGGCACGTTTCACGGCGGAGCCATCGCCCCGGGGGCGCAACTGATGCTCGATGCGCTGCATCATCACACCGCCCTGCTGCCGCATGTGGAGTTCGCCCGCCCCGATGAGCCGATCGGCCACAACACGCAGCAGGCCATGCAATCCGGAACCTTTCACGGGCTGCGCGGCATGGTGCACGAACTGGTCGAGAAATATGCCGAACAGGTCGGCCAGTACCCGATGGTCATCGCCACCGGCGGCGACGCTGACCTGCTGTTCCGCAATGATGAGTTGATCGACCGCGTGGTGCCGGACCTGACGCTGATGGGTCTGGCGGTGACGCTGCGCGTGGCCCGTGAGCAGGCCAAGGAGGCATAAGCGATGTCCTCGCCGCAGACACCCGATTCCGCCCTGCGCCTGCTGCGCGTGATCTGGGCGGCCATGCTGCTGGGCATCATCGCCCTGGCGGGCCTGGCCCTGACCTTCGCCGGCGGACAGCCGAACAACGCTGATGCCGCTTTCGATATCGACCGCATCCAGATCGGCCTGCTGATCGGCATGGTCGTCACCGTCGCCCTTGCACACGTCATCCGATTGCAGATCTACAAACGCCACTGGCGCGATTACGCCATCCTGCCCCAGGGCTACTTTCTGGGCAACCTTATCCTGTTCGCCCTGCTGGAGGGCTTCATCGTGCTGAACCTGGTGATGATGTTGGTGGCCCACCAGGCTGCTGCTTTGGCGCTGCCGGCGGCGATCATGCTGGTCCTGTTCGTGATCAATTTCCCCACCGGCTCGATGATGTTCTCCAATCGCCGGCTTTCATGAACCGCCCTGCTCTCATCGTCGCCACCAACTCGCTGCCGGGTGCTGTCGCCCTGCTGCAACTGCACGGGCCCGGCAGCCGCGATCTCGTGCAGCAACTGACCGGCCGCCGTCACTTCGAGGATCACCGCCTGTATCTGCTGCCCTTTGCCGACATCGACGAGGGACTTGCCGTCTGCCGCGGCGACGACTGGGCCCAGCTCTGCCCGCACGGCGGACCGCGCGTGGTGCGCAAACTGATCGACAAGCTGACCGAACTGGGCGCGACGCTCGACGCCCAGCCCAATTACCGCCAGCTTTACCCGGAAGCTGCCAGCGATCTGGAAGCGGACATGCTGGCCGCCCTGGCCCTGACGCCGAGCCCCGCCGCCATCGACCTGCTGCTGGCACAGCCCGCGCTGTGGCGATCATCCATCATCCATCCGCCATCATCCTCGATTCCGGGGGTCCGCCATCTCGACGCTCTGCTCACCCCGCCCACCGTAGTCGTGGCCGGGGCCGCCAACGTCGGCAAGTCCACGCTCAGCAACGCCATCCTCGGCCGCAGCGCCAGCCTGGTCGCCGACCTGCCCGGCACCACCCGGGACTGGGTGGGCTCCCTGGCCCAGATATCAAATGGCGGATGGCGGCGCCCCGGAAAGGCGGATGGCGGATTGGGCACCGTTGCCGTGCATTGGATCGACACACCAGGCCAGCGTGACAGCGACGACCCGATCGAGCGCGAAGCAATCGCCCTGTCACAGCAGGTGATCGAGCGGGCTGACGTGCTGATCCTGATGCGCGAGCCCGCAAGTGAATATCCATTGCTTTCGCGCCAACCGGACATCAGTGTGATCAACAAGGTGGATGACGCTCGGCCGCTTGCGGCTTCGCGCAGCCGTCCGTTGGCCGAGGGTTCCGCGAAGCCGCAAGCGGCCGAGGAATTGTCCATCAGCGCTTTGCACGAGCGCAATCTCGACCTGCTGCAACAGCGGGTGCTGCGCGTGCTGGGCCTGGATGACATCTCGCCGCGGACGTTGTGGGCCTTCAGCGACACACTCAAGCGCTACGCGGCCGGGGAAAAGATTAACCTGCGGGCCTACGTCAGCGGGGCAGAATGCTGATGCTGAAGTTGGCATAGCGGGAGACGCGACCGCGCATCTGGCGCAGGCCGATGCGTCCTTCATCGACCGGTGGGAAACCATCAGCGTTGAAGGTGAACAGGTGCTGGTCGCCGCCTTGTGAGACATTGAAGAACAGTTGGCGACCGCGCTTGATGCAGGTGATTCGGTAGGTGACGCCGACCTGGAACAGGCCGGAGTTGGCGTAGTCCGGCGGAATGCGGGTGTCGAACTCGAAGTTGCCGTCTTTGGGCCTGGGATAGCGCCGGGCCCGGATGTAATCGTTTTGCGGATCGAAGGTGGCGTAGCTGATGTGCAGCAGATTCATGTGGTTGTAGTAGAGCTTCATGGCCGGGTCGCGGCGAAGTTCGCTCCACTGGGCGATGTCCCGTGCGAACGGCCCTTCCCCCACGCCGGTGGCCTGGATGTAAAGGATATTGACGAAGCGCGGCAAGTCGTCGAGCCGGGTGAAGTCGTATTCGATCTTCACGTCACCGGCGAAGGACTGGTGTGTCCAAAGCACGGTGTTGGCCGCGTCGCCGCCTCCCTCGGGTCCGGCCGCGAGGATCATTCCGTCGGGCGTGTTCTCCAGCTTCGACTGTCTGCCGTCGAGGAACCAAAACTCGCGCCAATCACCCGTGCAGGTGTCGGAAAAGACCTGTTGCCAGGGCAATTTCAGAGCAGCCTGAAAATCTTCGGCTGCGGGTGGCGCGGGCGTCTGCCCGGTCGAGGCGCAGCAAGTAAGCAGCGCCGTGGCAGCGAGGAGCAAGGCCATCATCGCCGGCTGAACGACGCAGCGCCCGAACCCGGACGCGGTCAGATCAATCCGGGCACGGGGCGTTATGTCTGTTGAATCAGGTTGCCCGACGATCATCGCTGCTGCTTCGGCTCATCGCTGCCGCCGGCCTTTTCGCCGCGGGCGATGGCGTCGCGCATCGAGGTGTCCGCCCCGATGTTGCGATAGCGCTGGTAGTCCATGATGCCCAGGTTGCCCGAGCGGAACGCCTCGGCCATAGCCTTGGGCACTTCCGCTTCGGCCAGCACCACCAACGCCCGGTTCTTCTGCACTTCAGCCTGGAACTCCGTCTCCTGGGCCACCGCCATGGCGCGACGTTTCTCAGCCTCAGCCTGGAAGCGGCGTTTGTCAGCCTCGGCCTGGTCGGCCTGCAGCTTGGCGCCGATGTTCTCGCCCACGTCGATGTCAGCGATATCAATCGAAAGAATCTCGAACGCGGTCCCGGCATCGAGGCCCTTGTTCAGCACCGTCTTGGAAATCTTGTCGGGGTTCTCCAGCACCGCCTTGTGTGAAGTCGATGAGCCGATGGTGGTGACGATGCCTTCGCCGACGCGGGCGATGATGGTTTCCTCGGTGGCGCCGCCGATCAAACGGGCGATGTTGGCCCGCACCGTGACGCGGGCCTTGGCCTTGAGCTGAATGCCGTCCTGGGCCACGGCATCGATCGTGTTGCGACCCTGGCTGACGCTGGGGCAGTCGATCACCTTGGGATTCACCGAGGTCTGCACCGCGTCGAGAATGTCGCGCCCGGCCAGGTCGATGGCGCAGGCCACGTCCCACGGCAACTCGATCCTGGCCCGGTCGGCGGCGATCAGTGCGGTGACCACCCGCGGCACGTTGCCGCCGGCCAGGTAGTGCGTCTCGAGCTGATTGGTCGTCACATCCAGCCCCGCCTTCACCGCCCGGATGCGCGAGAGGACGATGGTCTTGGGATCGACCTTGCGGAAGCGCATGCCGATCAACTGGAAGTAGCCGACGTGGGCCTTGCTCAACGTCGCCTGCAGCCAGATGTTGAAATACTGAATCACGAAAGCCACGATGATTAGCACGATCAGCGCAGCGACCAGCAGCACGGCGATCAACACCATCTGCGGCCCCGACAATGCAAGCGTGTTCAACAGTGCGTTCATGGCAGTTTCCCCTGTGGTTGGAACTTGGATCGCCCACCATCATACCCGCTGAGCGGCCGGCGTTATAATCGCGGCCGATATCGGAGATTCGGCATGAGAGCGATCGTCACCGGCCAGGTCGGCATGGATAAAAAAGAATACCTCCAGGCCGTCGTGCGCCTGGCGGGAGAACGCGGCGAAACCCTGGCTGGCTATCACGTCGGCGACATGATGTACGGTGAGGCCCGCGACGTCCGCCCCGGCCGCATCCTCGACCTGCCGCTGTCCCGCCTCAACAGCCTCCGCCGCTCGGTCATCAAGGATGTCATCAGCCAGTCGGCCGGCCAGCCCAACATCATCGTCAACACCCACGCCACCTTCCGCTGGCGGCACGGCCTGTTCTCCGCCTTCGACTTCGATCAGGCCAAGGCCCTCGAACCAGACACGCTCATCTGCCTGCTGGATAACATCGAGGTCGTCCATCACCGCCTGCACGGCGAGCACGCCATCGACGCCACGCTCAAGGACCTGATGGTCTGGCGCGAAGAGGAAATCATGGCCACCGAACTGCTGGCCCAGGCCCTGGGTTGCAGCAACCAGTTCTACATCCTCGCCCGCGGCCGACTCATCGACACGACCGAAACCTGCTTCCGCCTGGTCTGCCGCCCGCAGTACCGCAAGGTCTATCCGTCGTTTCCCATGACCCACGTGGTGAATATGCCGGACATCCAGGCGGAAATTGACAACTTCCGGGGTGAACTGGCCAAGCACTTCATCGCTTTCGATCCCGGCGACGTGGATGAGAAGCTGCTGCTGGATAGCGCCCTGGCTGCCTCGCGCGACGGCCGCGACTTCATCGAGGCGGAGATGGCGGTCCACGGCCAGCGCCGCACCATCCGCGTGCCCGTGCGCCAGGTCACCGACATTGCCGGCGACATCGACGGCCAGATCTACATGCGCGATTTCAAACTCATCGACCAGTCCGACATGATCGTGTCCCTTGTTCCTGAACTTCCGGGGGGCCTGCCGGGCCTTTCCAGCGGCGTCGAACGCGAACTGCAGCACGCCTTCGAGCACGGCAAGGAAGTTTACGTCGTCTGGAAGCCGCGCAAAGCCCCCTCGCCCTTCATCACCGAAACCGCCACCAAGGTCTTCAAAACCACCGACAAGGCCCTTTCCTACTTCGAGGAACAGGGCATGTTCCCGCAGATGAACCTGTTTGGGCATTGAGCCATTGAACCGCAGAGACGCAGAGGACGCGGAGGAAGAAAGAAACCACAGATTGCGCAGATGGCGCAGATTCAAACATTAATAATCTGTGAAATCTGCGCAATCTGCGGTTTCTTTTTTCCAGATTATTGTCTTGGTAATCGTCTTTCTCCGCGTCCTCTGCGTCTCTGCGGTTCAATCATATGAACTCAACTAACGCCAAGCCCAAATCCCTGTTCGCCCGCCATCCCAGGCGCTACGACGTGCCCGCTCTGTTGCTGCTGAGTGCCGTCACGCTGATCGTCGGGTACATGCTGCCGCTGATGAGCATCAGCAAGCTGGTCTTCTGGCAGGACGACTACACGCTGCTCACCAGCGTCACCGGCCTGTGGAACTCGGGCAACTACATCCTGGCCATCATCATCTTCGTTTTCTCCATCGTGTTCCCGATCACCAAGCTGACCGCCCTGGCCATCGTATGGTTTAAGCGCTTCGATGATGAAACGCGCAATCGCGTGGTGTTCCTGGTCGGCGTGCTGGGCAAATGGTCGATGCTGGACGTGTTCGTCTGCGCCCTGTTGATCGTGATGACCAAAGCCAAATCATTTCTCGACGCCGAGCCGCGATCGGGCCTGTTCGTCTTCGCGGTGGCCATCGCCCTGTCGATGGTGGCGTCGATTCTGGTCGAGCACCTGGCGAAGAAGCAGGCAATAGGCAGTAGGGAGTAGGCAGTAGGGTTGCCAATCACGGAGCGTTTAACCACCCTTCTGCCTACTGCCTACTCCCTACTGCCCAACTCCCCCAGCAGTTGGGCGTGAAGGCGGGTGATGCGGAGGATCGAGCCGTCGGCAGGCTGTTAGCCGCTCTCTGCATTTAGGATCGCGGTGAGTTGATCGATCAGCGGGGGCATGTCGTCCGTGGCGATCCGCCACAGCAGGTCCAGGTCCACCTGGTCGTAGCCGTGAATCAAACGGTGGCGCGTGCCGATGATCTGTCGCCAGGGAATGTCGGGGTGGCTCTGTTGCATCGACTCCGTTACCCGGACGGCGGCTTCGCCGTTGACCTCGACGGCGCGGACCAAGGCCAGGCGCAGTTTCTCATCGTGCTCCAGATCGGCCCGCTGACACCCCTCAGCCAGACGGCGCACGGAGTGAGCGTAGTCGAGCATGTGGCGGAGTCGAATGGTGTCGTCACGCCGCGTCATACAGGGTCTCCGCTTCGCTCAGCACTTCATCGCGGAAATACTTGCTCAGGAAGCCAGGCGTATTCAGGTCCACCTGGCGGCCGAGCATGTCGGAAAGCTCTTCCTGCAAGCCGAAGAAAGCGAACCCCGGCGTGGCGTTCGGCTCGAACTCGACCAGCACGTCAATGTCACTGTCGGGTCGGAAGTCATCGCGCAGAACCGACCCAAACAAGGACAAACGGCGGATGCGGTGCCGCTTACAGAACTCGGCCAAGCGATCAACGGGGATGTTCAAGCCGTGGTAACGCATCTGGTGTTTAATGGTCCGCCATTTCGTATCAAAACGCAAGAGAGCAATAGGATCACCACTTACAGGGAGTTTCACCACCCTACTGTCTACTCCCTGCTGCCTATTTCCCCCAGCAGTTGGGCGTGAATGCGGATGCCCAGGTGGAAGCGGTCGAGGGCGAAGTGCTCGTTGGGGGAGTGGGCCAGGTCGGTGTCGAGGCCGAAGCCGAGCATGATGACGGGGGTGCCGAGGATGCGCTGCATGTCAGCCGCGATGGGGATGGTGGCGCCGCAGCGGGCCAGCAGGACGGGTTCGCCGGTGATCGCTTCGACCACGTGGTTGGTCAGCTTCATCCAGGGTGAATCGATGGGCACGGTGCAGGGCCAGGCTTCGCCGTGGTTTTCCAGCTTCCACGTGCAACCGCCGACGTCGTGCGTGTGCAGCCAATCAGTGAACTGCTTTGAAACCTTGCGGGGGTCCATGTGGGCGGGGATGCGGAAGCTGACCTTGCAGCCGGCGAAACTGGGGATGATGGTTTTAGCGCCGCGTTGCATGTAGCCGCCGTAGAGGCCGTTGACATCGCAGGCCGGCCGGGTCCACATGCGGGCCGGCGTGCTGAAGCCGGCTTCGCCAAATGGTTCTGCGCCGATTTCGTCGAACCATCGGGATTCATCGAAGCCCAGGTCATTCCAGCGTGCCAGTTCGTCATCTTCCGGGGGGGGGACGTCGTCGTAGAAGCCGGGGATGGTGATGCGATTGTTGTCGTCGAACAGTTTACCGATGACGCGGGTGAGCATGGTGGCGGGGTTGGCGAGTGTGCCGCCGAAGACGCCCGAGTGCAGATCGCGTTTGGGGCCGTGCAGTTGGACGTCGAAATAGACCATGCCGCGCAGGGCGTAGGTGATGGTCGGTTTGGGGCCTTGCGGAGTGACCCACATGGCCGAGTCGCTGACCAGGCAGAAGTCAGCGGCCAGCAGGTCGCGATGTTTTTCGATGAAGGATGTCAGGTGGGCTGAGCCGACTTCTTCTTCACCTTCCAGCAGGATTTTCACGTTGAATGGCATTTCCCCAGCCATGTGCCAGGCCCGCAGGGCTTCGAGGAAACTGAGCACCTGGCCCTTGTCATCGACCGCACCGCGGGCATAAACGATCCCCTCGCGCACCTGCGGCTCAAACGGCGGCGACTGCCATAACTCCAGAGGCTCCGGCGGCTGCACGTCATAATGGCCGTAAAACAGAACCGTCGGTTTGTCCGCAGCGCCTTTCACTTGCGCATACACCACGGGCGGCCCGCCGGTGGGCATCAGCTTCGCATCCAGTCCCGATTGCTTGAGGTGATCGCAGGCCCACTGCGCGGCCGCGGCCATGTCGTCAGCACGGGCCGGATCGGCACTGACGCTGGGAATGCGCAGCCACTGCATCAGGCGCTGCTCGGCTTCACGGCTCTGGCGCTCGACGATCTGCTGGACGGACTGCGACATAACGAAAGCTTCCTCGTGATACGATTGCGTGCGGTGAATGCGAACGAAAAGTATAACCGGTATCGCGCCCTGATCGCGGCCCTGGCCCGTGAGGCGATGGCCATCGCGCAGACGGTGGCCCCTCTGCCGTCAGCCAACCCGTCGGTGGAAATCGGGTTGCCCGCCGCAATGTTGTTGCTGAATCACGACATTCGACATTCGACGGCCGCAACAGCGGCGAAGACGCTCCAATTCGAAATTCGAAATTCCTTTCCCCCTGAAGCCTTTCGCTATGACGATGCCGTCGGCTTCACCCGGCCGGTGTATCACCCGCTGATCGTGCGCCTGCATCTGCTGGCCGGCGTGGAACTGAGCCAGCGGGCCCTTTCACCTATGCGGCAACAGGCGAAGGCGATCGACCTGGAACTGTGGCGCTGCGCGGTGCTTGCCGCGGCCGGCGAGGATGTGATTCGGCGCGTGGAGGCGGCAGTGACGCAAGCGGACGGGGCGCTTCGGCCGCGACAGAACGATGAGCAGATCGACGGCTGGACCTACCGTGAACTGGCTGCCCTGGCGGCCCTGCACCACATGGCAGTGCAGCAGCAGCCCGGGCGCTGGTTGCAGTTGTGCGCTGCGGCAGTGGAGCATCATCAGCAGATCACGCAGCCGGACTTCACAACCCATCAGCCCTGGGCGGTGGCAGCCTTTGTGCAGTTATCCGATCCGCCGCTGTTCGCCGACCAGCAGTTGCACGACGCCCGGGCCAATCTGCACCTGGACCGCCGCAGCGCCGCGGTGACCGCCCTGATTCTGGCCGACGCCTGGCATACACTGAGGCAGTTGGGAGATCGCGGATCATGATGGCCTGCCTGTTGATCGTGACTCTGAGCGTAATGGGCGCAGCCGAGGGGCCGACGCTGGACCAGTTGCGCAGCCAGTTGGACCAGATGCTCGCCCCGTCGGGGCTGCCTGCTGATGCCGGGCAGACGCAGAAGCTCAACGAGCTGGCAGTCGATGCGGGACTGGCGGTCAGCGAAGACGACGATCCCGCCCATCAGTTGCAGGCCAGACTGATCCAGGTGCGGGCGTACAACGCGCTGACGCAGGAAGCGGTCGCCCAACATCAGGCGGGCATGGCCAGTCTGCGCCTGGTGCAGATGCGAGGCGCAGCCAAAAAGCTTTGCCAGTTGCAGAAGCAATCACCTCTTCCGGGGGCGGGGCCCGGGCTTGGCGACTACTGGCTGCTGATGGCGGACCTGATCGAAGCCAATCGCAACGCCCGCAGCCTTGACGAGCGGCAGATCGCCGCCATGGCCCAGTTGGCGCGGTTCGTGTCGATGTATGCCGAGGACGACACGCAGCGTTCGCCGGGGGTGGTTGAAGTGAAGCTGGCGTTGTTGCGGCTGTACGACCAGGTGGGCGAAAACCAGCGGGCGATGCAGCTGATGCGACAGTTGCTGGCGGTGATAGAGCCGGACGATGAACGGGCGAAGGACTTCCCCGACATCGCCGCCACCGCCGTCCTGGTGGATCAGCCGCTGGACAAGTCGCTATGCGGCGAGTTGGACGGCAAGAGCTGGTTGCTGCTGGCGCTCGATGACGCTTTGCATGCCCCGAATGCTCAGCAGTGGAAGCAACTGCAAGAACAGGTCAGCCAGCGGCTGTCGCCGCCCGTGAAGCTGGACAAGCGATGGGTGGATGCGCAGGAGAATCCCACAACGGCGCTGCCGCAGGGATTGGGTGACAGTCTGCCGCGATACGTGCTGGTGAATCCGCAGGGTGACATCGCAGCGGTGGGCCGAACCGCCGCCGTGCTGGAGCGATTGAACGAGCTTGCCGCGCTGCCGGTCGAGGATGAATGACCGTTATCATGTCCACATGAAACGACCGTGGTGCTTCCTGGCGTGCCTGTTCTTAATCAGCGGCTGCGCAGCGCCGAAGCTGCCGCAGCCAACGCAGGACTTCCGGGGGCTGGTGGAGCAACTGGCCGACCCGTCCATGGAGGGTCGCGGACTAGGCACGGCCGGCCTGGATCGGGCCCGCGACTTCGTGCTTCAGCAGTTGCAAAGCGACGGGCTGGTGCCCGCTTTCTCTGACAATCAATACCTGCAGGCAATCTCATTTCGATTCCGCAGCCGCGCAGTGACGATCCACAACATCGCAGCCGGTCTGCCGGGCTGTGGCGATCTGGCTGAGCAGTGCATCATCGTCGGCGCCCATTACGATCACCTGGGCATCGGCACGCAACGCGAAGGAATCTTCCCCGGCGCCGATGACAACGCATCCGGCACGGCCGCCATGCTGCTGCTGGCCCGGCGCTGGGCCCAGCGCGCCGAACACGACCCGGCGGCATCGCGGCGCACACTGATCTTCGTCGGCTTCAGCAGCGAGGAGCACGACCTGCGCGGATCAAGGCATTTCGTCACCCATCCCGAAGCACTTGCTTTCGACCTGCACCGCGCGGCCGCCATGATCAACCTGGACATGGTCGGCCGCCTGCGCGAGCGGACGCTCTACGTGATCGGCAACCAGACCGCGCCGTGGTGGCCGCAGGCGATCATGGCTGCCCATCAGCACACGCCCGAGCTGCAACTGCGACCGATACCCATCGTGCTGGCCGTGGCGGATCATGAGCCGTTCGCCGGCATCGGCATCCCCGTGCTGCAACTGTTCACCGGACTGCACGAGGATTACCATCAGCCCAGCGACGTCGCCTGGAAGATCAACGCCGCCGGCGGCGAGCTCGTGGTGGATTTCGCCGACGCCCTGCTACAGGAACTGGCTTACGACCCCGCCTATACTGGCCGGACCACCACCGCGCTGGAAGCGAGCACGCCATGACCGACTACACGCAGGACATCGAGCACACCGCGGTGATCATCGTCGATCACGGCTCGCGGCGAAGTGAATCCAACCAGATGTTCGAGCAGTTCGTGGCCCACTTCACCGAGCACTCGCCCTTCCGCATCGTTGAGCCGGCCCACATGGAAATGTCCGAGCCGACCATCGGCACCGCCTTCGACCGCTGCGTGGCGCACGGCGCCAAACGGGTGGTGGTCTGCCCCTACTTCCTGCTGCCGGGCAAGCACTGGGACACAGATATTCCCGAACTGGTCGCTATCGCCGCCCGCCGCCATCCCGGCGTCGCCCACATGGTCACCGCGCCCATCGGCCTGCATCCGATGATGCACGAGGTGATCGGCTCACGCATCGACTACTGCCTGCGCCACGTCTCAGGCACCGTGCAAGAGTGCGAATCGTGCAGGGGAACGGGAAGATGCATGATGAAAAAAAATGACCAATGACCAATGACCAATGTCTAATGTCTAATGTCTAATGACCAAACCAAGGCACAGCACCTCCTCATTAGACATTAGACATTAGACATTCGGCTTTCCCCTTCACCCCTTCTGCCACCATTCCCGATCCTCATCTTCATCATCGTCATCGTCATCGTCGTCCTCATCGAGGTTTTCGTCATCCTCCATCAGCAGGTCGCGGTCGTTCGGTGTTGGGGGCAACATGCTGGCCAGGCGCTTGCCACCCAGTCGCCACAGGTCCTGCATTTCGGTATGGCGATGAGCAGCCCGGCGGGCTTCGAGCTGGCGGCGGTGCAGGCCATAGCGGCGCCAGGCAGCCAGCAGACTGACCAGGATGGCGACGCCGAACAACCCGAGGGCCGCGATCGCCGCCAGGCTCCAGTAGGCTCGCATCAGTTGCCACAATTGCCAGTCGCTCATGGCTCAGCCCGGTCCCGGGGACCTCGGTACGTGCACACGGTTTTGCCTGTTTCCCACACGCTGACCTCCTGCAATTCCGCACCCAGATCGCCCAACGGGGCCGCCAGCATGTCCCAGATCACTTTGGCGATGTGCTCCACCGAGGGATTCAAGGCGGCGAACTGCGGCACGTCATGGTTCAGGTGCTTGTGGTCCAGTTTCTCAATGACCCGGGCGTTGACCAGTTGATCGAGTCGCTCGACGGGCAACACCGAGCCGCGGTCATCCATGGCCACATTCACCGCCACCTGCACACGATAGTTGTGGCCGTGACCCGCCGGGTTGTTGCACTTGCCGAAGATGCGCAGGTTCTCCTGATCGCTCAACTGCGGCACGTGCAGGCGATGAGCGGCGGAAAACTCGTACTGCTGGCTGATCTCGATCTGGTCCATGCTTCGGCTCCGGATGCTCAGTGAGAAGTACGGCGTCAGGGCCAGGCGCAAGCGCGTGACGCTGTGATCCAACTTCGACTCCAGGGCCCGCAACATCCTACGCATCAGGTCGCCCAGGGTCACCGCCCCGCCGCTTCGGGCCGCCTGCTCGATCAGGGGCAGCGCCGCCGCCCGGGCTGCCTCGTCGATGCGCTTGATGTTCATGACGTAGCCGGTCTTCGCATCAGGCTCGCCGCGGCAAGCGACCTCCAACTCGTAGTACCGGCCGAGCCCGCGCATGGCCGGCCAGGCGCTGAACGTGTTGTCGCGCCCGCCGGGGTCATCGCCCTGGCTGGCATCGTTGATACAGAAACGCACGGTGCGGCGAAGCTCGACCATCGCCTGGATTATACGTTTGCAGCCGCCCTCAGCCCTGCTACGCTTGCAGCATGAAAAGTCCGCTGCTGTGGTTGATCGTGCTGCTGACCGCGATGTTGAGCGCCTGCGATCGCTCCGCACCTCCACCCCCGCAGGTGAAATCGTCAGCAACCGATGAGAAACAGGCCCAGACCGAGCTGGACGTTCTGCAGACGCGCTTCCAGAACGCGCTGGAAAACCATGACGATCTTGCGCTGCTGACTGCCGATGCCCGCAAGTACGTGCAGCGCTATCCCAAGGTCGCAGCCGGTCACGTCATGCTGGGCAACATGCTCATGTTGCAGCAGGATCTGGATGCCGCGGCCGCTGAATTCGATGCGGCCCTGGCCCTGGACGGCTCGCAGGCGGAGGTGCGGATCAACGCCGGCACGCTGGCCCTTCAGCGCGGCGACCTGGACATAGCCCAGCGCCATTTCTCGCAGGCGGTCGGCCTGGATACTTCCAATCCACGATTCCGCGTTCACCTGGCCGAGGTTTACATCCGCAAGCAGGATTACGCCCAGGCGGAGATGGAACTGCTCGAGGCCCTGCGCATCAACGCTTCCTCGCACCGGGCCTACGCTCTGCTTAGCGACCTGTACGCCCGCCAGAACAAGCTGAAGCTGGCCATCGATCAGATCGACAAAGCGATCAAGCTGGCGGCCGGGGAATCGAAGTTCGAGAACGCCTACGTGCTCAGCCGGGCCACGCTGCTGCTGCGTGACAACCAGCCGGGCGAAGCACTCAAGACGCTCAACAGTCTGCCGCCACGGCGTCTGATCCAACCCGATGCGGCCGGCAAACTGGCCGAGTGCTGGGCCATGCTGGGCCAACCGCAGCAGGCAGCCGCGTTCTATGAGCAACTGACGTCCATCGACCCGGCCAACGAAACCTTCCTGGCCGAAGCCGCCCGATGGATGATCCAGGCCGATCAGTTCGACGACGCTCAGCGCATGATCGATCGCCTGCGCCGCACCAACTCGCGCAATGCGGAGATAGACAAGCTGCAGAAGCTGCTGGATGAGCACCGCAAGTGATTGATACGATTTACGGTTGAAACTCGTGCGTCTAGGCGTGCCGACTTCAGTCGGCATGTCTGCCCGCGATCATGCCAGCTAAAGCTGGCACGCCCAAGGGATTATCATAAACCGTATGAGAGGGATGGCGCCGCATTTACATACGGTGTTACTCTATTGCCCGCGGACTTTGCGGATGATGTTGGTGGTGCTCAGACCCTCGATCAGGCCCACGCGCTCGATGCGGCCGCCGTAGCCTTCCACGATCTGCCAGCCCACCACGTCCTGTTTGCGCTTGTAATCGGCGCCCTTGACCAGCACGTGCGGCTTGAGCCGACGCAGCAGCGGCTCGGGCGTGAGACCGTCGAAGATCACGATGTAATCCACGCTCGCCAGTTCGCTGAGCACCATGACGCGGTCAAGCTGGGTGTTGACCGGCCGGCCTTTGCCCTTGAGTTTGCGAATGGAGCGGTCGCTGTTGATGGCCACCACCAGCAGATCGCCCAGCCGGCGGGCCTGGCGCAGATACTGCACGTGCCCGGCATGAAGGATGTCGAAGCAGCCGTTGGTGAAAACGATGTTTTTGCCCTGGGCGCGATAGGCGTCCAGTTCGACGGCCAACTGATCGAGCGTGCGCAGCTTGCCCGATTCAGCCCGGTGTCGCTCCAGTTCGGCCAGCAGCAGTTCGTGCAGGGCGATGGGCGCCACGCCGAAACGTTCGACCTCCAGCCCGGCTGCGAGATTCGCCAGCGCCAGCGCCTCCGGCCAGTCCAGCCCGTTGGCGCAACCGGACGCCAGGGCTGCCAGCACCATGTCGCCGGCCCCGGTTACGTCATACACCTCGCGCACCTGCGTGGGCACGTGCAGCGGCGGCTGCTTGGCACGCACCAGCATCAGGCCCTGGCGGTCCAGAGTCAGCACCACGTTGGCGATCGACAGGTCCTGCTGCAAGCGTCGGCCGATGCGTTCGAGCGTGCGCCCGTTGGCCGCCGCGGCGTTGAGGCCGGTGGCCAGCGATGCTTCACTGCGGTTGGGCGTGATGCAGGTGCAGCCGCGGTACTTGGAAAAATCACTGATCGCGGCCGGATCGACGAAGACCGGCACCCTGGCTTTCTTCGCCATGCGGATGACCGCCTGACACATTCCGGGGGTGAGCACGCCCTTGTTGTAGTCCTCGATGCAGAGCACGTCGGCACGCTTGAGTAACGGGTCAATCTTCGCCAGCAGCTTCTTCTCCACATCCGGGGGGATGGCAGCGCGCTTTTCATCATCGACGCGGAACATCTTCTGGGGGTGACGATGCTGGGCCAGGCCGACGAAATTGTGTTTGACCGTGGTGGGCCGATCGCTCGCAGCGATGAGTCCGGCCACTTTGCAGCCTGCTTTGCTCAGCTCATGGCGCAGCGTGCGACCGTGCACATCGCGCCCCACCACGCCCACGCAATGCACATCGCAGCGCAGTGCCCGCAGGTCAAGGCAGACGTTGGCCGCCCCGCCGGCCGCATGTTCGCGCCGCTCGGCGGCCAGCACCGGCACCGGGGCGTCGGGCGAGAGGCGCTCGGCATTGCCGTAGATGTGCCGATCGAGCATGAAGTCGCCCACGACGATCATGCGCGTTCGCTGCCAGCGGTCGAGGATGGACACCAGGTTGTCGGGTTGTTGTGGATCGCTCACGGGTAATAGCGTATAGCGTAGAGCGTAGAGCGTCTAAGGAGGCGTGGGCATGAGGCCTATACGCTATACGCCCTACGCACCACGCCCTACGACTTTCCGCACCAGGGATTCCAGGGCGTGCTCGCCGTGCCGGTAGCTCATCGTCAGCACCGGCCGCAGCACGGGCAGCGCCGGCTCCACGCCCTTCAGCAGCGGTTGCCACTTGACGTAATCCTTTTCCGTGGTCACCACCGCGTCGGCGAAATCGCGTTTGGCCTGATCGATGATGCCCACGATCTGCTGGCGGCTGTAGTGGTGATGGTCCTGGAACGTCGCCATCGCCTGCACCCGGCCGGCATGCTGCTTGAGCGTGCGTTCGAACGCCTCCGGGTTGCCGATGCCGCACACGCCCACCACGCGCAGCCCCCGGAAGTTGTCCAATGACACATCATCTGATCCTTCACCACGCAGGGCGGACCAGCGATGCGACACGTGCGCGATCGGCGGTTTGCCGGTCAGTTCGATCACGCGGTTGTCCAGTTCGCACAGGGCGTCGGGGTGCAGTTGATCACAGCGGGTGACGATCACCGCATCAGCACGTTTGAGATTCTCCACCGGCTCGCGCAACAATCCGCGCGGCAGCAGATGATCGAAGCCGAACGGCCTCGTGGCGTCAATCAGCACCAGGTCCAGATCGCGCTGCACCTGACGATGCTGGAAGCCGTCGTCCAGCAGCAGCACGCGCGTTTGCGGGGCACGGGCGAGCAGAGCACGGGCCCCGGCTGCGCGGTCGGGATTGGCTTCGACCTGGGCGGTATCACCGACCGCCTGGCGCAGTTCGAGTGTTTCATCCTCGCCGTGATAACCACGCAGGAGAATGCCGGCATGTTCGAGTCGGCGGGCCAGGTCGATGACCAGGGGCGTCTTGCCCGTGCCGCCGGTGGTGATGTTGCCGACGCTGATCGTCGGGCGGCCCAGGGGCAAGGACTTGCGACTGCCGCGATCAAAGGCACGATTGCGCTGCCGCACCGCACAGCGATACACCGGCTCGGCGCAGCGCAGCATGCCGCGCATCACGGATGCCCGCATGGAAGCGTCCGAGCCATCGAGCACCGGGATCAGGCGACTGAGGTTCATGCGGCTGAGATGCCCCATCGCGCCAACGCCACCGTCAGCTTCTTCATCGGCAGACCCACCACCGTGGTCGGATCGCCCTGCACGCTGATCGGCCAACCGGCCGCCTGTCGCTCAAAGAGGTTGTACCCGCCCGCCTTGCCCTGCCATAACCCACCGGCCAGATAATCTGCGATCTGCTGTAATTCCAATGGCCCAAAAACCACTTCGGCGCTGTCCGCCAGCGTCTCGACCTGTCCGCCTCGCCGCAGGGCGACGCCGCTGACCACCTGATGGGCGCTGTTCACGAAGGCCTGGATCATCTGCCCCGCGGCCTCGGCCGTGGCGGGTGTGCCGATCAACGCGCCGTCGCTGCCGACGCAGATGGTGTCGGCCGCGAGGATCACAGCGTCGGTGGCGTCGGAATCACGGCCGCTGAAGCGGCCTCCGCCGAGGTCGATGCTGAGCGCCTTTCGCGCGGCCAGGTCCATCGCCACCTGCTGCGGCGAGTGGCCGTCAAGCTGAACCGGGTTCGCCGGATCATCGAACAATGGCGTGGCCACCTCGAAGACGTAACCCGCCTCGCGCAACAGCAGGGCCCGGCGGGCGGATTTGCTGGCCAGGATCAGTCGCATGGGGGAGTATTGTAGGGAGTAGGCAGTAGGCAGTAGGGTTCGGATTCGCATGCGTCCCCCTTTTGCAGCCCCTACTGCCTACTGCCTACTCCCTACTGCCTGCTTTTCAAGATTTTCTCGGATGCACGTCGATGACAGCGACAGCACTTGTCCCTCGACGGCCAAGGAAGGCGCGCAGCGTGCGGACCATCGCCATCATCAATCAGAAAGGCGGCTGCGGAAAGACCACCGTCTCAATCAACCTGGCTGCCACGCTGGCGGCCCAGGGACATCGCACCCTGCTGGTGGACATGGACCCCCAGGCCCACTGTGCCATGGGTCTGGCGGTGCCCGATGCTCAGATCGAGCGCTCCACCTCCGACCTGATGCGGGCGGGGCTTGACGGCTCGCTCGCGGTGGCGGACATCGTCTGGCAGATCAGCCGCAACTTCGACCTGGCGCCCTCGACCATTCAACTGGCAGGCATTGAACAGCAGCTATCTGGGGCAGCCGACCGTGATCGCCGGCTGTCCCAGGTGCTGTCCACCGTGCAGCAGCGCTATGACTTCTGCGTGATCGACTGCCCGCCGTCGATCGGACTGCTGACCTTCAACGCCCTGCGCGCGGCCGACGAGGTGATCATCCCCGTGGAGACCGGCTACTTCGCGTTGCAGGGCTCGGTGCGACAGGAGCAGACCATCGAAATGCTGGCCCGCCGGGCTGGTCACCGCGTGCGCTTCAGCGTGCTGGCCACGATGTACGACGTGCGCACCAAGCTGGCCCGCGAGATCCTCAGTGAATTGAAGCGCCAGTTTGCCGGCAAGCTGCTGCCGGTGGTCATCAACTTCAACAGCAAGCTCAAAGAGGCGGCCAGTTTCGGCCAGCCCATCACCGAATACGATGCCGCCAGTCGGGGCATGGCAGACTTCGAGCGATTGTACGCCTGGCTGATGGCCAACCCGCCGCAGCCGCCGAGCATGGAAGAATTCGAGGCGGCTGGTGTCGGCGCGGAAGCCAGTGATCCGCTGATCGCCACCAGCAGTCCGCCCCGCAATGCCGCCATGAGCCGGGCCGCGGAACTGGTCGAACGGGCTCGGGCCCTCAGCGCCCGCACCGCGGCCATCTCCGCCCGCCTCAGTGCCGATGAAGACATGATCGCTGAAGATCTCAACGAGCCCGCCCGCCCGCCGGTGCGCGTCGATGCTGATCTGAATCCCCTGACCCGGGCCGGCGACGATCGGCCGACGATCGGCAGCAACGTGCAGGTGCGCGAGCGCCTGAACAGCGTCTATGGCGTTCGCCCGACCACGCAGGGATTGCTGTTCGTGCAGCCGGCCGACATGGCCCGCCGCATGGCGATTGCCGGCGACTTCAACGGCTGGAACCCCGAGCGCACGCCCATGATCGCCAACGAACAACTGGGCGTCTGGCAGGCCTGCGTCCCCGTGCCGCCCGGCCGCTACCAGTACCGCCTGGTGGTCGATGGCCAGTGGGTGGCTGACCCCTACAATGAGAAGACCGAGTCCAACCCCTACGGCGAAGTGAACAACGTCATTGAGATAGCCTGATTTTCGAATGTCGAATTGCGATTTTCGAATTGGAAATCGTGGTCGATAGAATGCATTCGAAAATCGAAAATCAATCTGTCATGGACGACGAACGCACCAAACAGGCCCTCGATGACCTGGCTGATCTCTACCTGACCGGGATCAGCCCGGATGGTCAGACCGTGCGCAAGACCAGCGATCCCCTGGACGCACCGGCCCCCATCCGCCTCAAACCCAAACTCTCCCCCGGAAGTGCCCCCGTCCCCGGAAGTGATCCTTCCGAAGCTGAGGGCAAATCGCAGCAGCAGCAGCAACTCGACGCGGTCACCGGCGCCCATCGGGCCGCCAACGGCCGAACCGAAGAGGCCCCGTTCCTGCGCCTGACCGATGATGAGGAATCCAAAGAGTCCGCCACAGCCATCATAGCTCCACCCGAACCGCAGCCCATGCTTGGCGCGCAGGTCGAAGCGGTGCTGCTGGGCAACCTGCCGGGCGTCAGCGGGCCGTGGCTTCAGCAGTACGCCCAATTGCTGTCCGACCAGAATGGCCCCGTGGCGCTGCTGCACGTGGCGGGTGAGCGCATCGAACTGGAACTGGTTGAGCCGAAAAACGCGGTGGGCAAGACCCGGCCGGTGATCGAGATGGGTCAAAGCAGCGACCGTCGCCCGGCCATCGTGGCGCTACTCGAAGCACTGGTGCGGGCTGGACAAAGCGCGGTGACCAGCGTGCTGGTGCACGTGGAGCCGGCCCTGGACGGCACGGAAGCTCTGCGCCTGTTCGCACTGGACGACTGGACGCTGCTGTGCGGAGCGGATGACGCTTCGATCATCAGCGCCTATCGCATGCTCAAGCAGCGTGCGGAAACGGACGTCACCGTATCGGACAAGCGCATCGGACTGATGATCATGGGCAGCGAGCAGTCCGTCGCTCAGTCCGCCGCGGCCCGCATTCGCAGCGCGTCGGAGAGTTTCCTGAACACGCCGGTGCGGTTGATGGGCTGGCAGAAGCAGATGGTGCCGGTGCACGTTCGTCGCCTGGGCACATTCGAAGGCGTCAACCAGGTCTGGCCCAAGCTGTGCGACTGGTTCGCCACGCTCGAGCGCCCGCAGGTCGAGCAGATCGAACCGGCCGCCACGGCGGAGGGCGATTCATCGCCCGTCCCGCACCCGGAAATGAAAAAGTCCGCATCGACCGCCCCGGAACGCAGACCACAGCTTCCGCGCCGCTCCCGCATCATGGATATCCCCGCGCCCGCCAAACCAGCCGAGCGCCCGAAGCGCGAACCGGCCTCCATACCTGCCCCGGCGCCCGTCACCGAGCCATCCGCCATTCGCGATTCCGGGGGTCCGCCATCCGCCATCCCCTCTCTGTCCGCCCTCATCACCACCCTTCCGGGGGCCATCGCCCTGGAAGCCCGATGTCCCCAACTTCCGGGGGTCGAGATCGTGCTCGATCAACGCGGCGTCATGCACCTGCTGCACCGCGAAGCTGACAACCTGCAGAGTGCCATCACCGAACTGCTGTCCGCACGCCAGTGGGCGGTCGAGCACCGCCAGTTGCTGGCTCTGACCCAGCGGCAGTTGAAGCTGGACGCCGACGCGGAGCCGATGCTGCACCTGTTCACCGGGCGCTGCGAACAGGCCACCGCCTTGGTGGCCCGACTGGGTGATCAATTCAAGCTGCACCTGCTGCGGCAGGTCGCTGTGGGCAGCCAGTCCACCTGGTTCTGCGCCCCACTGAACTGACCCACCTGCCAATCTGGCACCCCACCCCCGATAGTGATGTCACTCGACGCCATAACTACATGGTATGACTTTAATTGCGGCTATAATCCTGGCACGGCTGTTGCAACCGATCACCGGGAGATAGTGCGATGGCTGTCAAATTCCAGGATTACTACCAGACACTGGGCGTGCCGCGCGATGCTACGGCCGAGCAGATTCAGCGCGCCTATCGCAAGCTGGCCAAGCAGTATCACCCCGACCGCAACAAGGGCCTTGAAGCTGAGAGCAAGTTCAAGCAGGTCAGCGAAGCCTACGAGGTGCTCAAAGACCCCGCCAAACGGCAGCGTTATGACCAGCTCGGCGAAAACTGGCAAGCCGGCCAGGAGTTTCGACCACCACCCGGGTTTGAGGGTTTCGAATTCCGCGGCGGCCCCAATGCCCACGGCTTCAGCTTCCACGGCGGCGGCCAGTTCTCCGACTTCTTCGAAGCCCTGTTCGGCCAACACATGCGCCGCGCGGGCGGCGCTTCCGGGGGCGATCCGTTTGCCGGCTTCGCTCACCAACATGACCACTTCCGGGGGCGGGGACCGCAGGAGCAGGAGGCAGCCATCACCGTCAGCCTGCACGAAGCGCATCACGGCTGCTCGCGCTCACTGCAACTGCAAGGCCCCGACGGCAACAAGACCATCGAAGTGCAGATCCCACCCGCGACCAAGCCCGGCCAGAAGATTCGCCTGCGCGGCCAGCACCTGCTGCTGAAGGTCAACGTCGCACCTGATCCGCGCTTCAGTATCGACGGCCACAACCTGACCACCGAAATTGCCGTCAGCCCCGCCACCGCGGCCCTCGGCGGCGAAGTCGATGTGCCCACACTGGACGGCGACGTGACACTCACCGTGCCGCCCGGCGCCACTTCCGGGGGCGGGGGCAAGCTGCGCCTCAAGGGCAAAGGACTGGGCGGCAAAGGCGACCTGTTCGTCCGCCTGCGCATCGCCGTACCCAAAACACTGACCGACGAACAACGCAAGCTGTACGAACAACTGAAAAAGCTGGATACGGGGAAGTAAATCATGGATTTCAACAAACTCACCCACAAAACACAGGAAGCGCTCAGCGAAGCGCAGAACCTGGCCACGCGCTTCGGACATCAGCAGGTCGATGATCCACACCTGCTGCTGGCGTTGCTGCGCCAATCCGAAGGCCTGATCCCGCGACTGATCAGCCGCATTGACGCCAATGCCGATCAACTGGCCACCGACCTGGAAAACCTCCTGGCCAAACGCCCCAGCATTAGTGGGCCGGGAAGCGAGCCCGGGAAAATCATGATCTCGCAGCAACTTCAACAGACACTGACCAGTGCTGAATCCGAAGCAAAACGGCTCAAGGACGAGTACGTCAGCGTCGAGCACCTGGTGCTGGCCATGCTCGGCGGCAACGGCGACGTGGCGCGCCTGCTGGCCAAACACAATCTCAACCGCGACGTGTTCCTGGCCTTGCTGACCAAGGTGCGCGGCAACCAGCGGGTACAGTCAGCCGACCCCGAAGCAACTTACGAAGCCCTCCAGCGCTACGGCCGCGACCTGGTGACCGAGGCCCGCAACGGCAAGCTCGATCCGGTCATCGGCCGCGATCAGGAGATCCGTCGCGTGGTGCGCATCCTCTCGCGCAAGACCAAAAACAATCCCGTGCTCATCGGTGAGCCCGGCGTGGGCAAGACGGCTGTGGTGGAGGGACTCGCTCAACGTATCTTCCGGGGGGACGTGCCGGAAGGCCTGAAAAACAAGGCGATTTTCGCCCTGGACATGGGCGCTCTTATCGCTGGCGCTAAATTCCGGGGGGAGTTTGAAGAGCGCCTCAAGGCGGTGCTCAACGAAGTCAAGCAGTCCGACGGCGGCATCCTGCTGTTTATCGACGAGCTGCACGTGATCGTCGGCGCGGGCAAGACCGAAGGAGCCATGGATGCCGGCAACCTGCTCAAGCCCATGCTGGCTCGCGGTGAGTTGCACTGCATCGGCGCCACGACGCTCGATGAGTATCGCAAGCACATCGAGAAGGATGCGGCGCTCGAGCGGCGCTTCCAGCCGGTGATGGTGGATCAACCCACGGTGGAGGACACCATCTCGATCCTGCGCGGCTTGCGGGAGAGGTTCGAGGTTCATCACGGGGTCAAGATCCAGGACAACGCTTGCGTCGCGGCCGCTGTGTTGAGCCATCGCTACATCAGCGATCGTTTTCTGCCGGACAAGGCCATCGACCTGATCGACGAAGCCTGCGCCATGATCCGCACGGAGATCGACTCGATGCCCGCGGAGCTGGATCAGGTGACGCGGCGGGTGACGCAACTGGAGATCGAAGAAGCAGCGTTGAAAAAGGAAACCGACGACGCCAGCAAAAAGCGTCTCGATGCCCTGCGCAAGGAGCTGGCTGACCAGCGCGCCAAAGCCGACGCCATGCGGGCCCAGTGGCAGCAGGAAAAGCAATCGCTGGGCCAGGAAGCCAAACTGCGTCAACAGATCGAACAGACCAAGCTGGACATCGAGCGTGCTGAGCGCGATCACAACCTCGATAAGGCTGCGGAGTTGAAGTACGGCGTGTTGCCCAGCCTGGAAAAGCAGCTTGCGGCTGCGGAACCCGATACCCGAAACCCGAAACCCGATACCCGACTTCTCCAACAGCAGGTCACCGAGGACCAGATCGCCGGCATCGTCGCCCGTTGGACCGGCATCCCCGTCACCCGCTTGCTGGAAGGTGAGCGTGAGAAGCTGCTGAAGCTGGAGGAACAGTTGCATCGCCGCGTCATCGGGCAGGACGAAGCGGTCAAGCTGGTGTCCGATGCGGTGATCCGGGCCCGGGCCGGCATCAAGGATCCGCGCCGGCCCATCGGCAGCTTCATCTTTCTGGGGCCCACCGGCGTCGGCAAAACTGAACTGGCCAAGGCCCTGGCCCAGACGCTCTTCGACAGCGAAGACAACCTCATCCGCATCGACATGAGCGAGTACATGGAGAAGCACAACGTCAGCCGGCTGATCGGCGCCCCGCCCGGCTACATCGGTTACGAAGAAGGCGGCCAACTGACCGAAGCTGTGCGGCGTAAGCCCTACAGCGTGATTCTCTTTGACGAAGTGGAAAAGGCGCACGCGGACGTGTTCCACGTGCTGCTGCAGATTCTCGATGACGGCCGAGTCACCGACGCCCAGGGCCGCACCGTGAACTTCAAGAACACCGTCATCATCATGACCAGCAACATCGGCAGCCAGTACCTGCTCGACGGCGTGACCGGCGACGGGCAGATCGAGCACACCGCCCGCGAGAATGTTCTCGGCTCACTGCGCCAGCACTTCCGCCCGGAGTTTCTCAACCGTGTGGATGACGTGGTGCTGTTCAAGCCGTTGCAGTTGGCAGAGATCGCCCGCATCGTCGATCTGCAGATCGAGGACCTGCGCCGCCGCCTGGCGGAGCGCTCGATCACGTTGACGCTGACTGATGCTGCTCGTCAATCGGTGGCCGCGGCGGGCTTCGACCCGGTTTACGGCGCGCGGCCGCTGAAGCGCTACCTCCAGCACGAAGTCGAGACCCGCATCGGCCGGGCCATGATCGAAGGTTCCATCCCCGACGGCTCACGCCTGACGCTGGACATCGACGCCGATGAGCAACTGACGGTGAAGGTGGGATAGACGCAGACGCCGCACCCTGAGGAGTCCGGCGACAAACGCCGCACCCTGAGGAGTCCGGCGACGAAGGGTCGGATCGAGTGGTTGCTGTGCGTTCGATCCGGCCCTTCGTCGTCGCGGACTCCTCCTCAGGGCTCGGCTTCGATCTTTTCTCACGCATTGCGACTGGTCCGCGCCCGTGGAAAACCTGTCGGTTGCGCCGGGTCGGGTGAAATAAATTTCAAAGTAACCGTCTGACAATACTCCGCTCACACGGCTTATCTAAATTCTCAAAAGGCATCACGCATGCCTGAAAAACAGGCGGCACGGCGGCCAGGGAGCAGGAATGCCCACGATCTGGGCGGCAAGGACGGCTGCAAACTGCTCGACGGCAGACAACCCGGCCCCGCCGGTCAGCCGCTGTCGGATGCTTGCGGCAAGGTTTGCCCCCGGAACCGCCCCCGGTTCTGGAAAAATTTGCCAATGACTGCTAGAAACCGCGGACGTTTTCTGGGATAGTCATGGCGGAGAAACGATGTTCAAACCTCTTGGCCCACATTAGTCATATGCTCACATTCGGCAGGTAGTATCCCTGCCCGTTGTTGATCGAACTCAGATCGAATTGACATGAAACCTATTTCTAAGGAGAAACGAATCATGAGAATCAGGGATTTGACAATCTGTGCGGCGACCGTCATTGCCCTCGGCCTGGCCGGCGCTACCCGGGCTGCGGTGATCAACGAAATTCGCATCGATCAGCCCAGCTCGGACAACTCAGAGTTCTTTGAGTTGTACGGATCGCCCGGCGAGTCGCTCGCGGGATTGGCTTACATCGTGATCGGTGACGGCACAGGCGGCAGCGGCGTCATCGAACGCGTCATCGACCTCAACTCCTTCGCCATTCCCGCCAGCGGGTTCTTCCTCGACATCAACCCCGCCAACGTCTATAGCGTCACCGGTGACACCACGCTGTCCAACGATACCTTCGAGAACAGCGACAACGTCACCCACCTGCTGGTCAGCGGTTTCAGCGGCGCCAATGGCAACGACCTGGACATCAACGACGACGGCGTGCTTGACTCCACACCATGGACCAGCATCATCGACGGCCTGAGCATTATTGAAGAAGCCAATCCGCCTGCTGCAACTGAGTACTCCTATGCCGCATCTTTGGGACTGCCCGTGGTAGGCCCTGACGGGGCGTTCGCACCCGGCTTGGTTTACCGCAGCCCCGACGGCGGCGCGTGGTTAATCGGTGCCTTTGACCCGGCCGACGTCACACCCGGCGCTTATACCGGCACCCCGGGCACTACCAACGTCATCCCCGAACCGGCCAGCCTGGCGCTGATCGGTCTGGGCGCTGTGGCGATGCTGCGTCGCCGCGGTGTGTAAGTGGTTTGGAGTTGGAACTTCAAGGGGTCGGCCTTACCGGGTCGGCCCCTTCTTTATGCGATCAGGTTGATGTTGTACCCAGCTTAACTTTCTACCGCTTGCCACGGATGACGAGCCCATGCTGCCTCACCACCACACGCCACGCCGCGCTTTCACCCTCATCGAACTGCTCGTGGTCATCAGTATCATCGCCCTGCTGATCGGCCTGCTGCTGCCGGCCTTGGGCAAAGCCCGCGGCGCGGCCCAGAGCGGCGCCTGCCTCGGCCACCTGCGCGGCGCCGGGCAGGGCATGATGGCTTATACGGTCGAAAGCAAGGACTGGCTGGCTGGTCCCAACACCAGCGGCGCGGAGTTGACCCGGCTCGATACCGGTTACACCTTCGCCAACAATCCCAGCGAGCCGACCCAGAACTTCGACTGGGTCTCGCCCACCCTCGGCCGCAGCCTCGGCCTGCCGCCGGGCCGCTGGGATCGCGTGAAACGAATCTTTCAGGAGGAGTTCCGCTGCCCCGCCAACAAGGAGGTTTACGACCGGGTCGAGGGCAGTTCGCCCATTGGGCCTGGACATCCGATTTCCAGCTATTCGATCAACTCCAACCTGGTGGTCAGTTGGAAGACTGCCGCCCAGGCTGCGCCCAACGAGATCTATCAGTACAGCTACGTCACCAGCGCCATCCGCGCCCCCGCCAACTACGCCGGTCGCCTCGACGTGGTCGGCAATCCTTCCCTCAAAGCCATCGCCCTCGACGGCGCACGCTACATCGAAGCAGCCACAGGCGAGTCCTCCTTCAACAGCTACGTCAAGCAGATCGGCGGCGGCAACTGGGGCACCCTCGGCCCGGGCATCTCCGTCATGGTCAGCAACGGCAACCCCTACAAGTTTGCTACGAATCAGCAGAAGCTCAACGCCCGCCGCTTCGCCTACCGCCATAACGGCGATACGCTCAACATCGCCTTCCTCGACGGCCATGCCGGCAGCTTCAATGAGCCGGACTCCCGCAAGGTCGATATGTGGTTCCCCAGCAAGTCCATCGTCCTGAACGCCAGCGCCACGGACGACCCCAACGACTTTGCAGGCTATCAGGTGCGATAAGCCGATTCACGACAGCCCCCCAGCCACCCGTTGCATCGTCTGCCGCGGCCGGGTATGCTGTTTGGCTCGATTTGACGCGAACATGGATCAGGAGTGACCGTATGGCCATCCGCATCAAGGCCCGCAGTGGTGAGTCAGCCGAGCAAATGCTTCGCCGCTTCAAGAAGCTGTGCGAAAAGGAAGGGCTGACCAAGGAAATCAAGAAGCGGGCCTATTACGAAAAGCCTTCCGAGCGCAAGCAGCGCGCCCTGCGCAAGAGCGTCAAGCGACGCCAGGGCGGCCCCGCGCCGCGGATGGTCAAGCCGGCACGCTGAGCAAACAACCATGAGCAATGTGCATTCAACCGACGAATCCGCGGATTCGCCGGTTTTTTTATTGCACCCGCTCCGATGCCTGTTTGCATACCGCGACCCGGACCGCTATCTTCGCCGATCCGCTATGTATTTCGGTCCAACTGTGTCGATAAAGCTCTGTCCGGTCCACGCAGTTGAGGCAACGTCCACGAGGAAATTTGCAACCGTTACCCTTGGAGGCATTCTAATATGTCTGCTCTCGCTGAAACCTCACTGACCAATCTTCCGCTATCTTTCTTAGCGCCCATCGGCGCGTTGGGGGCGTTGCTGTTTGCGTTCCTCTTCCACAAGAGTTTCGTCGCCAGGAGCAAAGGTGAAAAGGAGACGCCCGCTATGGCTCCACATGTAAGGAATCTTATGATTCTCGGTGTTTTTGCCATCTTGTTTGTCGCATCCGCGGCGATGGCGCAGGAAGTCGCACCTGCGACAACACTTTCCACAACCGCGGCCGAAGTCGCTGTCGATGCGCCGGGGGTGATTCCGGCCGTCTGGTACATGGCCCCGATCGGCGCGATTGCCGCGCTGTTCATGGCCTTCATGTTCTACCGCAGCGTTATGAGCAACACCGAAGGCGAACCAGAAATGGTCCGTATCGCCCTGGCCGTCCGCCAGGGTGCATATGCGTACCTGCGGGCTTCGCGGCGGATTATCATTGTGGTCTTCATCGTGCTGGTGCTGATTCTGCTGGGCATTAGTTTCGGCCTGCACCTGCAGCCGGCGTTGTCGGCGCTGGGTGTCCCGATCGCCGGCTTCTTCTCCGGCTTGTGCGGCTACTTCGGCATGAAGACCGCCACCAATGCCTCGGCTCGCACCACCGCCGCCGCCAAGAAGTCGCTCAACGACGGCCTGAAGGTCGCCTTCCGCGCCGGAGCCGTCATGGGTCTGTGCGTCACCGGCTTCGCCCTGCTCGACATCAGCATCTGGTTCTACGTGCTGACCCAGCTCTTCCCGGATCTGGGCAACAACTCGATGAACACCATCACGACCATCATGCTCAGTTACGGCATGGGCGCCTCGTTGCAGGCGCTGTTCGCTCGTGTGGGCGGCGGCATCTACACCAAGGCCGCCGACGTCGGCGCCGACCTGGTCGGCAAAGTCGAGGCCGGCATCCCTGAAGACGACGCCCGCAACCCCGCCACCATCGCGGACAACGTCGGCGACAACGTTGGCGACGTCGCCGGCATGGGTGCAGACCTGTATGAGTCGTACTATGACTCCATCCTCGCCGCTGCTTCTCTGGCCGCTGCCTCCGCCTACGCCCTGGGGCTCAATTCCGTACAGACGATGAAGCTCGTGGCTGCTCCCGCATCGCTGGCGGGCCTGGGCATCATCTGCGCCATTCTCGGCGTCTTCCTCGTCCGCACCAAGGAAGGCGCGTCCATGAAGCAACTGCTCAAAGCCCTGCACATGGGCGTTTGGGGCTCCAGTGCTCTGATCATCATCGGCTCCGGCATCCTGTTCCGCTACCTGCTGGCCGACGTGCCCGGCGTATCGTGGTGGGGCGTCTGGGTGGCCATCATTGCCGGCCTCGTCGCGGGCCTCGTGATCGCATGGGGCACTGAGTTCTACACCTCATATGAACACAAACCCTGTCAGCGCATCAGTGAACAGGCCCAGACCGGTCCGGCCACCGTTATCATCTCCGGCATCGCCGAGGGCATGATTTCCACCTGGATTCCGATGCTTACCACTGTGGCCGCCATCCTCGTCGCCTTTATCGCAGCCGGCGGCAACAACCATTTCCTGCTCGGGGTGTTCGGCGTAGGCATCGCCGCCGTCGGCATGCTCAGCACGCTGGCCATCACGTTGGCCACCGACGCCTACGGCCCGATCGCCGATAATGCCGGTGGCAATGCCGAAATGACTCACCAGCCGTCGTTCGTACGTGAACGTACTGACATGCTCGATTCGCTGGGCAACACCACAGCCGCCACCGGCAAGGGATTCGCCATTGGTTCAGCCGCGCTGACCGCATTGGCCCTGCTCGCATCCTATGTGACCACCGTGCAGGAATCGTTGGTGACCACCTCGGCCAACACCACGGTCCAACTGGCCGGCGGCACCGTCACCCACGGCTTGGCCACGCTCGGCGACGGCGGCGCAGTGGCGATTCCCGTGATGAAACTCACCCTCCCGCAGGTGCTCTCGCTCTACAACGTGACCCTCATGAACCCGATGGTCCTTTGCGGTCTGTTCATCGGCGTCATGTTTGTCTTCGTTTTTTGCTCGCTGACCATGAACGCCGTCGGACGCGCCGCGTTCAGCATGATGAACGAGTGCCGCCGCCAGTTCGGCATCATGAAGGCCGCATTCAAGAAGCAGGGCATGAGCGATGCTGACATCAGCGATCCCATGAAGTGGCCTTTCAGCGTCGAGAACGATGGGCACCAGTATCCCGACTACGCCCAGTGCGTGAATATTTCCACCAAGGGCGCCCTGCGTGAAATGATCATCCCGTCGTCCATGGCCGTGATCATCCCCATCTCCGTCGGTCTGATTCTCGGCGTGGCCGGCGTCATGGGTATGCTCGCCGGGGCCCTGGTCAGCGGCTTCGCCATGGCCATCTTCATGGCCAACGCCGGCGGCGCCTGGGACAACGCCAAGAAATACATCGAAACCGGCCAGTTGGGCGGCAAGGGTTCGCAGAATCACAAGGCCACCGTCGTCGGCGACACCGTGGGTGATCCATTCAAGGACACCTCCGGCCCGTCGCTGAACATTCTCATCAAGCTGGTCAGCATCGTCAGCGTGGTGTTCGCCGGCCTGATCGTCAGCTACAGCCCCGCCATCATGAAATTGATCGGCCTGGGTTGAGTTTGACCGTAATTTCAACGCAACCAAACGCCCCTTCCCCGGGGCGTTTTTTATTCTTGCCTCCCGCTATTGGCAATTTCCCGCAAAGTGATTGTTTCGTACATCCGGCAGCGATAGACGCATTGTTTGAAATAACAGGCTGAAGCACTACAATGGTGTGCTATCCCACGGGGCGGCCGTGGGTTTTTTCGTAATCGGGCCGGCGATCGTGCAGCATTGCGACACCGAAGCAGAGATCAGCGTCAACGGCGAGTCCGGCCGCGAATTCGCTATCGCCGCGGCGAGGCAGATGAGCGATCTGCACTGCGAGGACGTGCGCATTTTCGATGTGCGCGGCCTGAGCCCGCTGACCAACTTCCTGGTCATCGGCTCGGGCACCAGCGATCGCCAGATCAAGGCGGTGGCGGATCACGTCAGCGACCTGGCCCGCGAGCAGTTCAACCTCGAGCGCTTCGCCGGCGAGCGCGACACGGCTGCCACCTGGCTGGTGCTGGATTTCATCGACGTGATGGTGCACCTGTTCGAGCCGGCCACGCGGGCCCATTACGACCTGGAAATGTTATGGGGCGACGCCCCTTTTATGGAATGGAGCAGACATGGCCAACATCGGAAAACTGTTGAAGGATGAAATCGCACGCCTCGGTCGCAAGGAGGCCCGCAGCGAAACTTCGCTCCTGAAGAAACAGAGCGCCCAGTATCGCCGCGACATCGCGGTGCTCAAGCGCCAGGTGGCGGACCTTTCGCGCAAGGTCACCTATTTTCAAAAGCAGGAGAAAAAGCGGGTCCACGAAGGCCCCGCCGCCGCACCCAAGGGCGCCCGTTTCCGCGCCGACGGCCTCAAGAGCCACCGCGAACGCCTCGGCCTGTCCGCCGCGGATTACGCCAAGCTCGTCGGCTGCTCCGCCCTCTCCATCTATCACTGGGAGTCGGGCAAGAGCAAGCCGCGCGATGAGCAATTGGCAAAGCTGGTGGAAGTGCGCCGCCTGGGCGTCCGCGAAGCCCACCAGCGCCTCGAGATGCTCGAAGGCGAATAAGCCTACGCATCGCCCCGTTGCACGCTGAGTGATTCGGAGGTCACCGTCACGCTGCAACCATCCGCCAGATCGAAGCGGCGCTGCCCGCCGTGGTGATCCTGCGCTGCGAGCACGATGCGATTCAAAGTGGCGTGGCTGATGCGATCCGCCCCGACGCCGCTGCGCTCGATCATCCGCCGCAGCACCGCTGACAGCAGCAGGGGAAACATGCGGCGAGCGACGTTGCGATCGAGATGGTCGCCCGGCGGCGTGCAGCGCTGCGTTACCGATTCCACCCAGGCTGCCAGTCCGCGCAGGTGATCGCTCAACTGCGTCATGCGTCGCGCCATCCGCGGCTGAATGCGGCGCAGCATGGGCAGCCAGTCGCGGCGAATCAGGTTGCGGGTCAGCGAAACGTCGTCGTTGGTCGGATCCTCGCGCCATGATTGCCCGAGCGCGTGCAGGTAATCCTCGATGGTCGGTCGATCCACGCCCAGCAACGGGCGGACGATGCGATCGCGCCGCCAGTCCATGCCCGCCAGGCCCGCGATGCTCGAGCCGCGCAGCAGGCGCATGAGAATCGTTTCCAGTTGATCGTCACCGTGGTGAGCGACCGCGATGGTTGCAGCCTGCGCTTCGTCGGCCATCTCGTGCAAAGCCGCATAGCGGGCATCGCGGGCGGCCGCTTCCAGGTTGTCCGTCACACCGCTCAGATCGAGCGTGCGCTCCAGGCAGTTCAAACCCAATGTCTGTGCCAACTCGCGCACGAAGGCGGCATCCTGATCGCTGCCGTGGCGCAGGGCGTGATTGACGTGGCCCACGGTCAGGCGCAGACGCCAGCGCCGCCGCAGCGCCAGGCCATGCAATGCCCGCAGCAGTGCCACCGAATCCGCCCCGCCGCTGACCGCCAGCAGCAGGTGCTCGCCCTCGCGCACGCCGCAGCGCCGCCGCAGCGTTTCGGCCGCGGACCGCACCAATCCGTGGTAAGCGGCATCAGGCATCACTCGATCTTACCGCCGCCGAGCCCTTGCGGTACACTTTCCGGGCATGGATGCACCGGCCCTGTTGCTGCTGTCGGACATCGTCAAGAGCCTGATGCCGCTGGTCGGCATCATGATGATCGTCACAGCCCTGATGATGATGCTGCGAAACAGGCGAAAGCGAAGTGCCCATCGCCTCACGCCCATGGAGCAGGTCGAGCGCTACCAGCAGGAACGCGGCATGCGGCAGGACCTCGAATCGCTGATGGTGGAGATCGAGCAACTCGCCCGCCGCTTTTCAAGCCAACTCGACGCCAAGAGCGTGCAACTGGAAAAGCTGCTGCGCGAAGCGGACGAGAAGATCGCTCAATTGCAGCAGACCTCCGCCGCGACGCAGACGCCGCAGACACCGCAGCCGCGGTCATCCCTTCCGGGGGCGGGAGAGACGCCCGGCGTGCTGCCACCGGGAGTGAAACACGCCTCGCACCACAAGGCCCATGCGGATGCACCGGCACGTTCAGGGGCGGGGGAAGACGAACTGGCCCGTCAGGTGTATCGCCTGGCGGACGAGGGCCTGACCAGCGACCAGATCGCCCGCCGGCTCGACGAGCATGTGGGCAAGGTGGAGCTGATCTTGGCGCTGCGGAAGTAGCGAAGGCACCAAGGGACCGAGGCACCAAGGGCTGACAATCGTGCCCAGTCTGAATCCCTTGGTCCCTCGGTGCCTCGATGCCTCGGTGCCTATCTTTCGCTACCATGCCTCCCATGAGCAAGCCTAATTTCCACGGCGCCATGACCGCACTGGTGACCCCCTTCCGCGACGGGCAGGTGGACTACGATCGGCTCAAGGCCAACATCCAGTTCCAGATCGCCCAGGGCATCGACGGCGTCGTGCCGGTGGGCACCACGGGTGAATCGCCCACACTCAGCCACGATGAACACGACAAGGTGATTGAGGTGGCGGTGGAGGCGGCCGGGGGCAAGGTGCCGGTGATCGCCGGGGCAGGGTCGAACGCCACCAGTGAAGCCCTGCGCCTGACCAAACACGCCAAAGAAGTCGGCGCCGATGCCTGTTTGCAGGTCAATCCCTACTACAACAAGCCCACGCAGGAAGGGCTGTACCGCCACTTCAGCACCATTGCCGAGGTCGGCCTGCCGGTGATTCTCTACAACATTCCCAGCCGCAGCGGTGTGGCGATGACACCGCAAACCGTCGCTCGCCTGGCCCAGCACCCCAACATCGTGGGCGTGAAGGAAGCCACAGGTTCAATGGATGTCGCCAGCGAAATCGCCACGCTGACCAGCCGCGAGCGTTTGGCCATCCTCAGCGGTGACGATTCGCTGACACTGCCGCTGATGAGCATAGGCGGCGCAGGCGTGATCAGCGTGCTGAGCAACCTGCTGCCGGCCATGGTCAAGGCCATGGTGGCTGCGGCCATGCTCGGCAACTGGCAGGAAGCCCGCCGCCTGCACCTGGAGCTGTTCCCGCTGTGCAAGGCCATGTTCATCGAAACCAACCCCATCCCCATCAAGGCGGCCATGGCCTTCAAAGGCATGGACAGCGGCGAGCTGCGCCTGCCCATGTGCCCGCTGAGCGAAGCCAACCACGCCGCGCTGGAAACGATCCTCAAACAGCACGGGGTGATTTAAAGGCAGACCAGGAGACACGGAGACTAGGTTCTGTCGGAAAACTAATGTTTTGTTCCGGTGGGGCGGCCGTCTCGGCCGCCAGCGGGCGAGACGCCCACTCCACCTTCAGTTTTCCGACTGAGCCTAGAGCAAACCAATTCCAAGCGTAGCGCGTTCGGCGCTTGTTAGGTGTTGCGCCCCGGGCTGCGATCCGGTAGCTTTCTCTGCGGACACTTGTCTCACCGCGCAAGGAGCTACGGATGGCCCGAC